>JAKSUR010000016.1 GCA_024408765.1 bacterium | reverse complement strand
TATCTCAAAGAGCCTATTACTTTGTTTTGGGTATGTTCGAGGACTCCACAAGACGAAGTCTTGTTATAGCAGTACCACCTTTTAGAGCAAAACAAGTTTTGCACAACCGCTCCCTCCTCCTTAAAGAGGGAATGGCGGACTCGGTGAGTCCGCCATTCCTTGATATTATCCTATCGTTATGGTGATTACATTAAGTTTTCAGCTTGTCTGAAAAAATCTCTCATTTTTATTGCTACACGTGACATGTCGACAAATACATAAAATTTATCATCGCCCTGTTTATTATAATCACGACCAACATAGATACCACTACTGGAAAATTTATCCGCTACGGAAGCCATATCATTTACATCATCTGCAGTATCAGTCGACCTAACTGCAATATTAGTGTTGGAACTCTCCACTTTACCGGTTATGGCATTTGTATATGTAACATTAAAATCATACGTATCCGAATATGCTTTCTCTCTGTTAGCATGCCATCTTCTATCTCCACCTTCTGCTAACTGCAATAATGCATGGTAGTAATTTTTTGTTGTTTGAACTACTTTTTGGACTATGTCGTCGGGATACCCTGCTTGTTTGAATGCTGCACCTAAGTCATTAATCTTACTACACAAACTCGTGATTACAGTACCTGAGCTTAGACAATCATACTTTTTATTAAACTCTAAGCAACTAAAGTTAACATCACCCGCTTTAAACTTAGGCGTGTTACATAGCTCCTCTATCGTAACTCCTTGATAAATACCTTGTTTTAAATCCGGGTTTACTTTTTTAATATTAACTTCTATTTTATGAGTGCCGACTACTTTTCCGTTTACAAGTACATCAACGGTTATTGTAGCTTCGCCGACTTCATTTCCTGCTTTGAATGACAACTTGCCGTCGTTTGTAATACTAACGTCAGAGAGGAATCCATTTGCTGTTGCATGGTATGTGATTTGGTGATCAGGAGAATTTGTCAAGGGGTTACCATTACCATTTTTGATTTGCATTGAGGCATCTATGTTACTTACAGTATCACCTCTAAATGTAGTAATGCCATTCTTATAGGCATCACCGATTGGGTCAGCTTTCAATTTATCCATATCGATAATTGAGCCATTGCCTACAAGTCTGACATACTCTTTTTTTACCTCTTCAACACCCTCTTTTATTACACTGGGGACTGCTATCTCTTTGATAAAATCAGCATAATTTTCGGTAAATTTATCTTTAATTACAGTATTTAATTCCGAATTATTGTATGCACTGGCAGCATCAAGGAATCTGATAGCATTTGCTTTTATGACCTCAAGCTCACCGTTTCCTTCATCGTATGTGTTTGTAAAAAGTGTATATGCTTTGTCAACCGGCAGATCGGATCCGAGGCCTAATGCTTTGCCGATAGCAGCATAATTTTGGGCAATTAATTGTATAATCTTATCAACAGCTTTGTCAGGTTCAACTTCACCATTTTTAACCATTTTAGCTACTTGTTGCAATATATTTTGGTATGCAGGGATATTTTTATCGCCTTCAGCAAGAAGTTCTGCGAAATCACCACCAAAAGCCTTGGCTATTTCTTGGCAATATAAATCGCTGGTATCTGGAGAAGAATTCGCTGAGGAATCATCAGCCCAAAAATCAGTATATATTGTCGATATCAAAAATACTTGTCCTGATTTAGAGTTTTTAAATTCCTCCAAAATGTTACCACCTAATTGCCAATTTGGATTTTCCAAAAGTTTTTCATCAATAAAGTCAGATATAGCTTTATCAAGGAGAGCTTCGGCATCAAGCGGTTTTATCCATAGTTCTTTTTCCATCACTACAGATTTCACTTCATTCAAAATTTCTTGTTTTTGAAGTTCACTTAAGCCATTTTTAGGGTTCCATGCAAAAGGAGCCAGATCATCTTCTAATTCAGTGCCTTCTATATAAGCTTCTATAATAGCCTCTATACTCCCCTCGATATCATCTGTTTGCCCCTTCAAACTGTTTATATAACTATTTAGTAATCCTATTAAATCATCATCCTTAGTTGCATCATAACCGGGAAGCACACTATAGTCGCCTGCAACTGCTTCAAGTGCATTCTCTGCAATGACTACCGCAACTGCTTGTGCAACCAATTTTGGTAAAATACTTTGAAGATTATTTATATTTAAGTTTTTGTCAAATTTGCCCGCAAGTGCGTTCATAATATCATCCACAGAAATGTCATCGTTATCATAGTTTTCCAGTTCATCTTCTACGGCTAGTTGAATCTTTGTAAAATTTTCCATTAACGCTTCGTATTTGCCTTGAACATCATCATCTTCATTTATCTTTTGACCTCTGCCGCTTGTATAGGTATTAAAAGTTTTGAAAATATCGGCAGCATCACTTTTGCTCAAGCCCCATTCGGGATCTAAACTATCCAGAAATTTTTTTAATTCACTCTTTGTTGTATTACCGTTACCGTTTTGGTCAGCTTCTGCAAATACCTGTTCGATATCACTGCCTGTTCCTTCTACATATTTTATAAATCTGTAGATTGAGTTTCCTGAGCATCCGTTTGTCATCCTGTTTTCTCCTTTCGATTTTTCTCGTTTATATTTACATGTATTACGGCAGATTTTTGTAAAAACTTTACTTTTTAGGATATATTTGTTACAAAAGTTTACAAACGGAGGATGCGGAAAAATAATTCCCCTCCTGCCTTCTTGACTTCCTGCCCTCTTGCCCTCCGCCAAACCACCACCTGCATTTGTAGCAAAACAAGTTTTGCACAACTGCTCATTCCTCCTTAAAGAGGGTGATTGTTATTTTACATTACCGAGGGATGAGGTCGTAGCCGTACGACTGAAAGGAGTTACGGATACGGATGTGGGTTCGATGTGATATTTTGCTCAAACGTATTTGAATAAATAGATACTCCTACTCCCATAAAAATCGTTACTATACTAATAACTCAAACATCCAGTAAAAAGCTTTAAACATAATTAAATCTCTGTAAATTATTAACCTCTTGATAAAGAAATGCTGGTTATACCTGAATTTCTTGCGCTGTCCATGACTCGAACTATTGTCCCGTGTTCGGAATCGTCATCAGCCTGAATCAAAAGTCCATCAGGATAATCTTTTCCGTTCTTTGCAAAAAATTGTTCCAGGTTAGCTGTTTCAAGTTCTTCTCCGTTCCATAAAACTTTATTGGATTCCGTTATTGATATATTCATAATTTTGGTATCTTTTAAAACTTGTTCTTGATTAACAACCTCGGGAACGGCAAGATTTAAACCTTGTTGATCAAGCATGGGTGCTATTACCATCATAATTATGAGTAATACCAAAAATATATCCGTTAACGGTGTTATATTTATTTCATTAAAACTGTCTCGCATATTATCACCTAGTTCCAATTTTCATATTGTGTGTCTTGTGGCAAAGCTGTAGATGCCCCATTTAAGACATTACTATTCATTTCGCTTTGTTCATAAGCTTTTTCAAGTTTTTTCTGATCTTTTTTGTTAAGAGGTTCTCCTGCAACAATCAGCTTTTTATAATGTGCATCCTGCGCTGCATCCATAATTTGCATAATCACAGAACTTTTAACTTTTTCATCAGCTTTAACAACTAACTCAGGATTTTCACCCTCACCCTTAACCGTTTCTAAATCTTTTACAAGCATAGAAGGAGTGGTCTTTTTTGAATCAACATAAATTGTGCCGTCCTTTGTTACGGAAACAACTACTTTTCCTTGTTCAATCGAAGCACCGCTGTTTATTTCAGGTATCGTTATTGAATTGTCGATTGATTGAAATGTAGGTGCTACAACCATCATTATAATTAACAGTACCAAAAATATGTCTGTTAAAGGTGTTATATTAATATCATTAAATATGGCCTTTCTGCCTGTTTTTATTGCCATTTAATCTACCTCTGTTTGTAAATAATTTACAGTGCAACACTACTTGAACCTGATTGAACTTTTGTATCTTCTTCAGAATCAACAAAGCTCAAGAACAATAATTTGATTAATTGGAAGTCATCTTCAAATCTCTTAACAGTGGATTGGAATGTGTTGTAACAAACAACTGCTACAATTGCAACACCCAAACCAAATGCTGTCGCAATTAAAGCTGAACCTATACCCATTGCAACTGCCGCCGACTGATTTCCTTGCGATGCTAAATCTTGGAATGTATATAAAATTCTGAATACAGTACCAAATAAACCTAAAAATGGTGCAATACCACCGATTGTGCCGAGTATCGTAAGTCTGTGTTCAAGTTTTCTTGATGCAAGAGTTGAGGCAATGTCAAACGAACGTGAAAAACCTTTTTTTTGTTCTGACAATATTCTTACGGCTTCCTCCGTTACTTCACCGATTATACCTCCGCATTGAACTGCAATATTTTGTGCGCCCATAAGGTTATTTCTCGCAAGTTCTTTCTGTAATCTTGGTATTAATTCAATAACATTTCTTTTGTTTGCTTTATAAAATGACCATCTGTCAATGGCTACCGCAATAGTTAATACCGAACAAATTAAAATCGGTAATAGTACCCACCAATCCTGTTTTGCTGTTTCAATTAATAATTCCATGATTTTCCCCTTTATTTTTTATTTTTTCACTCTATTTTAATATCTTGATGCACCAAATACACGATAATCAAACGTAAATTGAATATCAATGTTTTGTCCCTTAAAATCCGCAGGTAAAGGTCTAAATGGTGCTGTTAATTCTACTGCCTTCAAAGCCGCCTGATCCGCAGAAGGTAATCCGGATGACCTGTTAACTCGACAAGTCAATAATCTGCCGTCTTTTGCAATTCTGAATAAAAGAACAACCGTTTTGCTTTCATTCCCTTTTGGGGGATCCCAGTTTAATTTGATTCTACGTTGAAGCTCCCTCATATAAGGCCCAAAATCGGGTTCTCTTAATGCGTCAATTCCGGGCGCACCGCCTCCGCCTCCGGGATTTCCGACATTACCTGTGCCTCCGCCTGACGAACCTCTTGCTAATTGTCCCGAACCACCGCCCGATGACGGAGATAATGTCGGTCTTGGAGCATATCCGCCAGAACCTTTGACTGTTGATGAAGTTGAACCACCTGATTTTGCACCGCCTGTTGTTGAACCTGTGCCTCCAATTGGCCCCGTTGAAAGTGTTTTGCCAACAGGTGCGCCTTTTGGAATTGGTGCGACAAACGGACTTGATGGTTTTGCAACGGGTGTCGGCGCTGAAACCGGAGACACACTCGGTCTGGCATTCGGAGGTGCAGGCTTTGCCGGTGATGGTTTATTTATATTTGAAGGCTGTTGTATGGATTTTGCAACTTGTGATGCCTTCGGTTGAGGTGAAGCATTATTTTTATTTTGTACTTGTTTTTTTAATTGTTGCTGTTGTTTTTTTATCATTTGATTTGCACGATTAGCAGATGCGGAAGGTTTTTGAGCCTTTTTAGGTGAAGGTGAAGGCATTGAAACTTTTCTTTTTGGGTCATTAATACCGCCACTTCTTGAATTTATATCCGCTCTGTTTTTTGTATTCGGATTTCGAGGAACTCCGGGTTTATCTACAAGCACAAATTCAATATCTCGTTTTGGTGTCGGTTTTAGTTTCCCATATTCAAATAAATGAATTCCAAGCAATGCAAAAATAAATGTTAATAACAAAATTAAACCTACGACCGCAGGGTGTAATGCGGTAGAAATAAGGAATGATTTGTATATCGGTATAACCTCCGGTTTGCTTGTAATTAGAGAAGGAACAGTGTATGGTTTCACTTCTTTTTCTTCATCTTCATCATATAAAAAACTTTTGTTATTTAATATTGACACTGCTTTATCTGCTTTCTTTCTATTTATTCGGCACTTTTAATTTACTGTTACAATATATATCATATCCTGTTTTTTAGTATTATCCGATATGTTAAATTATGTTACTAATTTTCAAATTGATAAGCCGGTACACTTACTGTTATCGGTTGAGTTAATTGTAACTCTACTGATGCACCCATTGGAATTTCAACATCTTTTCCCTTATCCCATACTGACTTAACGAGCCCTCCGCCTGCGCCGACTGCTGTTCCAAGCGCAGCACCACGACCGACACTACCTCCTGCCAATGCACCAAAAATTACTCCTGATAATGCACCTGCGGCAGAGCCTGCGACTAAATCTTTTGCATATTCTTTTGTTACATCCATTTTAGTTCCGCCAACAAGTACGCCTGTTGAATCATCCGTTTTGATAACAGCTGATATAGGTATTTGTGTGCCATAAGGAGTTGTAATCATATTAAAGCGTATTAATAATTTTCCGTTAATACTTCCTCTTTTAGCGCATGAGCTTTCAATAACAGTACCGGTGACTGTGCTTCCTGCCGGTGCGATTATTCTGCCATCATAATTAAAATCTCCGCTTAATGCCATTGTAACAGTTTGACCAACGGACATTGTTGCAGATGATAAAGGACAAGTCAGAGCTGCATTTACTCCTGTTCCTGCGGGCACCATTACAACATTTCCTCTTAATACATTATCTTGAGGATACATTGATGTCTGGACATTGCCGACATTATTATAAATCAAATTGGCATCACTTTGTTTATATGAATAATTAGTTCCTGCGTACGCTAAGTTTGCTAAACTCAGCATCATGCCTATAACAAAAAAAATTTTCATTTTATTTTCAATCATAATCCCTACTCTCCCCAATATAATATTTTATCCGTTAAGCAGATTTTGTCAATTTATTACGGTATGTGTCATATTTATGGGTTCAACTATAACTATTTTTAAATTAGCACCGGATGAAATTGTTACGTGCTCTCCCATCCTGCGTTGATCGCCCGGTACATATTGTAATACGCCATAAGCTCTAAACATTGACCATCTTTGGTAATGCGGAACTTTATTATAAGTCTCTGGCGGAGTTAATTCTCCGCCTATTAAATTATTATTAACTGTACTTATATATGCTTTTATCGGAATTTCATATCCGTCAGGAAGGTACATTTTATTAACAAAAATCTTCATTGACGCATTTGTTCCCCTGATTGGTTCGTTCTTTTTTTCAATATATCCGGTTAACTTTGTACCCTTCGGAATGACATTTTTATTAAACAAATAAATATCATTGGTTGTTATAAAATTCAGGCACTCGCCTTCTTCTGTATATGCCGTTGAAAACTCTTGCAGTGACATTATTGGAATATGATAACCCGCAGGAATTTGGTATTCGTCGTAATCTCGCAAATTAGGTTCTGCCGAAAAGCTTGTCGGTATTATTATTGTTAAAAGTATTATTAAAATAAATCTAAACATATATTAATTATAATGTTTTCGGGGCAAATGTAAAGAGTATAAATGAATTAAATAAGTAAAGTCGGCTTATAAATCACAATTTTTTAAATGCATACTTATCTAAGTACCTATTAGCTTAAAATTAGTAATATTTGACTATGATTTTTTATTTTTATGTTTTTTTGTTTTTTTATCTAAATCTAATTGAACTTCTCCGTCAGTTAAATTCTTTCCTATAAATTTTTCAAGTTCAGCTCGAGCGGAATTAAATTGATATAAAGCATTGTAATATTGTAACATTGCATCCTTATATTGAACTTGTGCCTCTTTAAGCTCGACGGGGTTTCCGACTCCGACTTTATATCTGCCGTATGAAAGTTCATAATTCTCTTTGGCTTGTTTTAATCCCAAAAAAGCAACCGGAATCGAGCTTTTCTTTTCTTGAACAGAATAAAATGCTTGTTGAATTTCATAATAAATATTGTTTTTTGTTCCGATTGATGTTGATTGCTCTTTTAAATGCAACGCTTTTGCTTCTTTAATTTCGTTTTTAATTAACATACCGTTTACAGTCGGGAAAGTTAAATATCCGCCAAAATTATAACCGTAGTTTGATGTCGGATGAGCACCACCTATTTGATATTGACCTTCTACGGTCAATCTGGGAAAATATGATTTTTTCGCAAGTTTTACATTTTGTCTTGCTTCTTCAACTCTAACATCAGCGAGTTGAAATTCAGGACGAGATTCTTGTGCAATTTTAACAGCTTCGTTTAAAGATATATTACAAGGATTGTATCTTAAATTATCTGAAACATTGTATTTGCTCGCATAAGGAAGCCCCATTGTGTTACTTAATCTTGCCATTGCAATCGCAACAGCATGTTCTGCTTGAATAAGCATCAGCTTTGAATTACTAAGATTAACTTCTGCAATTGTTACATCTACTTTTGGAGATGTGCCTGTCATATAAAACGCTTTTGCCTGATTATAAAAAGCTTCATATCTTGTAACCATTTCTTGTGCAACTTTTTTTGATTCAAGTGCATATTGCAAATTGTAGTATGCTTTTTTTACTTCACATACAACATCATTAACAGTTCCTGTCAGTGCAATTTGATAGCCTTTTTTGTCTAAACGCCTTATAGTTGCTTGATTTTGAGTAACACCAAAATCATAAAGCATTTGAGAAGCACTTATTTGTCCTAAAAGATAATAATTGTATACCAGATTTTCTTTAAAAACATCAGATAACTGTAATTGACGTATTCTTGTATAACCTGTTTGCCAACTTAATTGCGGAAAATAATTTGACCATGTTTGTCTTAATCTTGCATCAGATGCAAAAACATCCTGCATTGCAGCCTGTATTCTCGGATTGTTTCCCAATGCAAGCCTTAAGCAATCGTCCAAATTAATATCGTTAACTTCTTCAACACCGCCTTTTATAACAATTGTTTCGGCAGATTCTTCTGTTTCGAACTCAGGCTTAGGTTCAACGTCATTACCTTCAGGAAATTCCTCTTTAACAATGTCATTACCTAAATCTTTTGCAGAAAATTTATTAAATAATCCCGCATAAGACATTTGTGTACATGTCGTAAATATAATTAACAATACTAATATTTTTTTTAATTTCATTTATTTTTCCTTTTAAGTAAATATTGAGAAAACTTTTCTTTCATCAAATTTATCATGACAAAAAATGCAGGAACTAAAATTGTCCCTATAAATGCGACCGTCATCATTCCGCCAAACACTGAAACACCTATTGAATGACGACTTCCTGCACCGGCACCGTGTGCAAATACAAGAGGAAGTAAACCCAGAATAAATGCGATATTTGTCATCATAACAGCTCTGAATCTGAGTTTTGCTGCGTTCAAGGCTGCATCAATATAATTTAAACCGTCTTTTTCCATTGCATCTTTTGCAAATTCTACTATCAAAATTGCCTGTTTTGTACTTAAACCGATTAACATAACAAGTCCTATTTGTGCATATACATCCAATGCCAAACCGGAAATGTATTGGAAGAACAATGCTCCTGATAATGCTACAGGAAATATTAAAAGAACAGCGAGAGGCAGAGTCCAACTTTCATACAATGCAACGAGAAATAAGTATACAAAAGTAATTGCCATTGCAAGAATCGGTAGCATTTGACCTGCCGATTTTTGTTCTTGTAAAGATGTACCTGACCATGCGAAATCCATATCATTGGGTAAGAGTTTTTCGGATATTTTTTCCATTGCTTTCATTGCAGAACCTGTACTTACACCTGTAGTTGCTGTCGCATTTATTGTAATTGCAGGATACAAATTGAATCTGGTTAATTGAAAAGGCCCAACCATATTTTTTGTTGTTATAACAGATGTCAACGGTAACATTTTACCGTAAATGTTTTTTACATAAATCTTGCTCATATCAGACATGTCTGCTCTATATTGGGCATCTGCTTGCATATACACACGGTAAACCCTGCCGTATTTGTTAAAGTCATTAACATAACTCGCACCAAATTGATTTGCCAAAGTTGTATATATTTCACCAATTGTTACACCTTGTGCCATAGCTTTTTCTTCCTGTATGTTTACCAATACCTCAGGAAGTGCAGCCGTATAAGCTGTATATGCACTCTGGAAGGCAGGATCTTTTCTTACTGCATCCATAAATTTTTTAGCTTGTTCATATAATTCATCAGACGATCTGTCACCTTTATCAAGAAGTTGATATTCAACGCCGCCAAACATACCCAAACCTGTAATAGCAGGTGGTTGAGATACAAAGGTTGTAGTATCCGTAAACCCTGATGATACTTTATTTGCTTGCTTCATAATACTGTTAACGGAAAGTTTTGCGGATTTTCTTTCTGACCATGGTTTAAGTTTTACAATTACAAATGCAGTGTTTTCACCGTTAAAACCATTGATGGACATAACAGATTTAACACCGGGTATTTTATTTAATTCTTTAACTAATCCGTTAACTGTTTCTGTTGAACGGGTTAATGTGGCACCGTCTTGGAGTTTAACCTGAATAAATAATGCACCTCTGTCCTCTTCCGGCAAAAAGCCCGAAGGAGTTATTTTAAACATGAAAATTATAAATAAAAATATTCCTGCAAGCACTGTCAATGTCTTTTTAGGCTGCATAACAACATACTGCACAATGCTTAAATATTTATCTCTTACCATGTTAAACCAATTTTCAAATTTTTGGATAAATTCAAAGTCAGTTTTTTCTTCACCTGATTTTAAAATCATGGAGCAAAGTGCCGGTGCAAGCGTGAGTGCTACAAGAGTAGAAAGACCTATTGAAGTTGCAATGCAAATTGCAAATTGTCGGTACATTTGTCCTGTAATACCGCTCAAAAAAGAAACAGGAACGAATACCG
This sequence comes from bacterium, assembly GCA_024408765.1. GTDB lineage: Bacteria > Cyanobacteriota > Vampirovibrionia > Gastranaerophilales > Gastranaerophilaceae > CAG-196. Next base: position 14,852 of record JAKSUR010000016.1, on the reverse strand, counting down.
CCATTAAAACAAGTGAAGTTGCAACAACAGCACCAAGAACCTCTTTCATTGTAAGCTCTGTGGCAGTTATTTTGTCTTTTCCTTCCTGAATATGTCTTTGAGTGTTTTCAAGTACAACAATTGCATCATCAACAACCAATCCAACAGCAAGAACCAACCCAAAAAGAATTAAAAGGTTTATTGAAAAACCGATTCCTGCCATAAATATAAACACTCCTATCAAGGACACCGGAATTGCACAAAACGGGATGAATGCAGCTCTTGCTGTTCCCAAAAATAAATAGGTAACGGCACTAACTAATGCAACCGCTAAAAGGATTGCACTTATAACCTCTTTTATTGATTCACGCACAAATTCCGTAACATCATATTGAATACTGTATTCAATATCATTAGGAAATTTTTTGCTTATTTTTTTCATTTTGTCTTTAATTTTATTTGTTAAATCAATCGTGTTAGCTTCGGGAAGCTGAGTTACCGCAATAATTGCCGATGATTTGCCGTTTATACGAGAATTTGTTGAATATTGTTCCGCACCAAGTTCAACTCTTGCAACGTCTTTTAATTTTATATTAGAACCGTCCGTATTTGATTTTACAATTATATTTTCAAATTCTTCTACGGTTTTTAAACGACCTTTTGTAAGAAGTGTAAACTTCATCATCTTTGGATTATCCATAGGTTCTACACCTATGTTACCGGCGGGAGATTGAATATTTTGAGTTGTAATCGCATTACTTATATCAGTGGTGGAAATTCCAAGACTCGCCATTCTGTCAGGTTTTAACCAAATTCGCATTGAATAATCACCTGCACCGAATACATTTACTCTTGAGCATCCTTTTGTTCTGGCAAGTTCATCTTTTATAAAAAGTGTTGCATAATTTGATAAATATAAATCATCATAAGTTCCGTTCGGTGAAGTTAACGACATAAACAAACAACCTCCGCCGCCGGTAGATTTACGAACGGTTAAACCATATCGTTTCACTTCCTCAGGTAAACGGGGCGTTACAAGCTGAAGTTGGTTTTGAACATTTACCAAATTCATATCGGGATCTGAACCGACTTCAAAATATATTGTAAGTTGATAACTGCCATTACTTGATTCTGAGGACATATAAAGCATATCCTCAATACCGTTTAATTGAAGTTCAACAGGCGCAGCAATTGTAGAAGTGATTACATCGGCATTTGCACCGCTATATGTTGCATTTACAATAACTTGCGGAGGAGTAATTGACGGATATTCTTCCAGAGGAAGCGTAGTCATAGAAATTAATCCTGCCAGTATTATTACAATTGATATTACTATTGCGAATTTTGGTCGTTTTATAAATAAATTGCCTGCCATTTATATTTCCTTTTATCTCTTATTTTTTATTTTGTTAATTATTTTTATAATCAGTCCAACCTTTTTGTTTTCAAGATTAGTGTTCTCAACCGCTTTTTCAACTATTTTGACCGGTGCTCCGGGAGTAACTTTTTGTATACCGGTGAGTATAATTTTATCCCCGACTTTTACTCCGTCAGATACAATCCAATTTGTTCCTGATGTTCCCATTGTCTTAATGTATGCAATTTTAGGAATATTATTTTCATCAATTAAATATACATACAGCCCTTCTTGATTTTCCATTGTTGCGCTTTGAGGTACAATCGGTACATTAGTCTTGTTGTTTGAATAAATTATTATCCTTCCGAAATCACCTTGTATAAGTTCGTTTTTAGAATTATCAAATGTTGCTCTAAGCGTGATTGTACCTGTTGTTTCATCAATTTTGTTATCATGAAAATCTTGAACTCCTTTAAGTTCATATTTGTTTCCTGAGCTAAAAATAAATTCCACTTGCCTGTTTACGTCAGCTCCGCCATCAATTTTCACCAGTTCATAAAAGTCCTTTGATTCAAGAGGGAATGTAACATACATAGGATTTGTGCTGTTTATTGTTGTTAATGGCCCGCTTGCTGTCGTAACATAGTTTCCTACCGTTACATCAATGATACCTATCTTGCCGTCAACCGGTGCTTTAATGTGCGTGTAACCCAGATTCCTTTTTGCATCTTTGTATGCACTTGTTGCACTTTCAACTTGTGCATTGTAAGCATTTCTTTGTGCTAAAACATTGTCATAATCAGATTTTGCAATATAATCCTGTCGAACAAGTTCTTCATATCGTGCTGTTTGTTTTGGATCATAATCTGCTTGCGATTGAATATTATCAATGTTAGCTTTTGCCTTATTTGCAGCATATTGGTATTCTTGAGGCTCTATTTCAAACAAAATCTGTCCTGCTCTAACGTAATCACCTTCTTTGAAATAACTTTTTGTAAGATATCCGCTTATTCTGGCAAGAACTTCAACTCTATATTTAGCGGCAACTCTTGCGGTTGTTTGATAACTAATTTGTACATTTTCAGATTTAATATTTGCTACCGTCACTGACGGAACTGAAGTTTTCTTCTTTTTTTCATTAGTTTTTGAAATATTTGTATAAATCATCCTTGTAAATATCAACGCAAAAATTATACCTAATATAATTACAATATTTTTCTTCATGCTCTCACCCTTATTAAAATCTGTATTCTTTTATTTTTTTATCACTAAAACATTCTTCATTAATATATTTTTCAAGATTTTCACCTTCAAGTTCGAATTGATAATTTTTTGTTTCTTCTTCCTGAATATTTGCAAAAACATCCGCATCAATATCTATTTTATCCAAATTTATTATTTTAGGTTTATCTTTTTTATTTTGTTTTTTTGATATTTTTGCAATATCCTCAGGATGAACATATTGACCTTTTTCTATCTCAAATGTTATTATATCCGGCATATCAACTTTCTCCGCTTGTTTTACATATTTTGTTGCTGTTTTATTAAGCTCTTTTATAATAGACTCGACTTCCAAGCCATTATTTAAGAGATATCGTTTAGCATACTGAAAAGCAACCGTACCGCATAAAGGACTTTTTACATACTTAAATATATTGAATTCCAATACAATTGGTAATCTCTTGTCGCTAATAACTATAAAATACAACAAAGCGGAATTATCTTCTTCAGACACTTCAACAGATACACTTGAACCAATTTCGCTCAAATAATCCTTAAATTCTTTTGCATGCTCAATTGGGTAAAAAGCAGTCGGATAATGATGAATACCAATAAGTTCATTCCAATTTGTATATGTTTGGTTATGCTTATAATATTCATTAATAAATCCACCGGTTTCAAAGCTTTTTGCACTGTAATAAAGTGAAAATTTTGACCCATTAAATTTTATAAAAGGCATGTTGAAATCGTCAGATTTTGCATTTGCAAAACCGCATGACAGAAATAGTATATAAGCGATTAAAAACAAAATTCTCTTCATATTATCCTCTTAAACAAGAATACCACGAGGAGAAAAAAAATAAAATAACTGCCTAACCGGCGATTGCTCGCCTGGTTAATATTGCAGGTTCGGCAATCGCAGTTGTATAAATTTCATAATTATTGTCCGGAGCAAAATATTTACGCATCGCATTTAGGTTAGTAATTTTTTCGTAGCATGTAAAAGAATCAACATTATCCTTAATAAAACCTGCAAAAATCTTTTGCTTGTAGGACAAATCATAGTCCTTTAAATTTTTAACGATATACATATACCATAATTATATAACTTTTCAATAATCATTTAAAGTACAAATGAACAAATCTTTACAATTTATGTCGTTAATTATGTTATTATAATTTTATGTATCAAATAAAGAATCAAATATATTTAACTCTTGATAAAACTCAGAAGAGCGGACTTTGTAATTATTTGAGAGCTATTGTTAAGCAAAATCTCAACTCTGCATTGCAGGAAATTTTTGATAAATTTTTCGAGGATGAAAAATATTATTTGGAATTAAATGCATCAAGATTTCCTTTTTTAAAAGAAATTATTGATACAGAAGAATTTTATAACGATACGATTTTGTATTTAAAAGAATGTAAAAAATATTATGAGTATAAGGAAAAACAAAAACCTTTAATTCAGGCACAAAAAGAGTTTGATAAGAAAAAGCGAAAGTTTTTACAGGAAGTAAAAATGTCAAAAGAACCTCCTACTAAAAAGCAATTATACTATTATGAAAAATTATGTAAAAAATATTCGATTGAAAAACAAGATATAAGCAATCTTTCAAAATTAGATATAAAAAATGAAATAGATAGGATATTAAATGAATATTCAGACAATAATAAAAACATTGATTGATTCAGGCATTGAAAAAAATGAAGCTGAATGTGAAATAAAACTGCTACTTGAAGGGTTTTTTAATTATACCGAAAAAGATAAAATTCAAGGCAAGTTGTTAAGCGAAGCAGATATACAAAAACTGTTTAATGTAGTAGAAATGAGAATAAAAAACAAAATGCCTGTTCAATATATTATAGGTAAAGCATGGTTTATGGGAGAATATTTTAAGGTTACACCGGATGTTTTAATACCACGAGATGAAACTGAAATACTTGTAAAAAATGCAATAGACATTATAAATACTAGTAAATTTAAGTCTGTATTAGATATTGGAACAGGTTCGGGTTGCATTGCATGTACAATTGCAAAACAAACTGGGGCAACGGTTTTAGGGACTGATATCTCATCGGATGCTTTAAGAATAGCACTTGATAATGTGACTGCACTTGGCATTAATAATAGAGCTGTATTTAGAAAATCAAATTTGTTTGACAAAATAAGGTTTGATGAAAAGTTTGATTTAATAATTTCGAATCCTCCGTATATTCCAATCGGTACAGAGTTGCAAGAAGAAGTATTAAAAGAGCCAAAAATTGCGCTTTTTGCAGATGAAAACGGCTTGGAGTTTTATAAGCGAATTATAAATAAAGCTCCGCAATATCTTAACAATAATGGCTATTTGATGTTTGAAGTCGGAATAAATCAAGCGGAAGTGGTTAGAGACATGATGACAAAATATTTTAACGAACTCAATATAATAAAGGATTTTGCAGGAATTGACAGAGTCGTAGCAGGAAAATTCATTAAATAAGCATAGGTAAATTTAAAACATATTTATATATGCCACTTGAAAATTAAATTAAATTCTATTAAGATATATGTATTAATATTAAGAATTAAAAATTTTTGTAAACTAATTAAAAAATAAAGGTGATAGTAATGGCTGAAAATGAAGAATTACAAGAAGATGTTGTAGAAACAGAAGCTAAACAAAAGATTTTGGTTGCCGATGACGAGGCAAGTATCAGAAGAATTTTAGAAACACGATTAAAAATGGTTGGTTATGATGTTGTTGTTGCTGAGGACGGAGAAGAAGCCGTTGAGGTGTTCAACAAAGCTAATCCTGATTTGGTTGTGCTTGATGTTATGATGCCAAAAATGGATGGTTATGGTGTTACAAGAGAAATAAGAAGAACGTCGGATGTTCCCATTATTATATTAACAGCATTAGGCGATGTTTCAGAAAGAATTACGGGACTTGAATTGGGTGCTGACGATTATGTCATTAAGCCGTTCAGTCCGAAGGAATTAGAAGCTCGTGTTAAAGCTGTATTGAGAAGAACAATTTCGAAGGATGTTATTATTCCAACAGATTCTGCTGCTTCACCAGTAGCTAATGGCGGTAAAGGTGCAAAAAATGTTATAACAACAGGTGTTATAAAAATTGATACAGCAAGGCGTCAAGTTTTCAGAAAAAATGAAAGAATAAGATTAACCGGCATGGAATTTAGCTTATTGGAATTATTGGTAAATAATTCAGGTCAAGCTTATTCAAGAAATGAGATATTGCAACATGTATGGTCATATCCTGCTGATCACAGGATTGATACAAGGGTTGTTGATGTTCATATTTCAAGATTGCGTTCTAAATTGGAAACAGATCCGAATAATCCTGAGCTTATATTAACAGCAAGAGGAATAGGATATATGTTCCAAAGGATTAATTAAACAATTGTTTTTTCAATAACTTTAATAAACTGAAATTTAAAATAGATGGACTTATCGCTAATTTTTGAATTTCAGTTTATTTTTATATTTAACAAAATATATTTATAAATATTTTAATGATATAATATTTAGCGATATTGAGTAAAATAGGAGGACTTTATGGTATCAGCTATGTTAAATGAAATTAAATACAACACATCATTAGGCATTTCGGCAATATTCAGCAATTCGGATTTTTCTAAGTTTTCAAGTCTTATTTCGCAAGCATCAGAAGAGTTGAAATCAAGAGCTAACAAAGCCGGTCAATTTTTGAATTGGGTAGATTTACCAAAACATCAACTTGCAAGGCTTGATGAGATTTATTCTATGGTTTCAAAATTCAAATCTCAAACAAGCGCAAAATATTTAACAGTTTTAGGAATTGGCGGTTCAAAACACACAGTTGAAAACATGTTGAGTCTCAATGGTTTAAATATCGGCGGTCACAGCGTTATTTTTTATTCTGATGTTGATTCCGCAAGTTTTAACAGATATTTGTATTTGATAGGTAATGATGTAACTTCTTCGAATTATATGGTTGCATCAAAATCAGGTTCAACATTTGAAACAAAAGACGGTTTTTTAAGGCTTAAAAAAATGCTTGAAAATGCTTATCTTGAAAAGGGTTTATCACAAGAAGAAGCAATTAAAAAGGCTGCTTCACATTTTATTGCGGTAACAGATAAAAATTCAGAAAAAAGTGAACTTAGAAGAATGTCTGATTCGGAAGGTTGGATTGGAAATTTATATATTCATGATGATGTAGGCGGTAGATTTTCAGCACTTGATGATCACGCATTGTTTACACTGGCTTATGCAGGAATGTCAAAATCAGACATGGAAGCTATGCTAAAATCTGCGCAAAGTGTTTCCGATTTGTCTTTAAGCAATGATTTTTCTTCAAACTTGGCTTATGCCGAAGCCGCTTTTTGGGCATCTGCACGAATCAGCGGCATTTATTCATCAGTTCATCAGTATTTAGGTTCAATGTTTGATTATACAGTAAATTGGCACTCACAAATGCAAAATGAATCGGTCAAAGATACTTCAAAACAAATTGCAAAAGTTCCTGATGCTATGCACCATAGCTCCGAGGCACACTTTAATCCTGAAAATACTTTTGCATTTGCGCTCACCGTTCCATCCGACATTGGTGAATCAAAAGAAAATGCTGAAGGATATATCGGAGCATTAAGTAAATCATATTCAAATGCAGGTGCGTTCTTTTGTGAATATCTTGACACAAGAGAAATGAGTCTTACACCGGAATCAGCAGGTGCAATGGTTCAATTAAGAGCGTTTGCTACTGTATATCAAGAAATCATAATGAGCTTATATAATTCTGTTTCACTTCCTGAAGTGCTTTCAAGTGTGCTTCAACCGCATGTTGAAGTGTACAAAAAAAATCTTAAGCCACAAGCAGACGGAAAAGATGTTGTGGTCGCAGGAAGAGTTACAAAGTAAATAAATTATAAGGATATTTTAATGGCGGAATTAAAAAACGGTGCTTTAGAAGCAGCAAAAAAAATTAAGCTTCTTGCTTTTGATGTTGACGGTGTAATGACGGACGGAAGTGTTACCTATGACCAGAACGGTATAGAATACAAAACTTTCAATGTAAAAGACGGTCATGGACTTGTCAGAATGACAAAAACAGGATTTATAACGGCAATTATTACTGCGAGAAACAATGGCACTGTTGAACACCGAGCCAAAAATCTTAATATTACAGAACTCTATCAGGGCAGGCAATTTAAATTACCTGCTCTGGAAGAGATTATGGCAAAATATAATTTAAGTTATGAAAATGTTGCTTATATGGGAGATGACCTTCCTGATATTTGTATTTTAGAAAAAGCAGGACTTGCGTGTTGTCCTAATGATGCCGTTGAAGAAGTTAGAAGAATCTGCAATTTTAAATCTTCCATAAACGGCGGGCGTGGTGCGGTTAGAGAGCTTTGCGATTTTATTCTTGATGCACAAGGAATTGAAAAAATAGCACAAGTATCAGAAAAGAGTAATATATAAGGTAAATACTTTGTTTAGAAATGTATGTGTATTGCTTACTCAAAATAAAAATATACTAATGCTCACAACGGCAGGAATGTACATACTTGCTTTATACGGAGTTCTAAACGAACAGATTTTTGCATATTCCCTTATTTTAAGTTTATTGTTTTTATTTATAATTTTCAAAAATCTTATTCCATACAGATATATTGTGGTTTGGAGTTTAATTTTTTATTTTGGAATCATAAACACATCCATGCGGTTGAAACAAACTGATGAATTGCTTAATCTTGCACCAATAAATTCTCGAATTGAAGGAACGATTATATCAATTCCCCAAGGAATTTCTGATAATAAACCAAAATTCTTTTTTAAAACAAATAAAATTAAATTTGGTAATATAGAAAAAACTTTTAAAAATGAAAAAGTTCTTGTAACAATAAATTCGACGGATGAACCCCAAAACAATTTAAATGATTTGAAATTATACAATTCGTATGTTTTAAACGGTCGACTTTCAACTCCATTTAAAGCGGGTAATCCTTCGCAATTTGATTATGGGAATTATTTAAGAAATCACAATGCCTATGCCGTTTTTTACGCAAAAGATTTTAAAATTTTACCCACAAAAGTAACTTTTAAGCAAAAATTTTTACAAAATATAAATGATTATAGGGAAAGCATTATAAAAACACATTCAAAATATATGGAATCACCAAATTTGGAAATTTTGGGCGGAATTGTTTTTGGTGATGATGCAGTTTCTCCGCCTAAAAATATAAAACAATCTTTTGTGAATTCAGGATTATTGCATATTCTAGCTGCATCAGGGATGAATGTTGCTTTTATTTACGGATTTTTCTTTTCTTTAATGTCTATATTGAGGATACCATTTAAAATTCGTGTAACAACCGGTATGATAATGGTTTTGATTTATTCGCTTATGACAGGGCTTGGAGCATCTGTTATCAGAGCAACATTTATGTTAATGTTTGTTTTAATAGGGAAACTTATTGACCGTGATGCACACAGCATTTCATTACTTTCATTTGTTGCACTTTTAATGCTTATATACAATCCGTTATGGATTAATGATGTCGGATTCCAACTTTCTTTTATCGTAACATTCGGTATACTTGTTATGGCACCGGCATTTGCAAGATTTAATAATAAAATTATTGATTCTGCGATTTCTACATTAACTATTCCGATTATTGCACAATTATGGGTTATACCTATTCAAATTTTTTATTTTAATAATATTAGCCTGTATTCGGTCTTTGCTAATATTATGAGCGTTCCTATTTTGATGGTATTGAGTTTTGGAGGTTTTATAAGTTCGCTTTTATCTGTTGTAAAACCAATAGCCGAATATATTTGTATGGGCTTTGATTTAATATTGAATCCTCTTATAACATTACTCGTAAATATTTCCGATTTTTGGGGTAAGCTTCCGAATTCTTCGATTCAAACTTCGCACCCTTCCGTATTTCAAATTTTTCTTTATTACGGGATATTACTGGCTTTATCCGTTATGCTGTACAAAGAATTAAGGCAAAAATATTTTAAAAAAGCTTTGATTTTATTTGGAATACTTTTATCAATACTTTTTTTAACCGTTATTCCCATAAATAATAAGTATCCTGAAATTACAGCATTTGATGTTGGGAATGCAGATTGTTTTATGATTAAAACGCCTGATAATAAATACATTTTGATAGATACAGGAAAATCAGGATACAATGGTGGCAAATCTCAGGCGGAAATTATAGTAATTAAATATTTGAAGGACAAAGGCATAAAGAATATTGATTCCATAATTGTCACTCATTTTGACAACGACCATTGTGGCGGTGCGGTTGATTTAATGAAATCGCTCAAAGTTGATAAAATATATTTAAACGAAATTAATCATAATTCAAATGCGGCAATTCAAATATACAAAACAGCAAAGCAAATGGGAGTTAAACAAATTCCCGTTGGTAATAAACAAATTGTATATAAAAATGGAGATTTGAATATAATCAACTTGAACAATTATCAGGGTAAAAGTGATAACGATAATTCTATAATAACGCTGTTAACATACAAAGATTTTTCAATGTTGTTCACCGGTGATGCCGGAATTAACGGAATAAATGCAATCTTAAATGAAGTTCCACGCAATATTACGGTTCTTAAAGTTCCGCACCATGGTGCAATAGGCGGTATTGATGCTAAAATTATTAAATACCTAAACCCAAAATATTCAATAATTTCAACAGGTGAAAATAAATTTGGACATCCATCCTTTTATATACTATCTTTACTTAAAAATTCTATGATTATAAGAACTGATACAAACAATTCAATCCAAATAAAGTTTAATTCGCAAGGTTATATTGTCAAAAATTACGATATAAAAAAGAGAAAATATCAAAAATTTTTGTAACTGTTTTTAAAATTTTCTTTACTTTAAAATCTTTTTATAATACGATTCTATTGGTTATACTAGCTTGATAGGTTATACCCTAGTCAGTCGTGATTGATTTTTAAGTCAAAAATCCCTTCTGATGAAGCTTATAGCCCGTAGTAAAACACAGTTAAACAAAAGGAGACAAAAGATGTCAACAGCATCACTTATTGAATTACTTGAAGCAGGTGTGCATTTCGGACACCAAACACAACACTGGAATCCTAAAATGAAACCGTTTATCTATGGTGCAAGGAACGGTATCTATATTTTAGATTTAAGAAAAACAACAGATTTGCTCGACAAAGCTTATGAAGCTGTAAGAGAACAAGCAGCAAAAGGCAGAAATGTTCTGTTTGTCGGAACTAAAAAACAAGCTGCCGAAGTTATTGCCGAAGAGGCTCAAAGAGCTGGTGCTTATTATATTAACAGAAGATGGCTCGGCGGTATGTTAACAAACTTTGAAACTATCAGAGGCAGAGTTAACAAATTAAGAGAATTAGAAGATTTTATCGCATCAGGTCACATTGAAAAATTGCCTAAAAAAGAACAATCTCAATTGAACAGACAAGTTGCTAAGTTGAGCAAAACATTAGGCGGTATTAAAGAAATGAGAGGTTTACCTGATATTATATTCGTAGTTGATCAGGCAAAAGAAGATATCGCTATTGCAGAAGCTAACAAATTGGGTATTCCCGTTATCTGCTTAGCTGATACAAACGCTAATCCGGACGGTATAAATTACATAATCCCTGGTAATGATGATGCAATTCGTTCAATTAAACTTGTTGCTTCTAAGCTTGCTGATGCAGTTCTTGAAGGTAAACAACTCAGAGAAAATAATGCTAACAAAAAAGAAAAAGTAGAAGCAATTACTGCGGCAGATGCAGGAGTTGAAGTAACAGTATAATTAAGTGAATAAGATGAGCGAGAAATACAGATAAAAATCACTCGATAATGTTTTCACTGAAAATAGAAGGAGAATTATAAATGAATATAACAGCTACTATGGTTAAAGAACTCCGTGACAGAACAGGTGCCGGTATGATGGATGCAAAAAAAGCACTTGTTGAAGTTGATGGTGACATGGATAAAGCAATGGAAATTTTACGTCAAAAAGGTATAGCTTCTGCTGATAAAAAAATGGGAAGAATAGCAGCAGAAGGCAGAATCGGTTCTTTTGTGTCAGATTCTGTTGGTGCTATGATTGAAGTTAATTGTGAGACCGATTTTGTTGCTAAGAATGCAGAATTTATCGAATTAACAAACGGTCTTGCAGAATTGGTTGCGACTTCAAATCCTGCAGATGTCGATGCTTTATTGGCTTCAACTTGTCCGAAGTGCGGTAAAATTGTTTCTGATGTTATTAAAGAAAAAATCGCTTCAATTGGTGAAAAAATCACAGTCAGAAGATTTGTCAGCTATGAAGGCAATACAGCAACATATATTCACAATGGCAAAATCGGAGTTTTACTTTTAACTGATAATAAAGATGAAGTTTTGGCGAAGGACATTTGTTTGCATATAGCATCCTCTGCACCTGAATTCGTTTCAAGAAAAGATATTCCTCAATCTGTTATTGATGAAGAAACAAGAATTGACATGGGTAAAGAAGATTTAGCAAGCAAACCTGAACAAATCAGAGCTAAAATAGTTGAAGGCAGAGTTAATAAGCTTATGGCTCAAAAATGCTTGATTGAGCAACCTTTTGTTAAAAATCCTGACCAAACTATTGAACAATTGATTTCAGGAAAAATGTCAATAGTTAAATTTGACAGATTCGTTCTGGGTGAAGGTCTTGAAAAAAGAAGCGACAACTTTGCCGATGAAGTTATGAGTCAATTGAACAAGTAGTAATTACAAATTATAAACAAAAGACAGATGGCTTGAAACACAAGCCGTCTGTTTTTTTTAATGAATGTTAAAATATTTATAATTTATTCCTTATGTGTTATAATTAATAAGGAAATTAGGAGTTATTATGTCTGTATTATCTAAATCAGTTTATGCGTTTATGGTTATTGATGCAATAGTCACGGCATTTGTAGCATATATTAGTTTTGCGATTATTGCACCTGACAATTTGCTTGCGATAATTTTTATTATGACAGCTGTTGTACTCATTATGCTTAATGCAAAAGGATTTTATCAACCCAGAATTTATACATTTAAAGATATTTATAAATTATTTGAAGGTATTGTAATTGCGTGTTTTCTTTCAGGTGTATTTATGATTCCGATGCTACATGGATATGCTGCTGTTATATTGCTTTATGATATAGCTTTGATTTTTCTTGCAAGTCTTGTTGCCAGAACATTTTATGTTCTTTATAAAAGATTTGTTAAACCTGTAAAAAATATTTTGATAGTTGGAGCCGGTCAAAACGGAAAATTTATAGCAGAGGAAATTCAATCAAGACCTGAATTAGGAATGAAAGTTGTTGGTTTTTTGGATGACAATATGAATACAATTGAAGAAGAGGATTCTTCGATCCCGATTTTAGGCTTAACTTATGATTCAGAGGCTGTTATAAAAGATAACAATGTTGATATAGTTATAATTGCGGTAAAGTCGAGAATGGACTCGGATATTTTAACGGATTTGGCAAAAGGGATTCCGCTTGGAGTAAAAGTTTGGAGAATGCCGACTTTTTATTCACACATTGCACATAAACTATTTATTACGAAGATGACGATAAACTGGCTTTTTTATGATTATGTAAGACCTAAACACATTTTATATTCTCATGTAAAAAGGATTTTGGACAAAATTATGGCTCTTATTATCCTTGTAATTACTCTTCCGATAACTATGGTTGCTATGCTTGGTATAAAATTTTCTGATTTCGGGCCGGTATTCTTTTCGCAAACGAGAATCGGAAAATTCGGAAAACCGTTCAAAATGATTAAATTCAGAACAATGTACCAAGACAAAGTTGATGAAAATTTTGATGATGATTTAGTTGAAGTTGAGCATGATGATAAACGAGTAATGCCGTTTTGTAAGTGGATTCGTAAATACCATATTGATGACATTCCGCAAATGTTTAATATATTAAAGGGCGAAATGAGCTTAGTTGGTCCTCGTCCTGTGCGAGAAGATGTTTATGAAGAAAATAGTGAAAATATTTTGTATTGGGAATGCAGAAGTTGGGTACGTCCAGGTTGGACAGGTTGGCAACAGGTTAATGATAACGATCCTATACCTGAAGAAAGATTAAGATACGATTTGTACTATATCAAAAACCGTAAGTTAGTATGGGATACGATTATATTTATACAATACGTAATCAGAATTTTGTGCGGTAAATGTAAATAAATTTAATCGAAGCTAAGCATCATTATCGGTGTATCTATAATCAAGCAGGCTACCTTCATAATCAGTTTCGTTATCATAAAACATGGACATGTTGTTTACCATTCTGTTTCTGTCTGCTATTTTTTGTTTTTCCAAATCCGATTCAACTCCATAAGCCTGAATTTCTTGATTTGTAATTTTGCCGTCATGGTTTTTATCTATATCATCAAAATGAGATAATACTGTCTCTTGAAGAGATGTCATGCCGGAATTTCCGGCAAGAGCCATTATTTGTTCTCTTGTCAAACCTTGCGTTGCCATTCTTCCCATCATGTCTTGAATTTCAGAAGCCGATATAACTCCATCTTTATCGGAATCTATTGAATTAAAATTATTTGTCATATATGAGGCAAAAGTAGTATTACCTGCATTTTTAGTAAATTCAACATTTGTTAGTGCATTTGAAAGATTTTCTAATGTCAAACCGTCACTGTATTGGCTTGATAGTTGCGCGAAGGAATTAGTAAATCCTGCATTAATTCCGCTAAATATTGATGTTCCGTCTAATCTTTTGCCCATAATAATTCTCCTTATGGTTATACTATCAGCTAACAATATTTTAATAATTTTTTTTAAGAAATCAAACCTTCATTTGTATGAAACAAAAGACAAAAATAAATAATAAAAAACATGTTACATTCGTGTATATAAGTTGAAAATAAACTTGAAAAACAAAAGTGTTCTTGGTAGTATTTACTTAGTAAGGATTAAAGAGCCTTGCGTAATAATGCACATGTAGCCCGGTTGGCCGTTTGATATTTTGCGAAAGCAAAATTCAAACAAATAGAGAAATAAACGCTCTATCCAACGGGAATACGATGAAAGTTTAATAATATGCGCGTGTAGCCCAGTTGGATAGAGCGTTTGGCTACGAACCAAAAGGTCGCGAGTTCGAATCTTGCCACGCGCGTTTAATCTAAAGAGCCTTAGTAGGCTCTTTTTTTTTATATTTTTATGTACATTGAGTAAGTAGTAAGTAAGTAGTAAGTAGGGTAGACTTTAGTCTACCAAAAATTTATTATATTAATATGTCAAA
>JAKSUR010000015.1 GCA_024408765.1 bacterium | reverse complement strand
ATTCCCATATATTATCCAGTTCTGGCATGATTTCCAACAATAATTCAGCAGCTTTAGGTTCAGTAGCGTAATAATCTTCTGATTGTCTTTCGCCTAAAGAATGATTTGATGCACCTATGTTTCTATATACTGATGAATTTGTCATATATAGCAAAATTTAATCTTTAAAATACTTTTAATTATATTTTTGTTATAATAAGTGCATGAAAGAATTATCTAGTTATGAGTTATGTTTGTTGATATATCTTTGCTACGGATGTGGCTCTTACCATACTTCAGTATTGTGTGATGAAGTATTAGAAAATTATTTAGAAGTATGGACAAAGCTTCAAAACTTTGTAAATAATTATACTAAAGGCTCTGCATTGAGTATTAATCAAACCACTGAATATATAAAACTGAATCGTACCGGAGTGAGATTATTTATAAAAGTTAAAGATAAGCAATTATTACGTAAATTCCTAGATGATTACAGTAGTTGTTATGAAGATGATGTATTAAAATCTTGCAATAATGATAGACTTAGTTCACATGAGCTTAAAAAACGGTTCATTAAAGATATAGGAAATTTTAAGGCATCTGTAGATAAGAGTAAAATATTAAAAGAATATTATGTTGATGATACAAAATACATTTCTATAATACTTTGGGGACTATGTAGGGGATATATAAAATTAAGAAAGATTAGATTCTCATTAGCTCCTATTGAAGAGCGACTTGAACATATGCCTTACATTGACATTTGTAAAAGAAAAGTAAAAAGCAATATTTCAGATAACATAATGGATTTCGGTATTACGGTTGATTTATCTGAATTTATTAGATTACGTGGTTTGAGAAAAGCAGAACAAGATGCTAAAAAAAATCCAGATACAATAGAGCTTCAATTAATTGAATTAGAAAATCCCGAGTGGAAAATATTCACTTATATATACAGGTGGGCAGAAAAAAATGGACCAGAAAAAAATGGTATCCAACAAATGCGTAAAATTTATTTTCCTGATATATTTAAATTCAATTCAACTTTTGACAAAAATAGGTCAAATTTAAATACAAAAGTTCGCAAAATAGTTGGACGACCAAATGAAACCAAACGTTATTTAATATCACCCAATAAAGAGGATGAAAATATCTTTAATATTGATATGGATTTATACAAAGACTTTTGTAGAATAAGTATGAAAAAATTTGAAGATTATATATAAAAAAAAAAAAAAAGGCAAAATTACTAAAATTTTACTAATAGTAATTGAAATAAATTCAGTATATTACTATCTTTTAAATACATTTAACAATGACCCAATAATAGTAATATCAAAATAATTTTACACTATAGATATATGGCGAAGGAACTGTTCCTTCCAAAATACAAGGTGTCTATAGTGAAAGATTTGAACAAAAATATTTTAAATAATCAAGATTCAAATTCATCTAATTTAGATGAATATTCTTTCACTGTTAGTCAAGGTAAAAGTTCAGCTAATGTTATTATTAAATTAGATATAGCCCCAGATGAAAAAGTAACAAATGAAGATATTGCAAAAGGATTAGTTAAATATATTAACGCATTTGAAGATATTATGTCCTGGCAATCTAATGATTAGGATGCTACAATTTAAGGAAAGGGGCAACAATTATGAAATATGCCGTAAGTTATGTAAGAGTTTCATCAGAAGACCAAAAACAACATGGTTTTAGTATTGACCAGCAAATTACAAATAATATGAATTTTGCACTACAAAATGGTTATGCTATTGTGCAAACCTTTAAAGATGAAGGTCGTTCAGCAAAGAACCTTGAAAGACCCGCTTTACAAGATTTATTAAAATATTGTGCTGATAAAAAGAATAATGTCGAAGCTGTTATAGTTTGGAAGTTAGACCGTATTTCAAGAAGCGTTGGAGATTATACATCAACGCTATCTCCTTTTTTCGCCAAAAATAATATACAACTTCTTACCGTTGCTGATGTAAATGGTGAAGGGTTGCAAATTGAGGCAATGAGACAAGTATCTATGGTCTTTGCAGAGCTTGAAAGAAAAACTGGAGCAATTAGAACCAAAGAAGGTATTAGAGGTAAAGTTGCACTAGGACAATATCCATACCATGCACCCTATGGATATAAGAACATAACCATTAAAGGTGAAAAATACAAGAAAATGATAATTGATAAAGATAATGCATTCTTTGTTCGACAGGCATATAATCTAATTTTACAAGGTGATTCTATTGACACTGTTACGGCTAAATTATACAAGATGGGATTTAGGAATAAACATGGTAATAGAATTGCACCCACAACAGTTGAATATATATTACACAATAGAGCGTACACAGGAAAGTTTGAATACGAAGGTATTTTAATAGAAAAAACAGATTATCAACCAATAATAAGTGAAGCTACATATTTTGCTGTTCAAGAAAGATTAAATAGTCCTAATAAAACGAGGCAAACACATACAGAATTTGCGTATAACGGAACGATGCTCTGTTCCAAATGTGGTTGTCAAATGACAGGAGAAGTTAAGCGTAAAAAGAAAAAGGATGGTACAGAAAGAAGATATATATACTATCACTGTACAGGAAACAAAGGTGGAGATTGCAAGAAAGATAGTTATATCAGAGAAGAATTAATAGATAAAGCAGTTCTTAATATGCTGAAACATATAACTATTCCAGATGAGGTTGCCGATGCAGTATTTAAAGGTCTCAAAGAAATCCATAAAGAACAAGGTGTTGATATGGAAACCAATAAGAAAATTCTCAGAAAAAGAATAGATAAGATTGATAAGTCTATTAAAGAAGCCTTTGAATCTGGCATGCATAAATTTAGTCAAGGTCTTCAAAAGAGTATTGAAGAATGGGAAATAGAAAGAAGAAAATTAATAATTGAAGAACAAGAAATGCTTAAAACAACAAAGACCTTTTTTGAGCAATCGAACCAATTATTAGAATTCTCTCGAGACTGTCATAGTGCGTTTCTTAAGGGTAATGCTGAAATGCGTAGAAAGATTATTCAAATAGTGTGTTCGAACGTTTTTTATGATGGGGAAAACTTAATCATAGAGCCTAATCCCGTATTCAAAACCATCATCAAAAATAGCCTAAGCAATAAAAAACTCCCCAGGTTGGACTCGAACCAACAACCCTTCGATTAACAGTCGAATGCTCCGCCATTGAGCTACTGAGGATTATTTCAGTTTTATTAAATTGTCGCACTTATCTGTTGATAAGCTTACCCAATCATATTATCAAATAAAAAAAATTTGTAAAGGTCTTTTAACGGAAATTTCAATAAATTTCATTTTTTATGTGATTTTTGTTATTTATTTACATTTAATTTTTTAACAAAATCAATCGGTTAAAAGTTCATTACTCAACAATATTATTGTATTCGTATAAACTTTTTCAACCGTAATACATAGTTTGGTAAAAATATTGATATCAATATTTTTACCAAACTTCCAAACATACATTAATTTAATATAACCAAGCACTTAAATATATTATTTCTATTTAAAAACACTGGTATTCCTTGATATATCCTCATTAATTCTATCTAATTCTTGTTGCAATTTTTTTGCTGACTCAAAATCATTATATTCTTTTGCTAAATTAATTTGTTGTTGTTTCCAGTATGCAGCGTTTTTTAAATCGTCCAGATTTTCTGCCTGTTCCTTTATATGACTTTTATATTCCATTGTCTTTTTCCAATACTCCTTACTTTCCGGCGTTTTACCCGAACTGCTGCTTTGAGGCATGTTACTGCTTCCATCTACTCTAATCATGATTTCTCCTTTCATAATTCTACTAAGTTTAAAATAAATCATAAACTAGTCTTGGTATGACTAATCTCCATTTATTATAGTCTTTCTAAGATTTATTTGTCAACATAATACATCTTAGTAAAATCTTTAAAGAATTTTACAAAAAGGCTATGCTGTTGTTATGGGAATAATTGCTGAAAAACTTGGAAAAAGAATTAAAGAATTGAGAGAAAGAAAAAATCTTTCACAACAACAGTTATCAGATATTATGGATATGGAAGCCTCTAATCTGTCAAAAATAGAACGAGGTGTGCAAATTCCAAAAGAAGAGAGTTTGATAAAGCTTGCAAAAGCTCTTGAAGTAAGTATTGTGGATTTATTTGATTATGAACATTACACAGACAGGACAATGTTACTAAAAAATATAAATAAAATTTTAACTGATTCTGATGAAAAAACATTACAAAAGATTTATAAAATATTAATCAATTTATAATCATAATCAAAAATTAAGTATTAATTATTAACTATCACTTTGCTTATTCTTTAAAATTCTTGCCTCATTTATTACCCAGCCGTCTGTACGAAAATGTGCATAGTTATTCTTTCCTACATATTTCATTGCCGAAGGAGAACCGGACATAAACCATTTGTCAAGAATTTTTAATGCTCTCGAAAATAGTTCATGTCCGTATTTTTCGACTAATGTATTATATTGAGATGGGGTTAATATTACCAATGTAATTTCAGGTATTTTAATGTATGTTTTTGAATCTTGCTTTGGGCGTCCGCCTTTGTTTCCATTTTCTTTATAAAACCATTTTTTACTTTTAAACGTCATCTTTCGTTATATCGGGTACTCCTATTTGTCTAACTAATTCAATTACAGTATCTTTCATTTTGCACTTTGTTTCACTTTTTAAAAAAACCGATTTATATAAATAACATTTTGAACACATACAGCCTATCATATAACAATCAACAGCACTTTGCGTCCACAATTTGTTCAAAGTGTTTGAGCCTGACGTATTATAAGCATATTCCATTTTTACCAATACTCCCTCATAAACAATTTTTTAATAAATTTCCACATTATAATTGACAGAATGTAAAATATATGCTTTAATGTTTTATATAAATTTACATCTTGTCTAATATTGTACGATATAATCATACAAATGTCAAGTGTTAATTTTCAAATGGTGAAATATGAAATTAGATGAACTCCTGAAAACAATTTCCGGTAAAAGCGGAATATATATAAATCAATCTCTTCTGGCTGAAGCTCTCGGTATTACAAGGCAAACCGTCAGCAATCGTATTAAAAACGAAAGCCAAGTTACTGTAAGCGAATTAAAGCGGATTGAAGAATATTTCAAAATTGCATTATTTAATGATATTTCCGAAAATAAAAGCAATATTATATATGTCGATTATTATTCAGATGTTTTTGCAAGTTGCGGAAACGGTGCAATTATATTTTCAGACGATAAAATAAAAATTCCTGTTCCTACAACATTAATAAGCGGGTTTTCTGATAAAAAAACATACTCTATGATAAATGCATCAGGAAACAGCATGTCACCTACAATTTACGATGGTGACAGACTTTTGGTTGAGCACTGGCAAGGCGAGCAAATTCAAGACAATAAGATTTATGTATTTTGTTTTAATCAAGAATTTTTTATTAAACGCTTATCCAAAAATCTTGATGAAATAATTATAAAATCAGATAACCCTGAATACAGAACCAGAACGATTAATGGTTTAACCACAAACGAATTAACGCTAATTGGTAAGATTGTTGGTATATACCGAACTATTTAGTTTACCAATTCCATCATCTATAAATATATACACAAAAAAAAACCCTGTCAGATGACCGGGCTTGGAATCTTGTTTAAATTCCTCATGTGTGTAGAAGGTTAGTGTGTAGGTTGTATGAAAGGTTGTGTTATGTGTTTATTTAATGTTGCTTATCGCTTACATATATATAAAGTATTTCTAAAAGATATAATTGCACAGATTGTCTAATATTGTTACAAATCTTTACAATATCCGTTAAATATGATATTATTTGCATTGTATATAAATTGAGAGGCTATTATGGCTCAAATATCTAAAAAATTAATGGTAAAAAACAGTGTTAGAGTTGAAAATTCAAAAGATTTGACAAATGCACTTGATGTATCAATGGCAGAGTATCATTGTTCAAAAAAAGATTATGAACAAGGTTTAAAGGCATTTAAAAAAATTATTCCTTATTTGAATGACAAAAATAAAGAATATGCGATATCAAGATACATAGAACATTCCCTAAATTATGGTAGTGATTTATATGGAGAGGGTAAGTATGACAAGGCTATAGAATTTTATCGTGAAATAATGGAATTGCCTAATTTTCCTGTTTGCATTTATAAAAATATCGGTTTATGCATGAAACAGATTGGAAATGCAGATTTAGCAATAAGATTTTTGAAACAATTTGAGGAAATTTCACCGGATAAAGAGGATGTTTATGTTTATCTTGCAGATATAACATATTCTGATATTAAGGATAATTTAAAGGCAATTGAATACTATGAAAAAGCATTGGAAACGAAACAGGATAATTATGCAATATATAATATGCTCGGACATTTATATTCAACATATTATCAGGATAAATTTAAAGATAAACAGATTAATTATTTGTCAAAAGCTTATGAACTTCAACCGCAAAATAGGATTATAGTTAAAAATTTAGCCTATGTATACGGAAAATTCCACGAAACTCAAAAAGCAGACGAATTTTATGCAAAGCTAATGTATCTAAACCCGACGCACTCAGACTTACATTCATACGGAGCATATCTTGTTCAACACAAAAGATTTTCAGAAGGTTTTAAGTTTTTACAGCACAGATTTCAAAAAGAAGATATGAAAAATGTTTCATTTCCTCCAATATTTAACAACAAGAAAAAACGCTGGACAATAAAAAATTCTGTTGAAGGGAAACATATTCTTGTCCATTTTGAACAAGGATTCGGAGATTCTATAATGTTTTCTCGTTTTGTGGAACAATTAAAAAATATGTGTAGTAAAGTTACACTTGTAGTTCAAAATAGTTTAATAGATTTATTCAAAGACTCAAATTTAGGTATTGACATATGTTCAGAGAATGAAGTAAGCAGTATTCGTTATGATTATTATATTCCGATGATGGATTTGCCTATTATATGTGAAACAAAACCTGAAACAATACCTTTTGCAGAAGGATATTTAAGTGTTCCAAAGGAAAAAGTTAAGGAATATTTTGACAATTATATTAATGATAATAATAAATTTAAAATTGGTATCGCTTATGAAGGTACATTGGCTTCAAAAGAAACTGATAGAGATATTCCTCTTTCATTTTTATATCCGTTAATGCAATTACCTGACGTAGAAGTATATAGTTTTCAGGTAGAAGATTTGAGTCGCCAAATGGATGTTGTGCCACAAGGATATGAATTTATAAGACTCGGAGGCACTTTTAAAAATTGGGAGGACACCGCATCTGCCATGAAAAATATGGATTTAATTGTAACAACCGATAACGGAGTTATGAACCTTGCTGGTGCATTGGGAGTTAAAACATTCGGCCTGTTTAATACAATAACCGAATGGCGTTGGTTCAAAGTTACGGGTGACGATATTGCATGGTACAAGAGTGTTAAACCGTTTCAAGCTCCGACATCCAGAGCGTGGGATATACCTGTAAATAAAATCATAGAAGAAATTAAACAGCTTATTTCAGAAAAACACAAAACCGGAGAAAAACAAACACGCAGTAAAACAACAGTAAAAAAATCTTCTAAACAAAAAAATAGCACAACTGCAAAAGCTATAGTAAAAGCCGGTGCTAAAAAATCAACAGCTGTTAAATCTGCAAAAAAACAGACAAATACCGTCAAAAAATCAGCAAAATAGTGCAATTGTGCTATTTTTAAAATCACTCGTTATTGGGAGAGAAATTTTTTGGCGTTCCTGTATTTTGACAAACACCAAACTGACAACTTGCATTATAACCATAATCTTCTTTTGTAGGTCCAAACATACGCAGACCCTTTTGCGGTGCGGTTTCTCTGTTAAGATTTGTTGCAGATGGTGTGGGCACAAAAGATTTAGAAGTTACATTGTTTTGCATAGTTTTGTTAATCGGTTGTGTAATAGTTGGTTGAAATTCTGCGATACATGCTTCGCCATCAATAGGACAAGCTGAAAAAGCAGGAAGTACGGTAAAAATCAGTGCAATTATTGTTAAATATTTCATAAAAACTCCTTTTTTATTTTATTCTAATTTTGCTATTTGTTTTTTCATTATCCGATTGGGCAAGGTAAAAATATTTATTTTATTAGCAAAAAAAATTTTTACGGGTTATATAATCTTGGGATAAATTATAAAGGGAATAATTATATGAAAATTCAAAGCATACAGCAATATGAGTTTAATACAAAGAATATTAACAAAAATAACAATAATATTAAAAAAGAAAGCAGTAATTTACACACAACCAATCCGCTTAGCTATGGAATAACATTTGAGGGGATACGTGTAGACAAAGGGCTTGCAAGGTTTTTTGAAGTTAATGAACATTGCATGCCAAAAACAGTTAAAAAATACATACTATCACTTGATGATAAAGCCATAAAAACACCTTTAACAGCACAAGCGGAGGCATTTTCTCTTTTGAAAACCGCAAATACCGTTGAAGATATCAAAAATGCTTATCCTGATGAAGAACTATTCCAAAACCTTAAAAACCCTGATGAAACTCGTGCAACAAGAGGAATTTTGGGAGTATTTCGTGAAAATAAAGATTTGTTTGATATTGCAAATCAATCAATACTAAAAGACAAACAAAATTTTACAGTATGGCTGGTAAAAAAACTTTTCCTTGAAGGGAAAACATTGGAAGAAATAAATAAAGACTTTAAACAAGAAGCTGATTCTGATTTTTTAGGGTTTTTTAATGAAAAAGAAAATGCAGAAGAACCCGTAAAATTTTCAACAATCAAAGCATTAGGCATTCAGACACCTGAATTTGAGTATACACAATCATTAAGGTATACAAGAGACGGCTATTCCGATATAGTTGGGCAAACAATTTCTGCGGCGCAAAGAAAATTCTGGGATTCAATGCCACCTGAGGAACGTACTGCCAGAGCAAAAAAGAAAGTGGAAAGGTTTGAAAAATGGTGGAATTCTATTCCGCAAGATAAAAAACTTGAAATGATAGCTTTTCAGGCAGATGAATTAGAAATGCTTGAAAAGTATAATAGTTCTGAATTTCATAAATATAAAAAATCCGCTCAAAATACTACTGAAACTGAACATGAGTCTGAGCTTCAAACATCGCCAAGGGGATTCAGAAAACATGTAAATGTCCAATCAACATTGAGTGATGATGATTTGTTTAAAATTTGGGCAGGGAATAATTTAAAGATTTTTCAGGCAAATCTGACTGAAAGAGATAAAGAAATAATAAACAATAAAAAGTTGCAAAGACGTTCTGAAGCATGGAACGCTATGACACCCGAAGAAAAAACAGAATATTTGGAAAATTTAAAAACGGGTTCTGAATATTTGAGATTTGCCGTTATTCAGGCGTGGAATGAAAATCCTGAAATTTTAACCGAGCTTTCTTATTATTTAAAAAAGAATAATATCGAACGATCAACGGATATTTTATACGGAACGGAAGCTTTTAGTGATTATATGTCAAAAACAATGAGTAAATTTTGGGAAATTAATCCGACATTTGCACAAAATTTTGGTGAATCAATAAGAAATGCTCATTATGAAATAAAAGAAGCTGTTGCAAACGGGACTTTTGAAACATTAAAGTCAAATATTATAAAGGCAAAATTCGAAAGAATGAAATCAACCGCAATGGAAATCAGAAATTACAGAGAAATTTTGACCGATGATGAATATAATTCATATCCTGATTATATGAAACACTTTATAGATGAATATAGACACGCTCCGGGCGTTGATTACAAAACTCTTCCAAGCAAATATCTTAAGGACTTTTTTAAACTTGCTTATGAAAATTTAACCCCTGAACAAATTGATTCTTGGATAAAAGGCATAAACGAATTGCCTCTTGATGATAATGACATAAAAAATATACGATACATAATTGATTTTAGTACATTTGAGTCTGAAAAAATGAATAGAACATTAGAAGCCACACTGGCTGAAGAGATTTATAACTGTACACACAATCCTGATGTATATGTTTTACCTGCTGCATATTGTAAATTAGCAATGAAACAAATAATGGAAGGTTATGATAATATAATCCTGACTATTTCAAATGACAAAAAAATAACAATTCCTGTTCAAAACCACAATGTTAATGTCAAGAATATTGATAAAAAATACAATTATTACACTGATGAATTGCCTGAATTTTATTTGGAAAAAATAGCCGACAAGTATTTAACACTCAGAAATGTTAGCAATTTGAATGACGATGAATTTAAAAACATCTATATTCAGTTTAACAATTACATGAAAACATACGGTAAGACTTTGGATATTATATTCAATGATAATAATAACAACATAAATATTGATATAAAAAAAGCATATTTGCGAAAATTTATGGAGAATATGCCTTATATATTAAAAATATATGGCTTTGATTTTATGAATAATTCTAATCACGCACTTATAAGGGAAGATAAAATAGCTCAAATAGACAAAAATTTAAAAAATATATTAAAAGTTATTCCTGACAGTATTATGGATGTTTATATCTATGAGGCAAATAAACAATTGAGAAAACATATTCCTACTGAACTTCTTGATAAAATAATTGAACGAAATATACTTGGAATTGATATGAATATAAATTTGGAAAGAGATCAAGTATTCCCTATACATCAATTGAATATACTAGCAGCCGAACAAGCTATTGCAGATTTAATGTATGAATCAAGCGGAAACGTGAATTTCTACAAATTGCCGTTTGAAACAGCAATAATAACGATTCGGGATGAAGTTGTCAGCAAGGCTAAATATCCGCATGTTTGCCATTTTGAAGCAACAAATATTAAAGATGAATTCAAGTACACAATCAGACATAAGCCTTATATGGTAAGATTAGGTAAATTATATGAAAAATATTTACAAGAATTGCTTGAGTATTATCATCAAACATTGCAAGATGGTAAAAAAATAGATTCACAAGAGATTATGTATATTTTGAATCCCGACGAAAATAAAAAAGATGTCGATACATTGACACTTGAAAGAATTAAAAAAGTAGAAAAATATTTACAATAGGAGGATGCGAAAAAGTTTACATTTTTCTAAAACTCATGGGTTTTTAATATAAGCAATTCAGATAACTTTTTAAATTTGAAATAATATGATATGATTTAATTAGTTATTAAGTTTTGGTGTTTAAATTGAAGAATCTATTTATTAAATTATCAATAATTGCAATTGCAATTTTGTTGTGCGGAAATGTTTTTGCTGCTAATACAGAAGATGTTAAACAAAATATAATCAAACAAGCCAAGGCAATCGGAGTTGAACCGGCAATTGTTTTAAGCATAGCCAAAACTGAATCAGGATTCAATCAATCAGCAAAAAGTGCAAGCGGACATATAGGAGTGTTTCAGCTTTCTCATTCAACAGCTAAACATTTGGGACTTGACCCATATAAACTTGATGACAATATAAAAGGCGGAATTATATATTATAAAAATATGTATGATAGATTTGGATCAATGGAATTAGCCGTTGCGGCATATAATTCAGGGCCTGAGGCAATTAAGAGAAACGGAAATGTTATACCAAAACATTCTCAACGCTTTGTGTCCAAAATTATGAACGATTACAAGAATTACAAAGGAATGGGGATTTAATTCGAATCGGTAACGATTTTTACACCCGAGCTTGTACCAAGCCTTACAGCACCAGCGTCCACCATCTTTAAAGCAGTTTCTTTATCTCTGATACCGCCTGATGCCTTGACTCCTAACCCTGCTGAATGCACTGTATCGTGCATCAATTTAACATCTTCCGCTTTCGCTCCGACTCCATTCTTTACAAATCCTGTCGATGTTTTAACGAAATTTGCTCCGCCTTTTATACATAATTCACAAGCTGTTTTGATTTCATCACTTGTAAGCAAATCCGTTTCTAAAATAACCTTTAAATTTTTCCCTTGGCATGCAGTTTTTATATCAAAAATTTCACTGACAATATAATCATATTCTCCATCTTTTAATTTACCGCAATTTAGAACCATATCAATTTCATCCGCACCATTTTTAACTGCATCTATAGTTTCAAGCACTTTTGCTTCACAAGTGGTCTGTCCCAAAGGAAAACCAACAACTGTAACCACTTTTATATCAGTATCTTTTAGATACTGCTTTGCCAACTTAACAAAACTCGGATTTATACATACTCCAAAAAATTTATATTTCTTTGCTTCGTCAAATAAATTAATAATTTCAGCTTTTGTCGCATCTTGTTTTAACAAAGTGTGCTCAATGTATCTGTTTAATTCCATAGCTTTACATCCTCCCTATAAAGAACAAATAAGCAAAAATGCCCATTATAATACAGTAATATCCAAAAAACGCAAGAGAAAATTTTTCAAGGAATTTCATAAAATATTTTATACACAAATATCCTGATATAGCTGAAACTATTGTTCCCAATATAATTGCCAGCCAATTATATGTTAAAATATCGGATAATTTTATATTTATCAAAGGATAAATCATAGAAGCACCTATAATTATTGGAATTGATAGCAAAAATGAATATCTCGCAGCAGTAGTCCTGTCTAACCCTGTTATCAATCCTGTTGCAATAGTCAATCCTGAACGTGAAAACCCCGGAAGAGAGGCCATACCTTGTGCAATACCCGTTAAAATTGCATTTTTAATACCAACCGATTTTTTATTTGCATGTCGTTTTGAAAACCATTCGCTAAACAACAAAATAAATCCGGTTATCGCCAGAAACAACCCGACTCCTGCCGGCATAAATACCAACATGCCCGCCATTCCGCTTAGCAAAACAGAAACCGGAATCGTTAAAATTGTACCCAAGATAATATAACAGCCAAGTTTAAAATCGTTATTGCTGAAATCTTTGGTTTTTAAGCCATAATAAAGTGCTTTAATAATGCTTAAAATATCTTTTCTAAAAAATATTAGTACAGATATCAAAGTCCCAAGATGAAGCATAATGTCTAAAAACACTTCCTGTTGTACAACTTGATTTAATTCTAAACCGTTTAATGTTTTATAGAGATTAGACGTAAAAACCAGATGTGCGGAACTTGATATAGGTAAAAATTCACTGAATCCTTGAACCAATCCCATTAATACAGCCTGAAGTAAATGCATAATATCTCACTACCCTTCATAATATGTAGCACACGAAGTTGGAGTTTCCCATACAGAAACTTTACTTGTAATACTTATCTTTTTTTTCATTTCGGTATAAATAAATTTTGAAATAATTTCACTACTCGGACTTTCACCGTTAAAAAAAGAAAGTGTGTTCAAATCCTTGTGGTCAAGTAAATCCAAAACCGATTTCAATTCACGTTTTAAAACCTTATAGTCAACAAGTATATTGCTTTTATTTAATTCCGAACCGACAACATAAACTTCAACCAACCAATTATGTCCGTGTTGGTTTTCACACTCACCTTCATAGTTCAATAAATGATGTGCAGCAGCAAAATACATTTGCGCTTTTAATTCAAACATTTTCCTTCCTCTTTAAACATTACTGCAAATTTCCGAAAGTTTTTTTAAGATTTTATCCGTTATAACTTTAATATATTCCTTATCAACCATTCCGTTAATTATACAATCGGCTATTTGATAAGTCGGACGTATATATCGCTGTGCTGTTTCATTAACATCTTTGAATTGTAAATCAGCAGCTTCACCGACTTTACCTCTTGTTACAGCACGTTTGTACCAGCGTTCTTTAATAACTTCAATCGGAGTATAAACATAAACTTTCACATCCATAATATCTCTCATGCATTCGTTTAAGACATACAAACCTTCTGTTAATATAACTTTAGCAGGCTTTTTTTCTTCTCCGTCGGGATAAGATTCTGTGGTTACAAAATCATAACGCGGTGAAACAACTGTTTCCAAATTTTTTAATGCAACTAAGTGTTTTTTCATTAATTCAAGATTTATAGCATCCGGTGTATCAAAACTAAACCCTGTTTTAAATAAGGCCTCATAACTTCCTGCTGCTTTTAGCTGATCGGAAGTATCTTTATAATAATCATCACACCTTATAACAGTATAAATACCTTCTTTTTTTTCACGAACAACTGCATCTATTGTATTATCAACAAATACGGTTTTTCCTGACGCACTTTCTCCCGTTATACCAATTAAAAAAGTTTTCTTTTTTTCTTGAACAACTTTTCTTGCAATATTCATTATAAAATCATCTTTAACCTTTAAAAACAAAGGTTGTTCTTCTTTTTTATCCTCTTCAAGAAGCACATTTAAAGCA
Organism: bacterium; assembly: GCA_024408765.1. Classification (GTDB taxonomy): domain Bacteria; phylum Cyanobacteriota; class Vampirovibrionia; order Gastranaerophilales; family Gastranaerophilaceae; genus CAG-196. The sequence continues at coordinate 12,222 of JAKSUR010000015.1, read as the reverse complement.
TCTACGATTGAAGTTATTAATTCCATATCCAATCTGCTTGAATAAAAATTATAATCAGTCAATTCGAACTTTCCCATCTTAATTTCCTTTAACCAACTCTAAATATTATATCTTGAAATAGAAAAAAAATCCCATGCAATCAAAGATATTGTAAAAAAAGTTTACTAAATAAAATACGGTAAAAATATTTTTACTGTATTTTATTTATTTTTAATTATGATTATATTTTCCAGCTATTAAGGTATTCCCTTTGTTCATCAGTTAATGTATCAATTTTGATTCCCATAGCATCAAGCTTCAAACTCGCAATTTCATAATCCACAGATTCAGGAAGAGTATGTAGCTTACATTCCAATTTCCCTCGATTTTTAACTATATATTCCATACCCAACGCTTGGTTAGCAAAACTCATATCCATAACTGATGCCGGATGACCTTCCGCTGCGCCTAAATTAACCAATCTGCCTTCACAAAGTACATAAACTGATTTACCGTTATTTAACTTATATTCATCCATATAAGGTCTGATTCTCTTGATTTCTGTTGCATAAGCTTTTAAATCAGGAACATTTATTTCCCAATCAAAGTGACCTGCATTTGCAAGTATTGCACCTTCTTTCATCGAAAGGATATGCGGAATGTCTACGACATGTTTATCGCCTGTTATAGTCAAGAAAATGTCACCAACTTTTGCAGCCTCTGCGATAGGCATTACTCTATAACCTTCCATAACAGCTTCAAGTGCTTTAAGAGGGTCAACTTCACAAACAATAACATTACCCCCCATCGCCTTCGCTCTTAATGCACAACCTCTGCCACACCAGCCATATCCTGAAATAACAACGGTTTTACCTGCTATAAGAATGTTCGCAGCTCTCATTATACCATCCATTGAGCTTTGACCTGTGCCATATCTGTTATCATATAAATGTTTCGTTTGACTTGTATTAACACCTACTGCCGGGAATTTCAAAGAACCTTCTCTTTCCATAGCTTGCAATCTTATAATCCCTGTTGTTGTTTCCTCGGTTGAACCGATTACATCACTCAAAAGCTCCGGATAATCAGTATGTATCATTGAAACCAAATCGCAACCGTCCTCAATTATAAGATTGGGTTTGTGTTCAATGGCATGCTGAATGTGCGATTTATATTGTTCCACAGTTTCACCTGCTATAGCATAAACAGGGATATTGTGATATTTAACAAGTGCAGCCGCCACATCATCCTGAGTCGAAAGAGGATTTGAGGCAACAAGCACAGCATCAGCACCTCCCGCCTGCATTGCCAAACATAAAGCTGCGGTTTCTTTGGTGACATGTGAACATGCAGCAAGCCTTAAACCTGAAAAAGGTTTTTCTTGTTCAAATCTTGCTTTTATTTTTGATAAAACAGGCATATCTTTAATTGCCCACTGAATATTATTTTCTCCTTGCTCTGCTAAATTTATATCTTTTATATCACATTTCATTTCTGTCATTAGCATGTTCAATCCTTTCTATACTTTTAAATCAGTTACACTTATTGTATACATTTTATCACTAACACCGACAATAGCCCATCTTAAAGGATTAATATTACGTTTTATTAATTCTTTTTCAATATATTCAACTGTCGGATTGTCATTATTGGGAATTTTTATTAATAAAGATTCTGCTTGCATTATTCCACCGTCACCGATTTTGCCAAATTTCTCGGTTGATCCACATCTTTACCTAAAAATTCTGCTATATAATATGCAAGAAGTTGCAACGGCACAATGGCAAGAACAGGCGAAAGTGTTTCATTAATTTCAGGAAGTCTTATTACAACTTCAAAAAGTTCATTAAGTTTTGAATCATCAGAATCTGTTAATGCAATCATCCTAGCATTTCTTGCTTTAGCCTCTTCCGAATTGGAAAGAATTTTATCGTAAACTTTTCCTTTCATCAAAATTGATAAAACAGGCATAGATTCATCCAACATAGCAATCGGCCCATGCTTTAATTCACCTGCCGTATAACCGGTTGCATTTATATAGCTTATTTCTTTAAGTTTCAAAGCACCTTCTAATGCTGTCGGGAAATTTATTCCTCTTGCAATAAATATAAAATCTTTTGAATTGGCAAATTTCTTTGCACATAATTGTATTTCTTCTTTATGAGAAAGCACTTTTTCCAATTTTTGAGGAAGTAAAATCAATTCTCGCTTAATAGTTTCTAATTCCGACTTATTTGCGGATTCTTTTATTTCGGCAATGTGAATTGCAAGTAAATAGAAAGAAATAACCTGAGCAATATAAGACTTTGTAGCGGCAACGGAAACTTCTATGCCTGCACTTACCGGAATAAGGCTGTCAGCTTCTCTTGCCATTGTGGAATCAGGTCTGTTTGTCACAATTAAAATATGCGAGCCTCTTGCTTTAGCTTGTCTAATTGCCGTAATTGTATCCGCAGTTTCACCTGATTGAGAAACCCCTATAACCAGAGTGTTTTTATCACCTACCGTTTTTCTGTAAATGTACTCACTTGAAGGTTCAACATCAACTGCAATATCGCATAAGTCTTCTATTAAATATTTCCCAACCATAGCAGCATGTAATGATGTACCGCATGCAACAATTTGTATTCTGTTAAGATTTTTTAGAGTATCTTTGTCAAGCTTAACTTCTTTTAAAATAATGTTTTCGTCAATCGCCCTAAGCTTGCCTGCAAGAACATTTCTGACAACATCAGGTTGTTCATGAATTTCTTTAAGCATAAAGTGTTTATATCCCATTTTACTTAGTGCAACAGGCTCCCAGGGTAATTCTTCATATTTTTGAGAAAGCTCATTGTTATCTGTGTCTATAAGCTTCATTGAACTTGGAGTTAAAGTAACGATTTGATTATCGTCAAGATACATAGCCTTTTTAGTATATTTAATTATAGCCGGAACATCTGATGCAACATAATATTCATTTTCTCCTATCCCGACAAGCAATGGCGCATTCCTTCTTGTTGCAACAATAGTATTTTTAACATCTTGATGTATAACAGCAAGTGCATAAGCGCCTTCAATTTCTTTTGTAGCAAGCCTTACCGCTTCGGTTAAATCGTTCGTTTCCGCATATTTACTTGCAACAAGATGTGCTACCGTTTCTGTATCGGTTTGAGAACGAAAAACACAACCTTGTTTTTCCAGTTTAACTCTTAATTCTTTATAGTTTTCAATAATACCGTTATGAACAATCGCCACCCTTCCGCAATTACAAGAATGCGGATGCGCATTTGCAGTTGTAGGCGCACCATGAGTTGCCCACCTGATATGCCCTATCCCGATAACAGATTGTGAAATATGTTCTCTGTTTTCATTAGTAATATTCTTTAAATTTTGAAGTTTCCCTTCGGCCTTATATAGCTCTACTTTACCCTTAACATTAACAGCTATTCCTGCCGAATCATAACCTCTGTATTCCAGATTTGTTAAACCTTCCAACAATATGTCAAGTGCCGATTTTTCTCCTACATATCCAACAATTCCGCACATATATTTCTCTCCTTTAAGCAAAATAAATAAATTTAACTTGTTCTATTATTTTAGCATAAAATAAAATTCTTCTTATCAAGATTATATTAAAATATTCCTAAAAATTTCTTTTTAGGTTTCGGTTCTTTCTTTACGGCAACATAAATATCGTTATTTAACGCTTCCAGTTTTTTATTCGCCTCTATGTCGGAATAAACATATTTTGTCGGTATATTTTCAGGGCCTTGAATAACAGCAGGCGGACGTTTTTCAACTTTTGGCGTTGTCGTATAATATGCGTTTAAATTTTGGGCTTGATTAATTTCGTTCATTACTTAAAACATTTCTCCATAATGTAACAATTTGTTTAAATAGATTTTAGGCAAGTACATCATACCGACTTGCGGAGGTAAATCAGGAATTTTTTTAATTAAACACTCCTTCATCCTTTCATTTGCAGCAGGATCCATAAACCTAAAACCTAATTTATAGAAAAACAATGCCGGTGAAGATTCCTGCCAAACGGGTGCAGAATAAGTGACAATTCTACCCTGAATTTTGGAATCAAACAATGCTTTTTCCGCAAGTCCTTTAAGTGCTTCCGTACCCATACCGCATCTTGCTTGCGGAGATTGTATGTAATCAATCACATAACAATCTTTTAAATACTTTATTTTTTGTTTGTTGATTACAGGACTGACAAAACTAAAACCTTTTGTTAAAGGTGCAACGGGCTCTTCTATATCTTCTTCAATTATATCAACATAATCGTCATCAATTTCTCCTGCAATAATTATTTCGTCACTCCTTTTAAATTTTTTAACCCTCAAATTTGCCTTTTGTTTTAATTGAAAGGTTTTAAAACCTAATATAGGAGGCATGCTCATGCCAACGGTTGATGTCATTGTCTTGGCGACACTCATTTGTTGTAAATGAGTATCAACACTCGAAATGTTGTTAATCATTTTAACCTACCTAACCTTAATTTCTAACCTTATATATATAAAGTCAAAAACATGAAAATAATTGACTTTTATGCAATTATTAAAATAAAAGATTTACAATTCTTAACATACAGAAGATGAAAAAAAGTGTAGCGCACTTGAGTTTATCATTTGTTCTTGTTAATATGTGTTTGCTATTATCTGATAAACAAAACCTTTAACATTTCTTTACAATCAGAGGAATATATAGCAAGTTTTTATTTTTAGCGTTCTTTATATATATAGTTAGTGTGAGTAAGGAGTACTGTCGATGAGAATTAATGCGGTTAACAACATTCAGAATTATTGTAGTGGTGTACAACATGCCAGACATGACAAACTAAAAGTTTCAAGCACCAACACACAAACAAAAACAAACAATGTGAATTTCATTGTTTTTAGGGGCGGAAACAAAGACCAAGCTTTATTTTACGGAGTCGAAGTCCGACCATATTTTCAGAAGGGCGGTGTTTCTACAATATTTGATGATATGAGAAATTTGAAAATTTCAGAAAACGACCCGAACTTTACTAACGAACAGAAAGGCTCAAAAGAATATTGGAATCAAAAGAGTAAAGTTTTTGTATCACCTATATACAACGGGAAAGATGTTTACAACCACGAAACAGGTAATATATCAAGTGTACAAGTAGACAAAATTCCTGATAACCTGCCCGCAGATAATCCTTTAAGCAAATATAAAGGTAATTATTTTATGACAAATTCCGCTAAATTTAAAAATTATACGGATACGACAGCTTTTTTAACCGAAAATAAATTAAATGTTGATAAAGACATATTTATTCTTCAAGATGTGACAGGCGGAAAAAGAACAATGGACTTTGGTTCAAGTAATAATACAGAAATCAAATTATTTAGAGTTATGAGAGAGTTTAATGGTACAAACGGGAAAGAGCTTAGTAAAACACGAGATTTTCTTGTGTTTTCAGATGTTGCAGCAACTTGGAAAGCACCATACGAAGGCGGTGGTTACGCATCAGGCGAAGGTAATTTGATTCAAAATTGGAAAGGCGAAGGAGATGCCCGTTCTGCAAAAGCATTTACAGAACTTTTTGAAAGGATTTGTGAAGTAGCCGGAGAAGATGGCGGGAAATTCTGTCCCGGTACAGTTGTATTAAACGACTCTCAAGGTGCCTATGCAGCTGAAAATATTGCTCAAAAATCCGCAAAAGGAGGTGAATTTTGGAAAGGAATCAAACCATTATTCATTACTCACAACGCAGGTGCAGGATATATTCAAAAAACAACACCTCTAAATATGTTTATGAATATTGCGGATAGAGAATTGATTGAAGCCGTAAAAAAAGATCCTGATTTTGTTACAGCTTTAATGCATGGCGAAAATGCAGTAAACGGTTATTTTGCAACAAAAATGCCTGAAATAATGGCAGATGCTCAATCAGCATATTCTCCATTCCAAAATGCGTTATATTATGCCGAAAAGGGATATATTCCTGTAGTAACCGTATCCCCCGGATATCATAAGGCTTTAATTACTGATCCTAACCTTGCACCCGGAGCACATGAAAAATTAAAAAAACTTGCCGAAAAAGGCGATTTTGTGGGCATACTTAATGCATTTGAGAATGCAGGTATGGATTCATTCTCGAAAGCAGGAGTTGGGGGCTATTACAGCAAAGATAGTATTGTATATACTTTCCCGCAAGAAGCAGGAACATTGGCAAATAAGACTTTTGAATCTTTTTCGGTTATGGATAGAACAAAAGTTAATTCAGAAAATATTGACATGGAGCATATAAAAGAAATAAAACGCCAAAATAGGGTAAAACTCCTTGAAAGATTTGATAAAGATGTATTAGACACACTTTCAAATTTAAAAAATGTCAAAGGTCATGAAAATGATTATAACTTGATTTTAGCAGGTTTAAAAAATAAAGATGTTAATGTATACGGATACATTAATAAAAGTATAATAGAAAGTGCAAAGCAATCTGACACGAAAGTTAAAGTAATTACAAGCTGGGGACGTGGTGATGCACAAAAAGGACTGGACTCGGTTCTTGCATCATTCGAAAAATATATTTTAAAACATCCCGAAGACGCAAATACTGTTTTAGTTATGGGTGGTGCATTAGATTTAAACAAAGGCAATGATGAAGGTAAAAAAATTAAAACAATTATAGACCGTATGAATACAAATCCAAAATTACAAGGCAGATTTGTTTACTTAGATGGATTCGCACCTAACAAACCTCTTGCCGCCGGTTCTGATTTCTCGGTATTTCCGTCAAGGTTTGCACCTTGCGAACTTACGGATTTGGAATCATATAAGCTGCTTTGCAGACCTATTGTTACGAATTGCCAAGGTTTAGCCGTTAAAAACTTTGACCCTGATATTAAGGCAGAAAAGAATAGAGCAACCGGATATAAAACAAAGCACGCTTATGATATGCCTATTGAAAAGTTACGTACAGAAGTATCAGCAATTGACAAAGTAAATGAAGCAGAAATAAAAGCAGGGACTAAGAAATCTTTGCGTGAAAACTTAGACAATGATTTAAAGAAATTTATGGACATGATTAAGCTGGATAACCAAATTAAACATGGTAAAGATATCAGTGATGAGGAAATATTCAAGATAATCAAAAAAGATCCCGGACTTCACCGCAAATATGAATATGAAGTTCTAAGACCTTATAGAGATGCTGTTATAGAAAATGAACTTACAGATTGTTTAGAAAGAGCCCTAATAAGAGATAACGGCAAGCCTGTGCAAGATAATATGATTCGCAATTTGTTTAACGCAAAGACTGATTGGGAAAACAATGCGGCCCTAAATGGCGGAAAATCTTCAGGCTCGTCATACCGAGAATTATTCCACAGAGATGGCGTTGAAATAAAAGAAGATGAAACTTTGCTATATAAAGTCAAACAAAATTGCAAAGATATTATAGAAAAAGCAAAACAAGGAAATATAGAAAGCAAGACTAGCACTACCGTTGGTGGCAATTCGGAAGCAAAAGGTAATAAATGGCTCATGATTGGCTCAATAGTTTTGGGTGTGTTAGGACTTGGCTATGGTATAATAAGTGCGTCAAAGAGTCATAAAGCAAAGGCCATTCAAGCCGAGCAAACTGCACAATTTGATGAACCTGAACTTGCAGAAATTTATGACGAAGAAGAAGTCTAATTATTAATTTAATAACTTATCATAGAAACCCGCAGTTGAAACTGCGGGTTTCTTAATATAAAATTTTTATATGATTATAAAAACATTTATTGAACCACCTATTGATAATAACAATTATCTTATTATTGATGAAGTAACACGAGAAGCAGCTTTAATAGACTGTTCGTCATCCGGTATTTGGGATAAAATTTTGCTTCAAGAAGGAAAAGCATTATCAAGTACAGTTGGCGAAAATCGTGAAGAAATTGAGAATGTAAAACTTAAATATATTTTATTAACCCACGGACATTTTGACCATATCGGAGGGATTAAACCGCAAGCGTGTATTCCATTAAACAAACAACCTAAAATTTACATGCACAAATATGATTTAGAATGGGTAAATAATGTTAATACATATATGCCTATGATGGGATTACCTGAAATAACAGTTCCCAAAATTGATATTTTTGTTGAAGATGGTGATATAATAAAGCTCGGGGATTTGGACATAAAAGTGATTCACACCCCCGGTCATACGGAAGGCGGAGTTTGTTATTATGTTGAAAACTCATTGTTTTCAGGCGATACGCTTTTTAAAGAAGCAGTAGGACGTTGCGATTTGAAAGGCGGTAATTTTAATAAAATTACGGACAGCATAGAAAATAAATTGTACAAGCTTCCTGATGAAACGATTGTATACCCCGGACACGGAAGAAAAACTACAATCGGTTGGGAAAAAGAACATAATTTGTTTTTATAAATTTTTATTATTGGCTTAATAAAACGGATAATTTACCGAATTGTTCTATCGAAAGCTTTTCACCTCTTATATTTTCATCCAAACCCATTTGAGAGATAGCTGTATTCACCTTATTTTTATCAAAACCGGCACTAATAAGGCAATTTTTTAAAGTTTTTCGTCTTTGTGCGAAACCTGCTTTTATAACTTTTCTGAAAAATTTATAATCAGAAAGTTCCAAAAGCGGTTTGTTTCTGACCTTCATTGAAACGAGTGCCGAATTAACCTTAGGTGCCGGATAAAACGAGCGTCTGCCCACAAGTTTTAATATTGAACAATCTGCCCAAAATTGAGAAAGAATTGTAAGAAGTCCGTATTGTTTTGCGGAGGATTTTTCTGTTGCCACAATACGTCTTGCGACTTCTTCCTGCACCATTAATATTATATTTTCAATTTTTGACCTGTTTTTATTTTCCAAATCATCAATTTCACCGAGCAAATGAGCTATGATTGGTGAAGTTATGTAATAAGGAATATTTGCAACGACTTTTAATTTATCCTCGCACAAGTTACTCAAATCTGTTTTTAAAACATCGGCATGGATAATTTGAAGATTGTCGGCATTAAGTTTTTCAAGTTCTTTTATAGCTTCTTCATCCAATTCAATTGCAATAACTTTTTTTGCATACTTAATAAGTTGCTCTGTAACAAAACCAACCCCTGCACCTATTTCAAGTATAGTGTCATCAGGTTTTATATCGGCAAATTTTATTATTTCATCAATAACTTCAGCATTTATAAGAAAATTTTGTCCTAATCGTTTTTTTGTTTTAAAATATTTTGCTCTTTGTAAATAATCCACCATGGCATTTATTTTAGTACAAACAGGGAAATGTTTAAAGCCAAGGTTTGCGTTATTGTGAATAGTGTCGAATATAATACAAAATACTGTTATTTTATCTGTATTTTAGGTATAATTATGCAAGGAGTTTGTCGTGAATTATTGTGAAGTTAAAAAACAGGAAAGGTTAGAGTACAAAAATTTATTTGATGAATTTTCAGGTAGCAAATCCGAGAAAAAAATCGGAATGGAATATGAAAGGATTCCTGTTTATAAAAAAGATAAAGAAGTTGTGCCTTATGAAGGCGAATTCGGTATATGCGAACTTTTGAGAGAATTTGCGAAAGTTGATAATTGGGATTATATACTTGACGGAAAAGAGATTATAGGTTTAAAAAAATTACACGATACGATTACACTTGAACCGGGTTGTCAATTTGAATTAAGCATGGAGCCTCAAGAAAAGATTGGTGATTTAAAGAAAAATATTGAAAAAATAAATTCCAATTTGCAACCGATTTTAGACAAATTCGGAATAGAACTTTTAAACAAAGGGGTTTCACCAAAAACTACATATCGCAATATCAAACTTATTCCCAAAAAAAGATATCATGTTATGGCAAACTATTTGTGGGGAATACTTTCTGATGTTATGATGAGAGAAACGGCAGGGATTCAAGTCGGAATTGACTATAAATCAGAGGATGATGCAATGAAGAAATTCCGATTGGCAAATATGTTAATGCCTTTTATGACTGCAATGTATGCAAATTCCAATATCAGAGGCGGAGTAGATACGGGATATAAATCTTTTAGGGCTCTTGCTTGGTTAAATACAGACAATGAGCGTTGCGGTTTTGCAACAAAGTTCAACGGCAGTATGGGTTTTAAAGATTATGTAAACCTGCTTTTAGATACACCGATGATTTTTATAAACAGAGAAGGTTTGCCCGTTGAAATTAACGGAAGAATAACCTTCAAACAGTTTATGAATAAAGGATTTGAAGGTTATATACCGACGATTGATGATTGGAGTTTGCATTGCAATCTTTATTTTCCCGAAGTTCGATTGAGAAAATTTTTAGAAATCCGAAACCATGATTGCGTAGGAGGAGGGTTGGAATATTCAATTCCTGCATTTTATAAGGGTATAATGTATTCTCAATCAGCATTTGACGAAGCAGAAAAAATACTTAACAGATTCACTATAAACGAAATTAAAGAACTTAGATACACAGTTGCTCGCTTGGCAATACATTCTAAAATCGGTAAAACTCGTATACTTGATGTTTGCAAAGAACTTGCAGATATATCATACAACTCGCTTAAAGAAGAAGGTAAAGAGGAAGAAAAATTTTTAAATCCGTTAATTTCAATGTTAAAAAAAGGCAAATGTCCTTGCGAAATGTAATATATACAGATGTATTGGCAGCTTGGAGTTTTGGCAGCTAAGAAGCTAAGAAGTTAGGAGGGAAGATTATTTTCCTGCTCAGCCGCTCTTCTCGCTCAGCTGCCCTCCTTCCTGCCATCTTGACCTCTGCCCAGCCACCAATCCACTCTCCTCCTTAAAGAGGGATTATTTATTATTAAACATTATTTTTAATAATCGATAATCCTTGTCCAAGATCACCTTTTGTGTATTCTTTTGCTATCTTGCCCCAATTATCTTTAACAAATTTTGCAATTGCTTGTTTTGTTGTCGGATCTGAGATTGTTCTATAATCATTAATCAAACCTCTCCAATCGCTGGCAGTCATATCTTCAATGTTACTTTCATTTTTTAAGGTTATACCATCAGACTCATCATATTGATATTTCTTATTGCTTTCTCTTTCGGTTCTATTCAATCTGTTACCGTCTGCATCATCCAGTGTTTCAGCATCTTTTGCATCATTAATATCGGCATAGTTATTAATTGCCTCTCTAACAGTTTGTTTCGCTGTATCGAATGCCTTTTGTTCTTCTTCATATTTTTTAACTTCCTTTTGTGCAGCCTCCAGCTCAGCTTTTTTGGTTTTCAAGGCCTCTTCTATAGCAGCAACTGCCTTTTGGGCATTTTTGTATGCCGTTTGTTTTTCCGTATTAGTAGCATCCAAAGCCATAGCATTCCTTGCATTTTCAAGAGTAGTTTTAGCAGCGTCAAGGCTATTCTTGTGGGCGGTTTTCTCACCCTCTAAATCAGTAACCTTTTGAGTTGCCTCATTGAGTTTTGCGTCGTCGTATCGCGCACTAGTTACTTTATTTAATAATTCATTTTTATTATAACTTCTGACATTTTTTACATCATCAATAGTTATTACAGTTTGACCGTCAGTAGGATTAATCATTGTAACGGCGTTATTCAAATCTTTATTATATTGTTTAGCTGCTGCTTTTTCTTCTGCTTGTTTTTGTGCTTTTTTAGTTTTGTCGCTTATAATCCAGCTCATACCAATCATACTTAACATATTAGCAGCAGTAAAGCCTGCCACCACTCCCCAATTAGGTCCGCCACAAGAGCAACCTTTATTAAAATTACCGTCATTATTGATCCAAACCGTATTAAGTCCGGGAACACCCGTGAACAAATCTGCTATGCCCATACCGTATTGGTAACCGCCAAAGCAGTTGCCCATAGAATTCATATTTAAGTAGTTTGACGTAATGCACATAGTTTATATTCTCATCTTAATTCTTATATATATAAAGTATATAAAATTTTCATAATTGCAGATTTCCAGCAAATATTTACAAAACTTAACATTTTGTTTAAGGGTGGATTCAAGAAGCAATCGCAAAAATAAGTTTGTAGGGTGCTCAGCCGCTCAGCCGCTCTTCTCGCCTAGCTGCCTAGCTGCTCAGCTACCCTCCTACCCTCCTGCCTTCCGTCAACTTTTAAGGTGCAAAAAATTGCACCCTACAAACTGCCCAGCTTCCTAGCTGCTCAGCTACCCTCCTACCCTCCTGCCTTACTCAAAAAAAAGAAAAACCCCAAATGGGGTTGAAAACTTTGTAAGATGTAAGATAGTTATATAAGAGA
>JAKSUR010000014.1 GCA_024408765.1 bacterium | reverse complement strand
CGGGAGGCTTCGGCCTCCCTTTTTTTGCCTGAAAATGACGAAGAAATTTAAAAAAACAATTTAACCTGCTTTTATGTTATAATGTTGATATAAACGGAGGGAAACTATGTCAACTTTACGCAATGAAAGAGTAAGAAAAGAATTAATGCGAGATGTTTCGGATATTTTAAGGAAGGAAATCCGCGGACTGGAAGGTGTTGTATCTGTTGTCGATGTTGAAGTTTCTCACGACAACTCTTTTGCAAAAGTTATATATAGTGTTCTCGGTTCATCCGAACAGGTTGAAAAAGATAAAGAAATTATTGAAAAAAATACCGGCAGAGTTCGTTATGAAATAGGAAAACGAATCAGATTAAGAGTTACGCCGGAAATAAAATTTGTGTATAGCGATGGTTTAGAGCAAGGTTCTCGTGTGCTTGATTTAATTGATAAAATTTCAAAAGGCGAAATTAAGTAATGTTTGGCTTTTTAAATATTTACAAGCCCAAAGGAAAAACATCTCATGATGTTGTTAGCGTACTTAGAAAAATAACAAAAATAAAACAAATAGGACACACAGGAACGCTTGAGGCTTTTGAAGAAGGAGTTTTGCCTATATGTATCGGAAAAGCCACACGACTTATTGAATATTTAGATGACAATAAAGCTTATGAAGGAATTATCCAACTGGGAAGTTCAACTGATACTTATGATACAGAAGGAAGTATCCTTAAAACTTCCGACCAACAAGTTACTTTTGATGAAATAAAAGAAAAAATTACACTTTTTAAAGGTGAAATTGAACAATTACCGCCAATTTATTCTGCAATAAAAGTGAACGGAAAAAAATTATATGAATATGCACGCCAAGGAGAAGAAGTAGAGATAAAGCCACGCAGAGTAAATATTCATACTTTTGAAATCCTAAATTATGATAAAGATACTCATCAAATAGAATTTCATATTGAATGCTCCAAAGGAACTTATATTCGTTCAATCGCCAACGATTTGGGCGAAAAACTCGGAACATACGGACATTTGATAAAACTTGTAAGAGTAAAAGCCGGGAAATTTGAAATCGAAAATACCACAAGATTGGAGGATTTATTAACAATTGAAGATGTTGAAAAAAAGATTATAAACCCTTTAACAAGTCTTGATTATCCTAAATATGAAGCAACTGATAGAGAATTACATTTGCTGTCAAACGGAATGCGAATATCGGTTGACATAACGGACGGAATCTCTATTATTACAAATAACAACAGGATTATAGCAATAGGAAATACTATAAATAATAAATTTAAACCAAATAAAGTTTTTATATAAAATTTTTTATAAACTTATGTATACAAAATTTATTTTTTGCCACTTACTTTTGAAAAGCACTTGACATGGATAACAAATATATGGTATAAAGTATGTGGGGTAAATGTATATTTTTGAGTCTTGCACACTTTGCAAGACTTTCCTTTTGTTTATGTGATAGTTTTACAAAAAAACTGTAATTCTAAAAGATTGGGGGAAATTGTTGCTTGACTTCCCGTTGAAACTTTGATTAAAGAAACCCAAAAAGAATAGTATGCACTTTTTTGCACAAGTAATGATGAAACAAGTGATACAAAGTTTATTGGACTATTAGGATTTAAAACTCCTAATGAAGTTTTTCAACTTAATAGTGTTGCGATTGCTTCTTGAATCCACTTGAATACAAATGTAAACTTTTGTAACAAATGGAGCGGAATGTGAAATTAGATAAAAAATATATACTTTATATATATGTAAGATGTGACAAAAGTTTTAACCTAATCCTTTCCCTTAAAAATTTCCCCTAATCCGCTTCTCTAAGAGAAGCTTTTTTTTGTTTAATATGCTGAATCTAATATTGATTGTTTTATAGGTATTCTTGTTTCCGAAATTAATGTTTTATATTTTTCATCTTTGTATGCGTATATTTTTATCGAATAATTTACCAATTCTTTTTTTGTAAATATTAATCTTTTAAATTTAACATCAACCTGTTTTTGCTCTATTCCGTTCGGTATTAAAGGCTCATCTTTTGTTGCTATATCAGTCGTATATGTTTCAAGAGCTTTATTTTTTAACGATAATACAAAATCTGCTTTAAGTTGTTTTATTGGATAACCCGTTAAATTGGCAAAATTATAATTTAATTTTAGCGGATATGTAAACAATACTTTTTTTACAGTAAAATCACCTATTATTGTATCAATATCATTTTTATAAATCACTTTTCTTTTGATAAATAAATCGGCAGAATGAATTTTGTATCGATATTTTTTTGCAACTGTATGCCTGCCTTCCAAATCCGCAATATTAGCAGCTTTCATAAGTGCCGAACAATATACACCATTGTCTATTTCTTGCGGTATTTTTTCAAATAGAGGTTCTAAATATTTAACAGCTTCTTCCGGATTTGAATCGGATAAAATTATACCAATTTTGTATTTGATAATTAAGTCATCAGGAATATATTTTTCAACCTTTTTTAAATACCTTACGGCATCGGAATTATACCCCATATTAACAAGAGTATTAGCTACTTGAATATAAGAATTGATTATACGATTTTCTATAGATTGTTCAACAACTTTATCTTTTTTCTTAAATTTGTCATAATAAAACTTTGCTTTTTCGTGATTTTTAGCTGCCTGTACAAACTTTCCTATTGAATAATATTTGTCACCTATCGCCAAATAAGCTTTTGTTTTAAATTTAATAAGTTTTTTATCAGGAAAATCCTTGATTTTTGACATAATTTTATTAATTTCATTAAATTTTTCTTGTGCAGCGAGCACACAAATTAATTTATAATAAGGTTTATAGTTACCAACGCCAACTTTTTCTACTGCTGATTCATAGGCAATTTGTGCTTTTTCATAGTCATCAACCGTTTCATATAATTCGCCAATATGCATACACACAATATATTTTTTATTTTTAATATCATTTAGCAAATCTGAATTTGATTGGATAAATTTTTCAGCCATTTGTCTATCAATTAATTTTTGTTCTTTTATATTTGCATAAATATTTTTTATCATTTCATTTCTGGCTTTAATAGCCAATCCAAATGTAATAATAACCGCAACTATAAAAGACAACATTATAGTTTTTAAATATTCAAATATTACTATTTTAATTGATTTTTTATAATTGTATTTTGATTTTATTTTTTTTTCTTTAATCATTTAATTCCTGCAATTTGATTGAATCAGGGTTACAAACTTCCGTTATTTTATTGTATATTTCTTTTGCGTTTTTTTTGTTTATAAGCTCAAATATAACAGAAAGATTTGATTTATCCGGATTTTCCATTAACTTTTTCGTTGAAAATTCTTCAATATTGTCAACGGCTTCGGCCAAATAATTATGAATTTTATCAACATCAGCAATCTTGCAATACAAAGATATTTTATACCTGCGATTCCTTTTAATGCCAGTAGGAAGGAATCTTCTCTCAAATATTCTTATGAGAGTTAAAACAGCAACTGCAATAACCGTAGTTATACCTGCAACGTCATACATTCCGACTCCGCAAGTCATACCGATAGCTGCACTTATCCAAAGTGTAGCTGCCGTTGTTAAGCCAATAATCATAGGCCCGTTTCTCAAAACCGTTCCTGCGCCAATAAAACCAATACCCGTTACTATTTGTGCAGCAACACGTCCTGTGTCACGAATACCTGTTGCTTGATTTATAATGACATTATCACCATCCGCGAAGGTAGGAAATCCGTATATTGAAACAATAGTAAATATACACGCCCCAAGACATACCAGTATATGAGTCCTCAACCCGGCATATTTATTTGTCAATTCTCTTTCCAAACCTAACAAAAAACCTAAACTTAATGCAACCAATATTCTTAATAAAAAATCAAAACTTACGGACTCCATTTTGCAATCTCCCATGCACACCATTTTATAATACTATATTTAAGTCATTCAGGTCAACCAAAGGATTCTATTATTTTTAATATTTGTGTATAATTGTGCTATGGGCATAAATTTACAAAATATTAAAAATGAAATTGAGGAAAAAGAATACAAAATTCTTGCACCTTATGCTACAAAAAGCAGAGATACAAAAGGCAGAAAACGTGTCAGAATAGATGATTATCCTGTCAGAACAGAATTCCAAATTGACAGAGATAAAATACTTCACTCAAAATCATTTAGAAGGCTAAAACATAAAACGCAAGTTTTTTTAGCTCCTTATAATGATCATTTTAGAACAAGACTTACGCATACGCTGGAAGTTTCGCAAATTGCAAGGACAATTTCAAGGGCATTAAGGTTAAACGAAGATTTAACAGAGGCAATTTCATTAGGTCATGATATTGGTCATACACCGTTCGGACATTGCGGAGAAGGCATATTAAACGAACTCTTACCCGGCGGGTTTTTCCATAATATACAAAGCGTTCGTGTCGTAGAAGTTTTAGAAGATATGAACTTATGTGAAGAAACGGTAGATGGAATTTTAACTCACTCTTGGGGATATAAACCTAAAACACCGGAAGCAAAGGTCGTACAATATGCTGATAAAATCGCTTATATTAACCATGATATAGAAGATTCAGTTCGTGCAGGAGTGATTTCTGAAAAAGATTTGCCGAAAGATTGTCTTGAATATTTTTCCGGAACACAATCAGACCGACTTGGTAAAATGATAAACGATATAATTATAAACTCTTTTGATACACCTGAGATTTCGATGTCAGAAGAGGGGTGGTTTTATGTTAAAAAGCTGAGAGAATGGATGTTTCAACATGTATACCTTGATCCTGTTACCAAAGCGGAAGAAAAGAAAGCCAGAAATATTGTAAAATCGCTTTATGAATATTATACGGAAAAGCTTGTAAACTGCTGCTCAAAGGATGAAATTGCACAAATCGTTTGTGACTATATTTCCGGAATGTCTGATCAGTATGCAATAAGAAGATATTTAGATTTGTTTATACCAAAACCACTTTCAGATGATACAAACGATGAAACGCTTTTCAAAAGGATAGCAGATAAAATACATTAAATACGGCATATAAACAGGATTTGACAATATGCGTATTGATTCTGAATTGTTGTTGGATAATGTAATAAACAATAATTGCAAAGAAACCATATTCAGATTTTACGGTTAGTCGCCTAAATGTATTTTGCTTGGAAAAAATCAAAAAGAGTTAAATTTAGATAATAGCATAGATGTTGTCAGATGTATGCTCATTTCAACAGGTGCAAATATATTTTAACAAAAGAAGAATTTATAGATAAATTTGAAAAGTATTTATCTAGAGAAATGCTTTGACTATCCCGTAAGGACTTAATTTTGGATTATTTCTTTCACTCGGATTCTTGGTAATAAATTCTTTCAAAACTTCTCTTGCTTTCAAATATCGTTTATCTCTTATATATATATTTGTAAGTGCAATGACATATTCAATGTTTGAAGGATTTTTGATTATCAAATCTTCATACATGGCTATTGCCTCAGTTGTCGCACTGCTTTTACTGTAAATTTCGGCTAATAACTGCTTTGCTGATTCTGAGTTTTGCATTCCGCCTGACATACCTAAAAAAGATTTTGCCTGAGCATAATCAGACATAAAATAATAAGATACAGCCAGATTGTAATATATCATAGATAAAATTTCATCACTGTCAGCCAATGTTAGTGCTTTATTTAAAGCATCTACAGCCTTTGAATACTCTTCTTGCGAAACATAAACATCTGCTAAATCAATATAACCTTGCGGTAAATTCGGAGCATTTTTTATATAGTTTTTAGCTTCTCTTATTTTTGCATTTGCTATATTTTCTGTTTTACCAATTACCAAGGATGAAGTGTATTCATAATCTTCAATGTTTTTATCCGTTATTTCGGGTTTTGTACTGTACAAAAGTTTTAATGTGTTTAAATCTTTTATTGTCAATTCTTTCCTTAAATCGTTTGTTAATGTAACAGAATCAGATGACATGTACATTATACTTTTTATTGAATCGCTATGTCCCATAATCCCCAATGCGTGACCAATTTCGTGTAATGCGGTATTATAAACCTGATTTTTGGTAAAATACTCACCGTCGGGCGTTGTAACAAAAAAATCTATTACCATATTTTTAAGTACATCGGCTTGAATAATTGGTTTTGTGAGAGCAACAATATATTTTTCAGTATCTTCCGCATAAGTTTTCTTTGTGTTAAAACGAATAACAATATCCGGATTGTTACTAACCTGTTTAAAGATTATTTTGTCGTCAGAATTTGCTTCCCAAACAGAAAACGCATTATTTATTTCTTCTTTAAAATACTCAGGTGCTTTTTGTGCATTATAAAAATTATATGTAACAGGATTATGCGACCACCTTATTAATTTCTGATTATAAGTTGTTTGAGAAATATAATTATCAGGGTATTTTCTGTGAATTTCAGACCTTAAATCTGAAAGAAATAATTCTGCCTTATATTTTGCAGCATCATCTTCGGACAAATTAATAAATTTTATAAGCCTTGCTTGTGCTTCAGAGTTAAGAGGAGAATTTATAATAAGATTTACATAAGACATTCTTGCCTTTGAATTTTTATAACCATTATCAAAGGCTTTTTCATATTGCCGAATAGCAATGTTAATATTATTACGGTTATAATTATACTCAGCAAGTATAGCAAAGACTATTTCCGAATGATAGCTAAGACAAGCGATACCACCGAGAATGAAACATAATACAGACAAAAACATTAAATATGTTTTTTTCATATTATACAGCAACCTCATTTACGCTTGTATCCTCATCTTTAACCCCGCTATCTATGTTGAGAGTCTTTACAAGTGTTCTTACATCACCTTTTAATTTAAAATATTCGGCAAATTTAGGAGTTGTCTTAATATTGAAAGACCTGCCGTTTTTATCTTTATGTCTTGCGATTAAACCTTTGTCAAGAAGCTCCTGAACATGTTCATAAGCATTAGACCCTCTTATTTCTTTTAAGAGCGATTGCCTGATTGGTTCTTTTAAAGCAATAACAGTTAAAGTTTTGAGAACAGGCGGTTTTAATTCAACAGGACAAAGTTTTTCGACAATATCTAAATGTTCTTGTTTAACCTGCAAAATATAACCGTTTTCATCATCAATTTCCAAAGCGCCTTCTCTTGAAGCATAATCCATTATTAACTCCAACAAAGCTTCTTCAACTTCGTTGGAATCAGCTTCAAGAATTTCAGCGATATCATTTATTTGAAGCACTTTAGCTGTTACGAAAAGGACAGCTTCAATTCTGGATTTCAACTGTTCCATCTTCACTAACCTCGTCATTTAAAATACTTTTTGCATTATTAACAGCATCAAAAATATTATCTTCATCTTCCGAATCATCTGTTTTGGACGGTTTATAACTTCCCGGTTTTTTTACAACATATAAATCGGAATAAAAATCGTCTTGTTCCAAATCATAATCACTCTCTGCCGTAAGGAATAAAAGTGATATATAAGCATTGATTTTGCTCATTCCGAGCAAAGTTAACTCATTCAATTCAATTTTGCTCTGACGGTTTAAGATTTCTTCAAGATTATCTCTCAACCGCTCAATACCGTTTTCTATATATTCTTCGTGTGAAAGATTTATAATATCTTCCGGTGTAAGCCTTGCGTAACTTTGAACTCTCTTCATTGCTCTTTCGTGTGCATTTTTTAGAGATTGCTTTTTGTCGAGCATTTCATAAAATTCCAATTGACGAATCAAATCTCGCAATGTTACTACACGGTTATGATTAAGTCTTACACTAGTCCTTCTTTGCAGAACTTCATCAATTGAAATTACATTGTTAGTTGGTATTTCATCCTCCTGAGCATATTCCAAAGGATCGTCACTATATTCCAACTCAGCAGGGATTTGCTCTTGAAAATCGGTAATATCCAAACCTTCAAGCACATTTGATTTTAATTTTAAAAGAATTGCAGCGAAAAGAATGGTTCTGCCTGTCATTTTCAAATTTTGACCTTTAGCCTGAAAAAGATGAACCATATATTTATCATAAACATCAACTATATCAATATTCCAAGGATCAATTTTACCTTGATTTGCCATATCAACGAGAATTTCTATACCGTCAACCTCGGCTTCTTTGACAATATCCGCATTTTTATTATTCAAGCTTGTGTTTGTAATATTTACTGCCATATACCCTTTTAAATTCAATACTCTATAATTATGTTACTATATATATTTCTTTTTGAAATCCTCTATATCTATGAAGAAACCTTTAATCTCTGAGTTTTACACCCGTAACTTTCGAAATTCCTTTTTCTTTTTGGGTTACACCTATTGTACGATTTGCAGACTCAATCATAGGTCTCCTGTGTGAAACTACAATAAATTGTGATTCATTCGCTTGTGATTGAACAATATGGGCAAGTTTTTCGACATTAATACCGTCTAAACTCGCATCAACTTCATCAAAAGCATAGAAAGGTGCAGGCATGTATTTTTGTATGGCAAACACAAACGAAAGTGCCGTAAGTGCTTTTTCTCCGCCGGACATACCCATAAGCCTTTGTTTTTTCTTATCTCTCGGCTGTGCCTCTATATCCAGCCCGCCTTCAAATGGTTTTTCATTATTTTCTAAAATCAATGTGCCTTCCCCGTCAGACAACTTATGAAATACATCTTTGAAATTTTCGTTTATTGAATTATATGTTTTAAGGAAAGTTTCTTTTTTCAAATCCTCATAACCTTTCATTCTTTCAAGAATTTGTGTCCGTTCGGTGCTTAAAGTTTCTATTTGAGAACTAAGTTCCTGCTGACGCTCAGAAACTCTGTCGAATTCTTCCAATGCACGCATATTAACCGCACCAAGTTCATCCATTCTTTTTTGTAATCGTTGGATTTTAGAGGTAATTTCATCAATAGACATCTCTATTGGCACAAGTTCGCTTATATTAACCCCGGATTCTTCCAAAACATTTTTTGTTTCTTCCAAAACCGGTTCTAATTCACGCCTTCTGGCTTTAAAAGACTCTATTTGTTCCGCAATTTTTTCTATATCGGATTCTTTAATCTTCTTTTGCGTTTCTATATCAACCAAATCGCTGCTTATGTCGTTCCTTTTTGTCAAAAGTTCACCCAATTTATCGGTTATTTCTTTTATCTTAACTTCCAAATCTTCAAGTTCAATATTTAAACCCTTAATTTCTTCTGCAAATTTAGCTTTATCAAGCTCTAATTCCTGATTATTTTTAACAGCTCTTTCAATAGTGTCATTGTATGATTGAATAGTTGTATTAATAAAATCAATTTTGGTATGCAAACCTTCTATTTCGTTTTCCGAATCAGCTTTGTTTTTTTCGTATCTTTTAATTTCAGCCTCAACTCCGGCGGTTTTTTCTTTCAATTCTTTCAAATCAGTATCATTCATTAATTTTTCTATATCAGAAATTTGGGTCTGAAGTTCGGTCATTTTTTCAGAAATAGTTATATGCTCTGATTCAAGTTTATCAAGTTCTTTTTCAAGAATTTTAATTTCAGTTTCAGTTGATTTAACAAATTCTTGCTTTTCTTTAATATTATTTTGAACTCCTGCAAAATTCGTTTCCAAAGAAGATAATTCGAGTTTTGCTTTGTTAAATTCCGTTGTTGAATCAGAATGTTTTTCTTTAATTTCATCAAATTTTGTTTCTAAAGTTTTCTTTTTAGCAACTAAGCTGTTATAACGGCTTTCCATTTCATTATATCTGGCTTTATATGTTTCTATTTCACTGTCTGAATTTTGTGAGAATTTTAAACCGGACTTCTTTATTGAACCGCCTGTTATTGAACCTGATTTTTCAAACAAATCACCTGACAAAGTAACCATACGGTATTTACCGATTAATTTATTCGCAACAGATCTATCTTCAACAACAAGTGTTTCACCGACCGCATAATAAAAAGCATTTAAGTATTCATCATCAAAATCAATAAGATTAATTGCGTAGTCAATTACACCTTTTTCTTTCGGTAAATTTAAACTTTTCGGACATCTTACAATTTTATTAAGAGGAATAAAAGTCGCTCTGCCCGAACCTGCGGATTTAAGAAATTCAATACAAGTAGATGCTGTATGTTCATCATCAACAACAATATTTAACATTCTTCCGCCAACAGCTATTTCTAATGCGGTTGAATATTCTTCATCAACTTTTCCGAGTTTAATAAGAGGTGCGTGAACACCTTTTATATTGGCTCGTACAATTGTATCTACCGTACCGCCCAAATATGCCTCTTCATTTGCATTTTTAGAAGCTTCTAAAGTAAGAATTTTTTTTCTTGCAGCTTGCAAATCATAATCCGCATCCGTTATTTGATTCTTTATTTTGTCCAAATCATCCATTGTATTTTTAAGAATCAACTTAAAATCTTCCAATTCTTTTGATAATTCGGATATTAAAAGTTCTTTTACGGCTTTCGTTTCACTGTAATTATCCCTAAATTGCTCTAATTCCGTAAGTTTTATCTTATTTTCTTCAACCTGACGTTTTTTTAGCGTTAATTCTGCTTCCATGGGAGCTTTCTTTTGAATAAGCTTGTTTTCTTTATCTTGTTCAACTTCAAAAGATTTTCTTAAATTGTTTCTTTTTTCAATATGTTTTTCCGCAGTTTCATTTAGACCTGACATATCTTCCAAAATTTTGTTCAGCATATTTTTTTGCTCTGCAATATTGTCATCAATAATACATATACGCTCTTTTGCCGTATTTATATTGATTTCAGCCTCTTTAATCTTACCTTTTTGAGTTTCAATGCCGTTTTTTGTATTTTCAATTGATTTTAAATTATCTTGAATCTGCTTATCCGCATAAACAATAGAAGAATTTTTTCTGGCAATACTTCCTTTTATTTCTTCTGCTTTCTGCTTTAATTCAATTTGATGTGATTCGCCTTTTTCTTTAATAGTTTTTGAAATTTCGTCAAACTGTTCTTTAATAAGTTTTAATCTTTCCTCTAAATCTTTTGATTTAAGTTCTTCTTCTTTCTTTTTTTTTGTAAATTCCAAGATGTTTTCATGTGCTTTTTCAAGATTTCTCTTTATATCAAAAAACTTAACGGTGTTAATTTGACTTTCTAAGCCTGTTTTTTCTTCCTTCATTTTTTGGTATTTCAGAGCAACTTCTCGTTCTTCGTTAAGCTGTTCCAATCTGGCATTAACTTCATTCAATATAAGTTTAGAATTGACAACTCTGTTTTCAACGGTTTCCAACTCGGAATTTGCTTTATCTATTCTTCTGTCAAAATCAGCCACACCTGCAATTTCATCAATAACTTTTCGTCTTTCATTAGGAGTACAACTCATTATACTGGTAACATCACCTTGCATTACTACATTGTAGCTGTTTGGAGTAATGTTATGTTTTTCAAGCTTAGCGTGGATATCAGATAATGTAACAACTTTGTCATTTAGATAATATACACTTATAAAGCCTTGTGATGACTTTCTAATCTTTCTTGCAACAGAAAAATCACCCTCTTCCGTATCACCAAAAGTCACTTTTACATAAGCTTCGTTTCGTTTGTTGTATGTTGAAATTAAGTGAAACAACTTTTCAGCACGCAAGGTTCTGCTGGTAGAAAGTCCGAGTGCGAACAAAATACTGTCTATAATTGTACTTTTACCCGAGCCGTTTGGGCCGGAAATTGTAGTAAATCCTTTTAGCATAGGAATTTCCACTTTATTGGCAAACGACTTAAAGTTATCTACTTCCAGCTGTTTTATATACATAATCTAAAGTAATCTCCCCGAAAGCGTATGATGATATTACGCTACTATATGATTACACACTAAAACAGCAAGCATGTCAAACTGTTACAAAGTTGTTATAATTACTGTTATGGAATAATAGTAAAATTCCGGTTAACTCATTTTGTTAAAAGTTAGTTTCTTTTAGGCTTTGTCATATTTTTCGTATTCATTTACCCCGTATTTCCAACTATCTTCATATTGAAAATCTCTTGAAGCAATTTCATCAGGCAAGCCGGCATGATGAATGGCAGGCAAAAGGAAAGATTCCGGCATCTCAATAGGTTTATCCACATCATCATCAGAATCTTGGCATATAAATATTGTTTCACCTTTTGCATTTGTTTTTGTTCCGACAATAGTTATTTCATGCCCCGATAATCTGTTGTCATTGTCAGGATCAGGCCAAGTATAACCGATAATGATATTATGTCCGGTTGCAAGAGTATCTAAAAGTTCCTTTTTTATAGTGGCAAAATCTTTTTCATATCCTACAAGTTTGCCATTTTCATCTACTTTTTGATAAATAACGGATGTTGTATTTTTATTTTCCATTATTGATTCTACATAAGTTTTTTCAAAATCAATAAGTCCTCCGTCCTCGGCTGTCCAAGCATTTGGAGCACGCTTATCTGTTATTGAATCATAAGTTTGTTGAGAACCCAGTTGCATCATAGTTGATTGCATTAAGACATCAATCATTGAGCGTTCGCCTTTATCTTTGTGATTATTTTGGATTCTTGCTCTTATAATTGCATTTTTATCAGGTTTTAATAAAACTACGGATTTTTCAAAACCTATATTTTTATGTGGAGTTTTAAATTTTTCCAATAACCAAATCGCATCAAGAGATTTATCCGATAATGCATCCATATCAATTACTTTATAAGCTTCATTTTTAGGGGAAGTTAAGCCTTCAACTATACGGAAAAATTCAGCCGGTTGCTTGGTTGCTAGGTCAAATTCTATGCTTGCAGTAGGACATGTACCGGTGTGCATATTATTCAAATAATCGTTCGCTTCTTTTATTTCTTTTTCGTCTTCAGACAAATTTGTCATAAGTCCGATTACAGGTTTTTTGTACTCAGGCGGTATATCCTCGCAGGTTTGTGTAATTACATAAGGATTTTGAATAATATCTAAACATTCTTTTACTAGTGAAATATTATTTAATCCGGGATCTCTTTCTTCTTTTAAAATTTTGTGTAAATTATCCAAAACAGAACTTTTGTCATCAGAATCATTTTTTAATAAAATACCTGATTTTAGTGCATATTCCAGCTTTCTTCTGTATTTTCCGTCTAATTCTGCCGAAAGTTCATTATATTTAGTTTTTTCGTCTTTTGTATTTAATTGTGTTCTGACTGTTACGGCAGATGTTGCACCTGATGCTTTAAATGAAGGAAGTGAAACATTTTTAGCATAAACATTTTGCGAATTATTCAAAGAAGGATTCGCTGACTGAATCTTGTTCGTTCCGTTAGCAAAATAAATATTTTCGTCATGTAAATTTACACTAGCCATATATATATAAAAACTTATTTTATAAAAAACTTGCGTTATTATTAAGAATTGTAAAATTACAAAATTATTAAATTAACATTAATTTTATGTTGATTTTTCAAAAATATCATTAAAATAAAAATGTGGGTCATAAAAACTTATTGGAGTTTCGATTATGATAAATTTTGAAAAATTTACAAATTATTCTCAAGAAATTATTTTTAGTGCAAATGCAAAAAAAGATTTTTATAAAAATACGGAAGTTCAACCGGAGCATATAGTTCTTGCAATGATTGAAGATAAAGGAATTGCTAAAGATTATTTGGAAGAGTTAAAACTTTTAAACCAACACTTTATAAATGAAATTATTGCAAAAGTTAAGTCTTATCCGACAATTTCTAATCCTTCAAACTCTCAACAAGTGTTTTTATCCCGTGAAACAAACGCTTTACTTGAAATTGCAACTCAAGAAGCCGAAAATTTAAAAGACGAATTTATAGGTATAGAATGTATTTTAATTGCAATGACAAAATTGGAAGGCGCTAATATAACAGCCCTTTTAAAACAACAAGGAGTTGGCACAAATTCTGTTCTTAATGCAATGAAAAAAATAAGAGGTAATAAAAAAGTGAATACAAAAAATGCAGAAGAAAATATGAAAGCACTTGAAAAATATTCAACAGATTTAACCGAAAAAGCTCGTAAAGGAAAATTAGACCCCGTAATCGGCAGAGATGAAGAAGTAAGAAGAATAATTCAAGTTCTAAACAGAAGAACAAAAAACAATCCTGTTCTAATCGGTGAGCCGGGCGTCGGCAAAACTGCCATTGTAGAAGGATTAGCTCAAAGAATTATAAGAGGTGATGTACCCGAAAGCTTAAAGGAAGTTAAATTAATATCCTTAGATTTGGGCGCTTTAATTGCCGGTGCAAAATTCAGAGGTGAATTTGAAGAAAGATTAAAAGCCGTACTCAAAGAAGTTCAGGAATCGAACGGTGAAATTGTTATGTTTATAGATGAACTTCACACTGTTGTAGGCGCAGGTTCAACCGAAGGTTCAACCGATGCCGGAAATCTTTTAAAACCAATGCTTGCAAGAGGTGAACTAAGAACAATCGGTGCTACAACAATTAATGAATACAGAAAATACATAGAAAAAGATCCTGCTTTGGAAAGAAGATTTCAGCCTGTAATGGTTGATGAACCGTCTGTTGAGGATACAATTTCAATATTAAGAGGATTGAAGGAAAAATATGAAGTTCATCACGGAATCAGAATCTTAGACAGTGCTTTAATTCAAGCCGCAACACTTTCTGACAGATATATAACTGACAGATTTCTTCCTGATAAAGCAATTGACTTGATTGATGAAGCCGCATCAGCATTAAGAATTGAAATAGATTCCATGCCGGAAGAAATTGATTCAATGTATCGTCAAAAGATACAATTGGAAATTGAAAGAGAAGCTTTAAAAAAAGAAACATCACCTGAAAGCATTGCAAAAATCGACAAATTAACTTCTGAAATCAATGAATTTGCTAATAAAATTGATAAGTTAAAAGCTCAATGGGAAGCAGAAAAAAATACGATTTCAGGAGAGGCAGGCATTAAAGAAGAAATAGACAAAGTTAAAAATCAAATAGCAGAAGCTGAAAGAAATACAGACTTGCAAACAGCCGCAGAATTAAAATACGGCAAATTAATGGAGTTGGAAAAGAAACTCCAAACCGTTCAAGGAAAAGAAAAAAATGAAAATCAACTTTTAAAAGAAGAGGTTGATGGTGATGATATTGCTGAAATTGTAAGCAAATGGACAGGAATCCCTGTTACAAGACTTGTTGAATCGGAAATGCAAAAACTATTAAAAATGGAGGATGTGCTTCATAAAAGATTAATCGGTCAAGAAGAGGCTGTTAATACTGTTTCTGATGCAATTCGTCGTGCAAGATCCGGATTAAAAGACCCCAAACGACCAATAGGTACATTTATCTTTCTTGGCCCGACAGGTGTCGGTAAAACCGAACTTGCGAAAACGCTTGCCGAATTTTTATTCAATGATGAAGATTCAATTATTCGTATAGATATGTCTGAATATATGGAAAAACATAATGTATCAAGACTTGTCGGAGCGCCTCCCGGATATGTAGGATATGAAGAAGGCGGACAATTAACAGAAGCTGTCAGAAGAAAACCGTATTCCGTCATACTTTTTGATGAAATAGAAAAAGCTCATCCTGACGTATTTAACATTATGCTTCAAATTTTTGACGATGGCAGGTTGACTGATTCAAAAGGCAGAACTGTTGATTTTAAAAATACAGTTATCATTATGACTTCAAATATTGGAAGCGACATTATTTTGGAAGATTCTCTGAACGCTTCACTTAATGGTGGAAGCTTTGAAGAAACAAAAGAAAAAGTCAATACAATTATGAGAGAAAAATTCAAACCTGAATTTTTGAACAGAGTTGATGAAACAATATTCTTTAAAGCACTGAATTTGCAACAGCTGTCTAAAATAGTTGATATTCAAATGGAAAACCTGAAAGGACTTCTTAAAGAACATAATATTACTTTTGATATCACAGAAGATGCAAAAGAATTTTTGGCAACAAGAGGATACAATCCCGTATATGGTGCAAGACCTTTGAAACGTGTAATTCAACAAATGGTTGAAAATCCGCTTTCAAAGCTTATTCTTTCTCAGCAATTTACATCAGGCGATCACATGATTATAGATGTAGAAAATGACGAATTGGTTTTCAATAAATAATTAAACGAGGGGCTTGTTTAGTCCCTCGTTTTAAATATACCTTAATAATATTTTACCGCTCAATAAATTTTCCCATTGCTCTGAACTTGTTATATCTTTCAGCTTTGCAATCCTCAGGTGAAAGTTTTTCCAGTTCTTGCAAAGCTTTCGAAATAGCATCGTGAATGTTTTTTACTGTTTTTTCATAATCATTATGCGCTCCGCCCAATGGCTCTTTAATTTCTTTATCAATAATTCCTAAATCTAACAAATCTTTTGAAGTAATTTTTAATGCTTCAGCAGCTTCCGCATACATAGCAGAATCTCTCCACAAGATTGATGCGCATCCTTCAGGTGAAATGACAGTATAATAAGCATGTTCAAGCATCATAACTCTGTTTGCAACAGCTAAACCTAACGCACCTCCGCTACATCCTTCACCGGTTATTATAGAAATTACAGGCACATCAAGCTTTGACATTTCCCGAAGATTAACTGCAATGGCAGAACCCTGACCGGTTTCCTCTGCTTTTATTCCGGGATATGCGCCCGGAGTATCAATCAATGTTATAATAGGCATTTTGAACTTGTTTGCATGTTTAAATAAACGAAGCGCTTTTCTATAGCCTTGAGGTTGCGGCATTCCAAAATTGCAATCCAAGTTTTCTTTTGTTGTTTTGCCTTTTTGAATCCCTATTATCATAACAGGTTTGCCGTCAAATTTTGCAACTCCGCCTATAATTGCTCTGTCATCCATTCCTTCTCTGTCACCATGAAATTCTATAAAATCGATAACAAGCATATTAACGTAGTCAATAAATTTTGGACGTTCAGGATGTCTTGCAATTTGTAATTTTTGTGAAGGTTTCAATTTTGAATATAACTCCTTTTTGTAATCTTGGGCTTGTTTTTCAAATGTTTTTATTTGTTGTTCCATATTCAAGCCCGATTCTTCGCTCATTTTTTTTAGTTCATCTATTTTATTTTGTATTTCTATTATCGGTTTTTCAAAATCCAGTACAGTTGCCATATATTTACCTCAAACTGTTAATCCATTCTACTTAGTGTGTATATCAAGGATTTTAGCTAATGTTTTTCTTAAATTTTTTCTCTTGGAAACAATATCTACTTGTCCATATTTTAACAAGTATTCTGCGGTTTGAAAATCATCAGGAAGTTTTTGCTTTATTGTTTGCTCAATAACTCTTCTTCCTGCAAAGCCTATTCTTGCACCTTGTTCGGCAATAATAATATCCCCAAGTGTTCCAAAACTTGCTGTTATTCCGCCAAATGTCGGTTCGGTTAACAGATTGATGTATAAAATTCCTGCTTCATCAAGTTTCCCTGCCGCACATGAAGTTTTTGCCATTTGCATGAGGCTCAATGCACTTTCTTGCATTCTCGCACCGCCGGATGATGTAACAGCAAGCATCGGAAGTTTTAATTCAAGAGCTTTTTCCATAATTCTTGTAACTTTTTCGCCAACTACACTTCCCATAGAACCGCCCATATAATCAAAATCCATAACGGCAGTAACGAGAGGATGTCCTTCTATTTTTGCGATTCCTGTAATTACAGCTTCATCAAGACCTGTTTTGTCGCTTGCTTTCTTTAATCTATCGGCATAAGATTCGGTATCGATAAAACTGAGCGGATCAGTCGGTAGAACATTTTTATACAATTCTTCAAATGAATCTTTATCAAAAAGCTGTGATATTCTTGTTTTGGCATTTATTCTAAAATGATAATCACAGTGCGGGCAAACCATTAAATTATCTTCAAGTTCTGATTTTAAAATTTGTGTTTCACAATGCACGCACTTAGTCCAAATTCCGGGATTAGCATCTTCTATACCACGCATTTCTTTAGCTCTGCGCTCTATTTGAGCTTCTTTACGTTTATCAAACCATTCTTGTATTGTCATATATTATATTATCGGCGTATTCTGCCGTCCTTTTCCCATATCAACAATAACATTTTACAACAAAAATCAAATTACACCACATCTAAAATTTATGTTATAATTTTCCTATGAAAAAATTGATTTTTATATTGATATTATCCTTTTTATTTATGCAATCATCTTTTGCCAAAAACATTAAAGTTGAAGCATTAGAAGATTTTTCTACGGCGAATCCGCCTGAAACATGGGAACTTATGATTGTGGAAGATTATATGACAGAAGATGGTTTTATCATTAATAGCGGTTCTGTTATTACAGGTAAAATTACAGATATAACCAACCCCAAAAGATTAAAAAGGAATGCAACATTTAACTTTGTTCCTTTTAAGTATTGTGATTCGCTTACAAAAGAAATTTATAATTTGGAAGATGGTTATATCGGGAAATATAGTCCCGTATCAGATGTAAAAGCAACCTCAATTATAGAAAAAGGTGCAGTAATGGCAAGTTCTCATTTTATCAGCGGTTTTATAGGGCCGGGCGTTGCTCTCATAAAAGGCATAGCTAAAAATGAAGACGGAAATCGAGCAAAATCAGCGATTATATCTGTATATAAAAGCACTCCGCTTTCATTTATAAGTAAAGGTAAGGAGCTTGAGATAAAAAAAGGACAAGTCTTTATTATGAATTTTAAAACTAAAAATGATGAATCAGAGGATGAAGATAAACCGAATTATACATATACAATGCCTGATGAAACATCAAACTAATCCCTCTTTAAGAGCTTTAACCGCGGCTTGTGTTCTATCGTCAACAACGAGTTTTTGAATAATGTTACATACATGAGCTTTAGCTGTATGTTCGCTGATTGTAAGCGTTTTTGCTATATCGCTGTTCGATTGTCCATCCACGATAAGTTTTAATACTTCATATTCTCTTTGAGTCAAATTGGAATGTCTTTCTTTAAAAACACTTCTGGATAATTGTCTTGAAGGAATAATTCCGCAATTCTTATCCCTGATAAACGGAACCACTTTCGGATCAAGCCACATTGCACCAAGTTTTATCATTTTTATTATGTTCATAAGAAATTCTGTAGCTATATCCTTAACTACATAAGCACTAATTCCTGCTTGAAGAGAGTTGTTCACTTCATCCTCCGAAACATGAGAAGTCAGTGCGATTACTCGAATATTATTGTTATGCTCTAAAATTTGTTTAGTTGCATCAATTCCTGAAAAATCAGGCAGCCCTAAATCCATCAACACTATATCAGGTTTTATAAGTTTTGTTTTTTCAACTGCTTCTTTTGCACAAGAAGCTTCACCTATTATTTCCATTTCAGGATAATCATTAAAAAGAGCTTTTAAACCTATTCTCATAAGTTTTTGGTCTTCTACCAGTAATAATTTTATATTCATGCTGATATCTCCCTGTTATATATAATCCTTCACAATTATTTTAAATTGTATAAATTTTTAGTTATATTGTATAAATAGAAAAAGTATTTGGTATTTTTTAAATTTTTAAACTTAGAATTGTAATTTTAAGTTCCTAACGCTTCAATCAAACGGATGATTTGTTCAGGCATGGGTTTTAATATAATATTAACGGAAGATGTTATGTATGTCTTAGGGGAGATATTGTTAATGTACGATAGACGCTGGTATGATTCAAATGAAAACACACAAAGAGCATTAGACATATTAAAGAACATGGAAGACAGTCAAAGGCGAGCTTTGTCAAGAGATTTAACTACCGTAGTTAAACAAATAAAAGATTTACATAATGAAGAAGATGATGAAAACCAAGAAATAAGTCTTGGAATTGATAGAGTTCTCGGTCTGTATAAGATTTCTAATTCACGTCGTTGGTACGACAAAGTCAGCATACTTTCATACGCCATGAAAACAATGTCAACACTGCCAAGAGAAGATTTTTATAATCTTATGGAAGGAATTACCGTTACCTCGGAAAAATAAATTTATTTGTTTATATCTTCTCTTTTAACAGTAGGACTGTTTCCTTTAAATGCAAACGGTTTAGCAAAAAACAATGCGCTCAATATGTTTAATGTCCAACCTGCCACTATCATTATATTTTTTGATGCTTTTCCAAAACTCTTCTTTGTAGGTATGAGGTTTGATAATGTTAAAAGAGCCGAACCTGACATTATTAGCATATAAGCTTTAAAAATACCTCTTGTAACTGCAACCATGTCATTTACATCTCTGGGGTTTTTTACCGAATCCGAAATTACATCAATAAACTCACGTTTTTTTGATTTCTCGGAAGGATGTTCATTAAAATTAATATTGTGTACACATGAAATTTTCATACATGAAAATTAAAACACATAAATATTTTTTTTGCTAACAAAACTTGCGGAAATATTATTTTTAATATTTCCGCAATACCTAACTTTAAATATTCGCTAATTGTTTATAATAATCATGTGATTGTTCAAATTTATATGCTATATTAAACAATTTTGCTTCACTAAGTTGAGGTGACATAATTTGTAAACCAATAGGCATGCCGTCACAATCGAATCCGGCAGGAATTGACATAGCAGGAATACCGGCTAAATTTGCACCGATTGTTGCAATATCAGTTAAATACATAGCAAGCGGATCTTCCGTTTTAGAACCTAAATCAAAAGCTGTATTTGGGCAAGTTGGTGCAATAAGTGCATCCACCTGTTCAAACGCTTTTAAGAAATCCTCGGTTACAATTCTTCGCATTTGCTGAGCTTTTTTATAATAAGCATCATAATAACCGGAGGACAAAGCATAAGTCCCCAGCATTATTCTTCGTTTTACCTCAGGCCCAAAACCTTCTGCCCTTGTTTTACAATACATATCAAGAAGATTATTTGCATTATCCGTTCTGTGACCATACTTGACACCGTCGAATCTTGCCAAGTTAGAACTACATTCAGCAGTTGCAAGAATATAATAAATCCCTATTGAATGACCTATATTAGGAAGTGAAATCTCCACTACTTCCGCTCCCAAAGATTTATATGTGTCTATTGCATTTTGCATAGCTTTTTCAACATCAGGAGCAAGACCTTCTTTTACAAGTTCTTTTACTACACCAATTTTCATGCCTTTAATATCATTATTCAGAGAAATTCTGTAGTTTTCAATCGGCAGTTTTAAAGACGTTGAATCATGCGGATCATGACCTGATATAACTTCCAAAAGTGCTGCTGCATCTTCAACTGTTCTTGTAAAAGGCCCTATTTGGTCGAGAGAAGAAGCAAATGCAATAAGTCCATACCTTGAAACTTTACCATAAGTAGGTTTCATACCGACAATACCGCAAAAACTTGCTGGCAATCTGATACTTCCGCCTGTATCCGAACCCAGAGCCAGTGTTGCTTCACAAGCCGCAACAGATGCTGCTGAACCGCCTGATGAACCACCGGGGACTTTATTTAAATTCCAAGGATTATGAACTTTCTTAAATGCAGAGTTTTCATTTGAAGAACCCATTGCAAATTCATCAAGATTTGCTTTTCCAACAATCGGAACTAAATTTTGTAAAAGCTTTTCCGTTACGGTAGCATTGTATGGTGAAACAAAATTTTCGAGAATTTTACTTGAAGCCGTTGTTTTTGAGCCGATTAAATTCATATTATCTTTTAATGCCAAAGGTACACCTGCCAAAAGCGGTAATTCTTCTCCTTTTGAAATTTTTTCATCAACTTTTTTTGCTGTTTCAAGTGCAGTATCTTCTGTTAAAGAATTAAAAGCTCCAAGTTTTTCATCAATTGATTTAATTCTTTCTAATGATGCCTTGGTAAGCTCAACAGCAGATACCTCTTTATTTTTAAGAGCTTTTGATTGCTCCATTGCACTCTTTTTCAATAATTCTTGCATATCCATCTCCTTATTAATATAATTACACTATAACAAAAAAATAACTTATCAACAAAAAAACAAACAAAATTTTATATTTTTCGTTATACTAATTGAGAAATAAATTAAGGAGAAAATTATATGAAAAGAATTCTTGTTGCAATAACTGTATTGAGTTTGTTTGCAGGATGTGCAAGTTTATCAACACAGGCGGTTTCAATTGATAATAGTAAAGATAAAGGCTATATTTCAGTTAATACATCAGAAGAAACTGATATTTCACCTGATGTTGCAGAAATTTCGTTTGCAGTTAAAACTTCAGATTTAAAATCATTACAAAAGGCAACTACACTTAACAAAGAACTTTCAGACAAAGTTTATACAGAGTTAAAATCAATGATTAATTCTGCATCAGGTGATTACATAAAAACATCCGATTTTAACGCATCCCCAATTTATTCATACATAAATTCTAAAAAAACTTTTGAAAAATATGAAGTTTCAAACAGAATAATTGTTCATACAAAATCAACAGATAAAATCGGAAAAATGATTGACAATGCAATAACAGCAGGCGCAACGAATGTAGATAGTCTGTCTTTTTCAATATCAAATTATGATGCTCAATGTGACGAACTAATTACTAAAGCTTCAAAAAAAGCATACAACAGAGCTAATATGCTTGCAAAAGTTATGAACACTTCAGTTATTGGCGTTAGCAGTTTGAACACAAGTTGTTCAGCAAATAATGTAAATCAACCAAGATTATATATGGCTAAAAATATGCTTTCAGCAGTTGCTGATTCAACATCAGAATCAGCATCAGGAATGTCTGTTTCAAATGGTTTTATAAAAATTAATGCGAACGTAAGCGCTTCATTTTTTGTAAAATAATTCATTTGCCTTATGACAGCTTTAATCCTATAATGCCAATTATAATTAAAAGAAGAAATAAAATTCTTGCAAAGGATACTTGTTCTCCAAATAATATTATTCCCAAAATCACCGTACCTATTGCACCAAAACCTGTCCAAACAGCATAAGCTGTTCCTATAGGCAATGTCTTGGTGGCAAGCGAAAGGAAATAAAAACTTGCAATCATACCAATTATAGTGATTACTGTCGGAATTACAATTGTTAATCCGTTAGAATATTTAAGACTAATCGCCCATACAACTTCTAATATTCCGGCTATAAACAAATTTATCCATGCCATTTTATAAATTCTATCCCCTTAA
This sequence comes from bacterium, assembly GCA_024408765.1. Taxonomy (GTDB): domain Bacteria; phylum Cyanobacteriota; class Vampirovibrionia; order Gastranaerophilales; family Gastranaerophilaceae; genus CAG-196. Next base: position 5,501 of record JAKSUR010000014.1, on the reverse strand, counting down.
ACTTAAAATTGCTTGTTCTTCATCATGAGATAAAACTTTTGGCCCGCCTAAAATATAAGAGTTTAAAACTGTTTGTGCATAAACCTCTGCTACTTCAAGTTTTAAATAAGCTTCCTCCATCGTTTGCGCAACTGCAATTACACCATGGTTTTCCATTAAAACCACATCATACTTATCAAAATACACTATTGTATTTTCAACCAATTCTTTTGAAGAAGGTAATGCATATTTGGCAAGCGGAATTTTGCCAAGGTAAAAAACACTTTCAGCCATAACAGGTTCTGTCAAATCCTTGCCTGAAGCTGCAAAACTGCTTAGATATGGCGAATGTACATGAATTATATAATTAACATCTTTTCTTTTTTTATATACTTCTATGTGTAAAAATTTTTCACTTGAAGGTTTTTTACCTTTTTCCAAAGAATTTCCGTTAAAATCAGTATATGTTACATATTCTTTTTTTAAAAAACTGTTTGACGAACCTGACGTTGTTATAAGCATTCCCTCACGGTATCTTGCAGATATATTACCGGAACATCCCGGAGTATAATTTTTTTCCCCGCACAATTTGCCACATTCAATTATTTCTTTTATGAGTTTATTTTTTGTATTAAAGAACATCTTCCGTCACCTTCATATCTTCAACTATTGCTCGTTTTAACACTTGTGGTTGTACTGGCGCTAAATTTGGATTAATGTGTTCCTTTGGCAAACTTTCTTTTTTAGATTTTTTATCTTGTGTTAATTCAAAAGTTTTATATTCAACATTTGAACCTTTAGCGTCCATCATAACTTCAAAATTCAAACGCATTATTTCTCTTGCGAAATCATAACCCAAATGAATTTTATATTCATCAGGCCCAAATGATAAGTAGAAAGAATTTTCAGTTAATGTTTTATTAATAATGCTGTCATTAGTCGTATTTATGTTACTAAACCAAGATAGCATCAACCATCTGCACAATTTGAAGGACTCTCTAAAATATAGAAACTGTGTACCATATCTGTATGCATCATATCTTAACATCGGAGAATTATCATCATAAGCAACAAAATTATAACCTATTTGCTGATGCCATCTTTTATACTGACTGGAAATGCGTGGCCCTAGCATTGCAATGGCTTGTGTATCACCGGTTCCGTATAATGCGGTTGACAAACTTCCTACAACATCAAAGTTAAACATTTTAAGTTTTTCGGGGTTTTTGTAATTATATAATGACTGTACAGCTTGTGCCATATATCTTGTTCTCATAGTCCCCATATTACCGCCTTCAAGAACTTTTTCAAAATTACCGTCAAAATCCAAATCATGAAAATAACCTGTCTCTATTCTATGAGAAAAAGAGGACATTCTATTTTGTAATAAAAAAGAATCCTTGCTGTACGATTTTTTGTAAACCAATCCAATACCGTATTTAGGACGACGACGACCTAAAAACCATTCATCCATATAACTGTTAACAGAATATTGCAAGAACAAATTATCATCTAAATCTTGATGACCTGAAACAAAAAACTTACTACTTGCCGTTCCGTATGCCAAAATAGTTTGATTTGTACCGCTGTTAAATCTACCGATAGCTCCTACACCTGCGCCTTTGTAATAATTAAGCACCGGCATGGCTTTGAACACCGAGCCTTTTGGTAACTCAACAACCCACCCAGGACCTGTATATAAACCCAAGCCACGATAATAGCCGACTTCCCAAAAATTTGATTCGGCATAATCGTGATTTTTATTCGTGTATATTTTTACCGAAGGAATTACAAAAATAGTTTTATTATCCTTATATACCTTTCCTTTTTTTATTGAAATTACTTCTAAATCACCTTTTTGCTTTACTTTTATTGTATCGGCTTTTAATTTAAAAACATTATTGTGATTATTTTTTGCAGTTAATTTTTCTTCATCGGTAATCATTATATTGGAATAATGGGGGCCTCTTGTACCGGATTTTAAATTTATGGGATATTCCCCATTTACTTCTATTCTGCCGTTCTCTTGGACAATTTTATCTCCGTATACATAACCTTTTTTTGCACGAATTTCAATTGATTCCGTTTTAGATAAAGGATTTTCAATAAGAGCATTTTCTTCATTTAAATCTACAAAAATATAATCTCCGCTAACAGTTCTGCCATTTTTTAATATTTTTACGTTTCCGTCCGCCTTAATTGTATTATTAATTCTGTCAAAAACCATTGTATCGCATTTAACTGTTGTATTTTGCTTAACAAAGGTTATACTAACATTACCTTTTGCATTAATCATATAATTTTGTGTATCGTAGTCAATATCATCGCAATCCAGTATTATATCTTCTGCATTTTTAGAAATTTCTTCTTGGCTTTTCTTATTATTTTTCTTACCGAATTTTATTTTTCCGCTTTCTTTAAGAGCCTCATTATCAGCTTCAAATCCGTCCGGATTTATTTCTTCAAAAGCTTCTTCTGTTTCATCCGAGATATACTCAGATTTACTCTCATCTGATACAAATTGTGTATTGTTTTCAGTATCAGCTGTAGGTGCAAACTCTAATTTATTTAAAGCTCTTTCATCAAGCTTGTTTTTAATATTTAAACGCAATCGTTTAATAGGCGGTATAGTACCGGAAAGATTTTCTTTATTATCTTTCGAAGGAAAAGTATACGGCATCGATTGCTCATAAAATGCTTCACCGGTATAATCAGCACCGTCTAAAAAGGCAAAATCCGCTTGCGCTTGTAGTGCGAATGCTGATAAAATTATTAAAACCGTAAATAATCTATTTTTCAATGTTATGTTCCTATATATTTTAACGGATTGTTTGGCTGTCCGTTTTCTCTTACTTCAAAATGACAATGTGGGCCTGTACTGTATCCTGTTGAGCCTTCATAACCTAAGACTTGTCCTCTTTGAACTTTTGTTCCGTTAGAAACGGCAATAGAGTTCATGTGTGCATACAAAGTTGTTATAGGCTTTCCGTTAACAACACCATGTTCCACAATAACAACTTTTCCATAACCGCCATACCAACCTGTATAAATCACCTTGCCAGAATTTGAGGCTCTAATTGCACCCATATTAGGCCCGCCAATATCAATACCGGAATGGAATGTCCTTGTGTTAAATATAGGATGAGTTCTCCAACCAAATGGAGATGTAATTCTTCCGCCTATTGGCTTCATAAACCCTGATGCAACAACTATATTAGAAGATTTTGCGGTTTTGTTTATGTAAGATCCGATTTGCTTAGATTGGTGTTCCAGTTCTTTTTCTGCTTTTTGATAAGCGATTCTGTCTGTTTTTAACTTGTTTATCATCTGTTCATTTCTTGCAATTGCACGCTTAATATAATCCTTTTGAGTATTATACGAAGCAACCGAGCGCTCTAAACTTCTTTTTCTTGAAGTAATATTATTTTTTATTAAAGCAATTTCTAAAGCCTTATTTTTAGAAGCCAACATTTTTTCTTCATCTTTTTTGATAAGTATACGTTGATAGTACCATCTGTCAACAAGCATATTTATATCGTCAGAGTTTAATAAGATTTGAAATCTTGCATTGCGTTGGGATTTGTAAGCACTTCTTAAATGCTCTGCCAATTGACGATTAAGGCGATTATACTCATCTGATGCAACAGAAAGCTGAGATTCAAGTTGTCCTAAGCGTTTTTGCATTTCGTTAATTTCAGATGCGGAGGATGTTAAATTGTTGGTTGCGTGTTCTAATTTTTGCTGATTTTTATATAATTTGTTGGTTTCAATATTTTCCAATAATCTTAATTTTTTAATTTTTTCACGAGTTTGTTTTTGTTTTTTTTCAATATCACTTGTTGCATAAACAGACAAGCAACCGCAGAAGTTGAATAAAACTCCTAAAAATACAAAAACAGTCAGCACCTTTCTTAAACTCAAAACTACCCCCATGATATTCTTGTTAAAAAATTAAGAACGAATTACCTTATAAATAAAAGACCAATACCCATGCCGATAGTCCAAATCAGAAAGGAAACTGTTATAATGCCTACAATTAATTTTTTATGATTTCTAAAAAAATCCATACTTAACCTCACGCTTACAATATGATAATACAAAAATAAAATCTAGGCAATTTTGTTAAGTATGGTTTTTAAAATTTTTGCAAATAAAAGATATTAAAAGAGATTATAAAATTAAACAAAAGGTGCTATAAGTTTTATCACAACTATAAATGTAAAAATTCAATTTATGATATTGAAATATATTTGTTTGTGATACAATGAGCATACGAGTTGCGAAATTGAAAACTTAATAATATGGGTGCGTGGCGCAGTTGACTCTGCCGACGAGGAGGTGACTAAATGTCACGTCCGAGGAGAGGTAGCAGTTGACGAAGTCAACGGAGCGAAATTGAAAACTTAATAATATGGGTGCGTGGCGCAGTTGGTAGCGCAGTTGACTCTTAATCAATTGGTCGTGGGTTCGAGTCCCACCACACCCACCATTAAAAAAAAGAAGTCATTAAGACTTCTTTTTTTTACGTTTTCTTTAAGTGGACTATAACTTTTCTGTCCAATTTGGATGGGGTATTTCAGGTAAAGAGTGGCTTGGTTGGGCTAATTGAGGCAAGTTTTTAATGTTGAGATTTGGCGTCCTGCTTGGTTGGCGGCGTTAAACGGGCATGCGACAGCAAAGCTGCCGACTTCAGCCCTCTGCCACCAATCCGCTTTTCTTGCACAAATGTCACTATTCTTGCACTTTTTTGCACTAAATTTCCATGTTTTTATTTTAAAATCGCTAAATTTACCATTGTGTTTAGGCTTTTGCGATGGACTTTTAGTGCAAGAATTGTTAATTTTAATTTTCTTACAGAATGAGATGTGTCGAAATGTCTCTGAGATTAAGATGCGTGAGCCGGTGTGAAGTGCCGGTGTCGGCTTGCCGCATGGCAAGGCGAGCAGGGCACGAAACACTACGATGCCGCCGTTTCAAATCTTTGATTTGTCAGGCGGAAAAGAGATTTAGGACTTGATGTTTCTTTAAAACAGAGCAATTAATGTGTGTATAAGGATTTTATACACATGAACGAATATGAAACAACAAAATTTACCCCTGAAAAATCAAAACAAATCGCATTAGCAAGATTAGATTTGGTTCATCAGTGGTTGGATTTTAGGAAAAATCTAAAAATAAACTTCAAGCTGATTATGATTTTGTAAAACTACACAATACTTCCGATAACTACTTATTCAAAGTATTGTGAAAGATTTCAAGAGGAGGTTTGCATCGTTGGAACTCAATGTTAGACGGAACAGAAATTATCGGGCTGAAAAAACTTCACAATACAATTACGCTCGTGCCCGGATGTCAATTTGAGCTTAGTATGGAGCCTCAGGCGACTGTGCGTGAGCTCAAAGAAAATATAGAAAAAATAGACTCCGTCATAAAACCTATTTTGGAAGAATTTGAAATAACTCTTTTGACCCACATTCAAGAAGCAATCGCAACACTATTAAGTTGAAAAATTTGTTTAGGTG
>JAKSUR010000013.1 GCA_024408765.1 bacterium | reverse complement strand
TAATAATATTGAAGTTGATTTTGACAACGGTATTTATCACATTATATTAAAGGGAAATAGAATTAAAAAGAAAATGGAGTTTGTGTCATCTTCAAATTTAATTACTAATAGAGAAGCACATAGACTTTCAAATTCAGAGTTAACTGTTAATGCAGGTTTTTTTGATCCTAAAAATCAAAAAACGATATCATATATTATTAATGATTACCAAGTTGCTGAAGATCCCATTTTCAATTCAAGTTTAATGACAAACTCTGTTCTTAGAAAAAATATGAAAGCGATACTGAATCGTACTGAATTTAGGGTTTTGGATTGTGACGGTAAATTGAGATATGAAATAGCAGAACACAATGCAAAAACGGATTTTTTATGTTCAATAAAGACATCAGCACAAGGCGGGCCGAGATTGCTACCTAATTTAAGATTAGAGGAAGAGTTTTTTGTAGTAAAAGATTCGGAAGGAAATGTTATAAGAGAATCTGCATCGGTTTTGCATAAAACACCCAGAACTTTAATTGGTTTGAAATCCAATGTAAAAGGTGAACAAGAGGTGCATATTTTTATCGTTACAAATGCAAATCCTATGACACTTTCAGAAGCAAAGGATTTGTGTGCGAATTATGGTTTAGAAAGTGCAATGGCTTTTGATGGCGGAAGTTCAACTTCTATGGATTATAAGAATATCCATGTAATTTCGACCCAAGATTCAGGTGATACGGGGCGCGCTTTAAAGTCATTTTTGATAATTAAAAAATAGTTGCAATTATAGTTACACTTAACTCTTTACCGACATTTAAGTTTGTGTTATTATCCTCTTAATTGGAGAGGATAATAATGATTAGTTTATTGTTAAAACTTTTAGGCGACCCTAATGAAAAAAAAGTAAAAAGTATTATGGGTATAATTGACCATATAAATGCGTTAGAGCCTGAATACGAAAAGCTTACAAATGAAGAACTCAGAGCGAAAACAGATGAATTTAGGGCAATATTGGCTAAACGTCAAACTTCTGAAAACCCGAAAGCAGATAAAATATTAGAAAAAGAAGCGTTGGATAAAATACTTCCCGATGCCTTTGCTACAGTTCGTGAAGCTGGGAAACGTGTTTTAAATATGCGTCATTTTGATGTGCAGTTAATCGGCGGATACTTCCTTCATAACGGTCATATAGCAGAAATGCGAACAGGTGAAGGTAAGACTCTTGTCGCAACACTTGCGGCATATCTTAATGCTTTAACAGGGAAAGGCGTACATGTAGTTACGGTAAATGATTATCTTGCGAAACGTGACTCTGAATGGATGGGGAAAATATATAAATTTTTAGGCTTAACTGTTGGCGTTGTCCTTTCAAATCAGCATGATGCAGAAGAATTTAATCGAAAAAGAGCTGCTTATGCTTGTGATATCACTTACGGAACAAATAATGAATTCGGTTTTGATTATTTGCGTGACAATATGGCAAGTTCGGCAGATATGTTGGTTCAAAGACCTTATAATTATGCAATTATTGATGAAGTTGACAGTATCTTAATAGATGAAGCAAGAACGCCTTTAATAATAAGCGGACGTGTTGAAAAATCGGCAGATACTTATAATCTTATGGCAAAAATTGCTCCTCAATTAGAAAAACTTAAAGATTATGAGGTTGATGAAAAAAATAAAAATGTTATTTTAACAGAAGATGGTATTGATAGAGCACAAGAATTAATCGGGTGCAAAGACCTCTTTGATATTAATACACAACATGCACATGATTTATTAAATGCACTTAAGGCAAAAGAACTGTTTATAAAAGATACTGATTATGTCGTAAAAGACGGTGAAATAATGATAGTTGATGAATTTACCGGCAGAATGATGCCGGGCAGACGTTGGTCTGACGGACTTCATCAGGCTATTGAAGCAAAAGAAGGTGTTGAAATTCAGGATGAAACCCAAACTTTGGCAAGCATAACTTTCCAAAATTTATTCAGACTTTATCCTAAGCTTTCCGGCATGACAGGTACGGCAATGACCGAAGAGGCAGAGTTTGGCAAAATTTATAATCTGGAAGTTACGGTTATTCCTACAAACAAAAGTGATATAAGAATTGACAATCCTGATGTTATATATAAAAACGAACGAGGAAAGTATAATGCAGTTGTTAACGATATAATCAAACAACATGAAACGGGCAGACCTGTCCTTGTGGGTACGGTAAGTATTGAGAAATCCGAATATATTTCTGCACTTCTAAAAAAACAAGGGATAAAACACAACGTATTGAATGCAAAACAACACGAAAAAGAAGCATACATTATTGCACAAGCCGGTCGTGTTGGAGCAGTCACAATTGCAACCAACATGGCAGGTCGAGGAACTGATATCCTCTTAGGCGGTAATGCGGAGTATCTTGCAAAAGAAGAATTGGAAAAATCAAATATTCAACCTGATAATCCCAATTATGAAGAATTAAAAAAAGAAGCCCTTACAAAAGCTCAAAGTATAACCGAATCTGAGCATGCAAAGGTCGTTGAACTTGGCGGACTGCACGTTATTGGTACGGAGCGTCATGAATCAAGACGTATAGATAATCAGCTCAGAGGTCGTGCAGCAAGACAGGGCGACCCCGGTTCTACAAGATTTTTCTTATCATTAGAGGACAATTTAATGAGAATTTTTGGCGGAGATAAAATTACCAACCTTATGAATATGTTAAATGTAGAAGAAGATATGGCAATTGAATCTTCACTTATTACAAGACAAATTCAATCTGCACAGAAAAAAGTTGAAACTTATCATTTCGATATTCGTAAAAGCGTACTTCAATATGATGATGTAATGAATATTCAAAGAGAAAAATTTTATGCACAAAGAAGAAAAGTTCTTCAGGGTAAAAATTTAAACGAAGATATTCAGTTCATGATAGATAGAGAAATTGACAGATTATTAAAAAGTTATATTACACCTGACATGAATCCGGAAGAATATATTCAGGAAGATTTAGATACTCTTATTAAAGAACTTCACGCTAATATTCCACAAATTTCATATATTACAAAAGACGATACAAAACCCTACAGATATTCGAGGATTTATGATTCATTAAAAGAAGCGGCACAAAAAGCATATAAGGAGCATGAACAAGAGATTATAGGATTTTATAATTCAATAATGTCACAATATGATGAAAATACTGTTCAACAAGAAGTTTTTGCGGATAACAATATTATGAGGAGCTTAGAAAGAGATGTTTTGTTAAGAGTTGTTGATGCTCAATGGATTGACCACTTACATAACATTGATATGCTAAAAGAAGGAATAGGGCTTCGTGCTTATGGTCAAAAAGATCCGCTAATTGAATACAAAAAGGAAGCTTATGATTTGTATAACAAAATGATGTATGAGGTACAAAGTAATACCGTAAAATACATTTTCCGTGCAAAATTCGGGATACAATTTGTTTCGGATGACGGAGATATTAATATTATTGACCAAGTATAATAAAAAAAGCGGTTTAAAAACCGCTTTTAACTTATAAAGAAATTGTTACTCAAATTCGGAATATATGCTTTTTTGTAACTTTCAGGTATAGTTACTTTAACATATTCCGCCCTTTTCCTTAATCCGCTTAAACCAACAGGTGAATCATCTTTAAAAAAATTTTTAATAAATTGCATATATTAATCCTTTCATTTGTATGCTATAATCTTATTGTCTTATTAAGGATAATTGTAAAAAAGTCAATATAAGGAGTTAAAAATGGCAAAAGTTACTAAGGAAATGGGAATTATTGAAATTGTACAGGCACATCCGGAGGCAGTTGAAGTTTTTCAAAAATATGGAATGGGATGTTTAGGTTGTGCTGCTGCAAGATTTGAAAATTTAGAAGCAGGAGCAAAAGTTCACGGTTTTGATCCTGATGAAATGGTTGCTGATATAAATGCTCTAATCGGTGAATAGACTTATAATAAATAATTAAATAATATATTCAGGAGGTAATTATGCATTTATGGCAAATTTTGGGTGCAATCGGAATTGCTTTACTGATTCTTGAAATGTTTACACCAAGCATGTTCTTTTTAAATTTCGCACTCGCAAGCTTTATTTGTGCTGTTATTTCAGTAATTTATAAAAATATATACGGATTAACAATTCTATTTTTCATATTATCATTTGTATCGTTTGCTTTTTTACGTCCGATTTTGATAAAAAAAATGGATAAATCTACTGCTACAGGTGTTCAGAGCAAATACATAGGAAAAATTGTTGAAATAGAAAAGGATGTAACAGCATCTGACGGAGAAATTAATATATACGGTGAACGCTGGGATGCCAGAAGTGATAATGGCGATATAATTCACGCCGGAAGTAAAGTGAAAATCGTTCGTAACGAAAGTATTATAATGTATGTTGAAAAAATAAGTTAGTATTATTTGAGAGGAGTTTTTAATGTTTACATTTTTAACATTTTTAATTGTTCTTGCAATTATTTTTGTTGTAAAAGGCGTTATTATTGTTCAACAAGCAGAAGTAGTTGTTGTAGAACGCTTAGGAAAATTTCACAAAATATTGGACTCAGGTTTTAATTGGATTATACCGATTTTAGATGCACCTCGTGCTATAGATTGGAAAGTCACTCAGAGAGGTTTCGACGGTGCAAGTTATACCGTCATTCAAAAAAAGACAAGAATTGATTTAAGAGAAGCTGTTTATGATTTTCCAAGACAAAATGTTATTACGAAAGATAATGTTTCTATAAGTATTAATGCTCTTTTATATTTTCAAATTGTAGATCCAAAATCAGCAGTTTATGAAATCCAAAATTTACCGGAAGCAATCGAAAAATTGACTCAAACAAACCTAAGAAATCTTGTTGGACAATTAGATTTGGATGAATCACTTGTTTCAAGAGATAAAATTAATTATGAACTTCGTGCAATATTGGATGACGCAACTAATAAATGGGGCGTTAAAGTTAACAGAGTAGAATTACAGGACATCATACCTCCGAAAGATATTCAAACAGCTATGGAAAAGCAGATGAAAGCTGAACGTGACAGACGTGCGGCAATTCTTGAAGCAGAAGGCGAGAAAAAATCAGCCGTATTAAAAGCCGAAGGCGAAAAGGAAGCTGCAATTAACAGAGCAGAAGGTGAAAAACAGTCTAATATTTTAAGGGCAGAAGGTATTGCGCAAGCAAGGATTCTCGAAGCTGACGGTGAAAAAGAGGCTATTCAACGTATTATAAATGCACTTGCCGATAAAGGTCAACCTGATAAATATCTGATTGCAATGAAATATCTTGAAACAATGAAATCTATAACAAGCGGAAAAGATAATAAAGTCGTTTATATGCCTTATGAAGCGACAGGAATATTAAGTTCTGTTGACGGTATTAAGCAAATGTTTGACAGTAATAAATAGATTCATGATATAATACATTTATATATTGAAGAAACGAAAGGACTATATTATGAAGAAAAAAATAAGCTTGGCATTATTATTAGCAAGTATTGCCTCAACAGTATTCGCATATTCATACAATACAGGAGTTCCACTTCCAGGAAAAACAATTGCAAGTGAAAAATTGCAACAAGAATCCTTATTTTCTGTTTATGCATTTGCACACAGAATAGCACCTGCTAATTGTACATCATTTTCAATTCTTGATACAAATGTATCAAAACAAAAAGTAAATAATAAATGGCAAGAAATTTGGACAATTCAAACTTGTTCAAAAACGGCTTACGTTCCTATAAACTTTGAACTTAAAGGTGATACAAACATTTATGCCATTGATCCTATGGGTGTTAAATACGCAAAATAAGCCCAAAATTTAAAGTAAAAAAACACCGTACATTGAATCAGAATTGACAAAGTGTAATAAAAAAGAACCGATTAAATCGGTTCTTTTTTTATGCTATTTCTGATTTTGATTTCTTAGGTAATTGTATAAGTTCTGCATGCTCACCAAAACCCATCTGAGTTTCAGTTTTTTCTTCTTCTAATTCAACCATTTCTTTTGTTATTGTAAACTTCTTTATAGAAGGATCCGAAGGTATTTTATACATAATATCAAGCATTAGTTCTTCAACTATTGATTTCAAAGCCCTTGCACCTGTTTTTCGTTTAATAGCTTTTTCTGCAATCATATCAACAGCTTCTTCTTCAAAACCAAGTTCAACACCGTCCATCTCTAGTAAGCATTTATATTGTTTCAAAACCGCATTTTTAGGTTCAGTAAGAATCATTTTTAATGTGTCTTTGTTTAACGCATCTAAAACCGCATAAACAGGAATTCTTCCTATAAATTCAGGTATCAAACCGAATTTAAGCAAATCTTCCGGCTGAAGTTTTTTAAGAAGTTTTGCAGAAGCTTCTTCTTTCTCGGCTTTTGTTTTTGCTGTTTTCCCAAAGCCAACCGAAGATCCTTCTTTCACCCTATGTTCAATAATTTTATCCAAATCCACAAAAGCACCGCCAACAATAAAAAGAATATTACTTGTATCAATTTGAATCATATCCGCTTGCGGATGTTTTCTTCCACCTTGCGGAGGAACATTTGCCAACGTACCTTCAATAAGCTTTAACAAAGCTTGTTGAACACCTTCACCTGATACATCACGAGTAATCGAGGTATTTTCAGATTTTCTGGCAATTTTATCAATTTCATCAATATATATTATTCCACGTTCAGCTTTTTTAGCATCATAATCCGCATTTTGATAAAGCCTTAACAAGATATTTTCAACATCATCACCAACATAACCGGCTTCTGTTAATGTTGTAGCATCAGCAACTGCAAACGGAACATCCAGTAATTTAGCAAGCGTTTGAGCCAAAAGAGTTTTACCGGAACCGGTTGGACCAACCAAAAGAATATTCGATTTTTGTATTTCTACCTTATCTTTACTATCATCTTGGTTATGCTTAAGTCTTTTGTAGTGATTATATACAGCAACCGAGAGAACTTTTTTTGCATCATCCTGCCCTACAATATGTTCATCCAAATATGCTTTTATTTCGTGTGGCTTAGGAATTGCTTTTTCTTCACTATTATCCTTTTCTGATTTTTTCTTGTTCTTATTATCATTGTTTTTTTCTTTTGCTTCAAAGAACTCTTCATCTAAAATTTCGTTGCATAAATCCACACATTCATCGCAAATGAATACATCCGGCCCCGCTATTAATTTTTTGACCTGATCTTGTGTTTTACCGCAAAATGAACATTTTAATCTGTCGTTTGATGGCATATATCTTATCCTTATTAATGTCTTTTACCTTATCCCTCTTTTGAAATAACTTTATCAATCATACCATATTCAAGAGCTTCTTGAGGTGTCATAATATAGTCACGATCCGTATCCTTTTCTATCTTTTTAATTGATTGACCAGTATTAGAAGCCATGATTTCATTTAAAGTCTTTTTAATTCTTAAAATTTCCTGCGCTTGAATTTCAATATCCGTAGCTTGACCTTGAGCACCACCTAAAGGTTGATGAATCAATACTCTTGAATGAGGTAATGCCATTCTTTTGCCTTTTGTACCGGAACAAAGCAAAAATGCACCCATAGATGCCGCTTGTCCCAAACATATTGTCTGAACATCAGCTCTTATATGTTGCATTGTATCATATATTGCAAGCCCTGCCGTTACACTTCCCCCAGGTGAATTAATGTACAACATAATATCTTTTTCGGGATTTTCACTGTCGAGTAACAACATTTGTGCAACAATTAAATTCGCAACCATATCCTCTAGTTGAGTTCCCAAGAGCAGAATTCTTGCGCTTAACAATCTTGAAAAAATATCAAAAGCTCGCGCTCCTCTTGATGATTGTTCAATAACAGTTGGTACATAACTTGCAAAGCTCATATTTTATTTCCTTTCTTATTATATTTAATATTATAGCTTATATATAATTCTTTTCCATAATGAATATGTATGAAATTTGTATAATACACATTATAACACAAAACAGCCAATTATACTGCTTTGTATAGCTTATATATGTTTATAAATAATATATTCCCGTAAGATTGCGACACATGTCATCTAAATCTAAACCGTACCCGACAAGAAATTTATCTTCTACTTCAAAACAATAAAAATCAGCATCAATATCGACTTCTCGTCTTACTTTTTTGTCCAATAGTGAACAAAATTTTAAACTTTTTGCATGAAAATTATAATTAATAAAATCCATTAAAAATTTGGCAGTATGACCTGTGTCAATAATATCCTCTACAATCAGAACATTTTTACCGTTTAAATCAGGTAATTTGATATCAACTGCATTAACCTTACCTGACGACGTTTGATTTGAACCGTAACTTGACAACCTAATAAATTGCATGTCCAAAGGCATTTTTAAGTTTTTTGCCAAATCAACCGCAAACATAACTGCACCTTTTAATACACAGACCATACAAACTTCTTCATCTTTATAAATATCATTAAGCCTATCTGCCAGTTTCTTAATACCGTCCTGAATTACAATTTCATCTATGTATGGTTTTAGTTCATTAATATTTGCCATTATTTCTTCCTCTATTTATGATATTTCTATTACATGTGTAGGTGTTTTTGTAACACCTATTTTATTACTAATACCGACTCCGATTGCCCAAAGCACCTCACTGCCTTGCGTCAACAATAATATGTCGTCCCTTACATGGCGACTTACACCCTTAGAATTAAAATATTTCTTCAATTTCATACTGCCTGTCATACCAAAGGGATTAATAGTATCACCATCTCGCCTTGTTCTTACTGTTAACGGTAATGTTATTTCAGATAAATCCACATATACAAAATTCGCAGTTGAATCAGGAAATATAAACAAATCTTTTTCCATATATTCTTTAATCGTTAGTGTTTTATTTCCTATTTCGTATTCTCCGATACCGTTAATATTTATAGGCTCAAACAAACCCTCATTAAAATTTTGCTTCCTTTTGGGTATTTCTTCAATAGTTTTTTCATCAACATAAAGCCATCTCGCAGAAGCAAGCGAAATTGTACTTCCGTTTCTTCTATTTATATTGCTCTCTATAAAATTATAAATTTCTTTAATTTTTTTATAGTCATAATCAAGCTCTAATGTTTGTATGTATTCATGCAAAAAACGCAATTTTACCGGCTCAGTAAAATTTTTATAAACACTCGGAATTAAATTTCCCTCTGCATTAAAAACATTACCTCTTATGGTTGACAAATATTCTTCAATTATTGAATCATCGCTTACGGCAACTTCTGCAAGAGTATTAAGTGAATCTTTCACAGCTGGGTTGATTTTCTCCAACATTGGCATAATATTCAATCGTATATAATTTCTGCAATATTTTGTATTATTATTTGAAGAATCTTGGTTTGGCGTGAGATTATGTTCAAAGCAATAATCCATAATTTCTGCTCTTGAAGTTTTTAAAAGCGGTCTGTAAAAACACTCTCTGTTTTCAGATATTCCTTTTAAACCAATAAGTCCGGTTCCTTTAATTGTTCTATATAATATTGTTTCTGCGTTATCATCTTTATTATGTGCTGTAAAGACAGCATCAGCATCAAAGTTTTCTATACACTCTTCAAAAAATTCATATCTTGCTTGTCTTGCCGAATTTTCATCTTTTTTAATATCACCTGATGCCGTTTTTGTATAAAATTCAAATCCTTTACTTGAGGCAAAAAGACGACAAACTTCTTGCTCCTTGAACGATTCTTCCCCTCTCCAATTATGATTAAAATGAGCTGCTATTACCTTTAAATCGTCATATTCAGGTAAGTTCTTTATTTCCGATAATATATTCAGCAAACACATTGAGTCATATCCGCCTGAAAAACCGACAACAATAATTTTATCTTCTAATTCATATTTTTTTAAAAATTCAACAATTCGCGATTTTAACACTTTTATGCCTGCTAATTCTGTTTAATTCTGTTTATTCCCCGAATTATCTCTTGTGCATCAACACCCATATTGTCTAAGACTTTCATTGCTATTGATGTCGGTTCTTCAATAATTGCAAGAAGCAAATCTATTGATTCAATTTTTTGTTTGTTTTGTTTTTTTGCACTTATCCAAGCTTTTTCCAAAACATGTTTTGCTCTGTTTGTGAATATAGTTTCTTTGTCAAAATATTCATTTCCATACCCAATTAAATTTTCAACTTCTTGCCTTGCATCTTTCAAATTAATTTCCAAATCCGCCAAGACCTCAGAAGCCAAACTTGCGCCTTCTCCAAGAATACCAAGCAAAAACATCTCCGTACCAACTATATTTCTGCCTATTCTTCTTGCTTCTTCTTTGGCAAGTTTCATAATTAAAAGAGTTTCGGGCATTTGTTTTTCAATCGGTCTTATAATATCTTCCGCCAAGCGTTTTTCATTTATATCTAGACTTTTAATTATATCATAAGCAAGTCCCTTTTTTGTATTCAACATACCTAAAACAATATGTTCAGGGGTAATTACAGATGAACCAAGTTCTTTTGCGGATTGAAAAGCCATATTCATCATAAAAAAAGCGTTTGGTGTAAATATAATCTTTTTACCCTCAAATTCTGATTGCCTATTGCCTATTTTTTTTACAAGTTCATCAAATTTTTCGGCAGATATGCCGTATTCTTTTAAAGTATTCGTTAATTCGGAATTTTCAGTTTCAAGAATGGATTCCATGATTTGTTCTGTTCCGAGAATTTCGTAACCTGAAGCTGACAATTTTGAAACCGCTCTGTTAAATACATCTGACAAAGCTTCACCTTCATAAATTGCTTCAAAATTGTTTTTTTCTTCATCTTCCGTTGTTTCAGGATGCTCCAACCGTTTAATTTTTTTCTGAACAAGTTTTCCCAATAAATCTCTGGCTGTCGAAATATCAAAATCAAAACTTGAAAGTATCGATTGAATATTAGAATTTTTATCTGTTATTACTGCTAAAAACAAATGTTCAAAAAGTATATTTGTATTACCGGATTTTGATGCCAAATCCAAAGTGTGTTTTAATATTTCCTTTACATTATAACTAAACGGAATATTATCTGATTCTTTTGAAGTTGTTATAATATATTTTTTTACTTCTTCCATTAAATCATCGAACAAAACATTGTACATTCTGAATATTTTTAACGAAACACCTTTTGCTTCTGAAACAAGAGCCAGCAATAAATGTTCGGGATAAACCTCTGTACATTTCATTTCACTTGCAAGCCTTTGTGATTCACTTACAACATTGACAGCTTTTTCGGTAAAACGCTCAAACATTTTTTATTATTATTCCTCATCCTCGTCATCATCATATTCATCTATCTCAAGTGATTGAATATAAGCACAAACTTTATCAAATTCTTCTTCATCATCTATGCTTTTGAAATAACATTCATCCCCTTCTTCGATATATTCAAGTACAATTAACTCAGCATCTTCATTATCTTCTTCTTCTAGAGGAAGCATAAGTGCATAAGATTTTCCTTCATACTCTATTACATCATAAACTTCACATTTAGTCACAACCCCATCTTCATCTGAAATTTCAACTACATTTTGTTCTTCTTCCGGCATAATTACCTCCTTAAATATTGTTCTAAAATAATACAAGCACTTTCCATATCAACAAGCCCTTTGTTTTTTCTAAAATCTGCTTTTCTTTCTCTTAATCTGGATTCAGCCTCTTCGGATGTTAAGCGTTCATCTTCAAGTATTATATCAAAACCAGAAATTTTTTGTGAAAATTCTATACAATCTTTTGCCTGAAATCCGATTGAATCATCCATGTTTTTGGGGATACCGACTACAATTTTTTCCACATTGTTTTCTTTTGCAATTTTGTATATTTCCTCCAAAGCTTTATTTTCAGGTTGTCTCATAATATAAGCATGCGGAATAGCAATTACTTGTAAATAATCGCTTAAAGCTATTCCTATTCGTTTTGTTCCGACATCAAGAGCCATAACTTTATGCATTATCAACCCACTTTGCTTCTATACTTGAAATAATTATATCCAACTGTAACAATTCAAAATCGTCAGATTTTGGTTGTAGCTTTTTCTCAAACATATTTGATGTCTGTTTGCGATTTTTAAGCATATACCGCTTACCCACATAGTATTCATAAATACTTTTTCTGATAATATTGGTCAAAAATGCATAATTTGTACCAAGCGAGTTGAATATTTGTGCATACTCATCATCCCCTTTAAGCTGCCTTAAATATGCAGCAATATCAAATGTTACAAGCATGCAAGCAAGCTCTTCCGGAATATATATTAAGTCATAGTTATCTGCAACAAATTTATCCAAATCTACACTAAAATTGTTATTTTTATAGTTTTCAGACAATTTATCAATAAATTCTTTAAATTGAGGAGTTGTTATTTCATCAAAAAACCAATTTTGTACAAATTCACTCATACACAACTTATCAATTGTTTTTTGATTTAATTCAATTTTTTCCTGATTAATGACCGGTTCTTCTTTTTCAATATCCAGTAAAATACTTTCCCAACAAATATATTCATAAGGCAAAACATCATTTTTAGCATAAGTTGTTGCAACAGCTTCCGATAATAAATATTTTATAAAACCTGCAGAAACTTCATATTTTTCCTGATAGTTATAAAATTTGTCCACAATCTTATAAAAATCATGCTCGGACATTGAATTGAATCCGAAAGAATCCAAAATTCCATAATGAGGATTAATAACCGTTGCTAAAAATTGCAAAGTATGATTTTCTCTAATTCTGGAAAAAATTAAGGCCAAATTTCCATGCCCGTCAGGAAATGCTACATAAGATTTGTATGGCCTTGATTCCTTCAAAATCTCTTTATAAAATTCTTCTGTTTTATCAACCCTTATCCCCGAAAGTTTTAAAGCAGAAAGAGCTTTATTAACCTTTGACAACAACCCTCTGCTAACATAATCTTTTACATTTTCAAGAGCATGAAAAGCGAGTTGGGAACGCGATCTTGATAAAATGCCCAAAGCTTCTTCCCCAACAGGTGTTTCCATATAATATAAGAACACAGGGATTACTATATTAGCCAATGCATCACTTGTATAATCATCTTCTAATGATTTTAATAAAAGTATCTTATCATCATCATTAAGCGCATTTAAAAAATCCATAAAATCGATTTGTGCTTCAGGATTCATAATTGCAGTGTCCAAAAGCTCCTTGGTTTCTTGATTTATTAGTTCGTTAAATTTTTCAAAATAACCGCTTATAACTTCATAATCAATTTGATTCCCCAAATCCTTTAACATATTAAACGCAACCATTTTAACGTGATCAGTTGAGTCCGGCGCTTTAATAATATCCCAAAGAGAATTATTTAACTCTTCTTTGTCAATAAGTTCTGTTAACAACCAGCATATAATCAGCGATTTGTGTTCATCAGAATTAACCAATTCTTTTATGAGAATGTCGAAAATTGTTTTTTTATCATCTATATTTTTCAAATCAGTTAAAAGCGAAGGTGTTGGATTGGTTGTACTTGATATAGCCCTTATAGTAGCTAAAACTTCTGCTTTAATTTGTAATTTATTCATCTCTCTTTCCCTTAAATGGTTTACTATTTAATTTTACTCAAAATTTAAAAATACTTCAATATTAACTTAATGCCCTTAAAGCTGCAATTTTCATAATATTTGAATCAGGAACTTTACCTGTCCATATTTCAATTGCTCTTTGTGCTTGAAACACCAGCATATCCAGACCTTCAATTGTTCTTAAGCCTCTTTCTTCTGCTTCTTTTATAAGAACTGTTTTTATCGGATTATAAACAATATCATAAATAATGGTATCTGAATCAATATTATCAAAATCTCTTTTTTCAAGAGGCATTTCATTTGCAATATACCCCTTCATCCCTATGGGTGTTGCATTTACTATCATTGATAATCCGGATAAACTTCTAATCTTTTGAATTTGATAAACATTAAATTCAATATTTTTAAAATTAGCTCTTAAATAGTCGATGGTTTGATTAGAATTAACAATATTTCTTGTAAACATATCAATTTTTGATACGCCTTTTTCACTCAATCCTGCAACGGCGGCTCTTGCAGCACCTCCTGTTCCGAGAATTGCCACACGAGTTCCGATTAAATCAACATCATCGGGAATTGCTTTTTTAAAGCCGTAAATATCTGTGTTGTATCCGTAAAAACTTCTATCTTCCCCTATTTTCACCGTATTAACACAACCTGCAATATTTGCATAATCATCAATTTCGTCCACAAATAACGATACAGGAACTTTTAAAGGAATTGTCACATTAAAACCGTTATATCCGCTCGTTTTTAAAAACTTTATTCTGGGAATTAAATCTTCCGGCAATGTTTCTAAAACATCATAATTTCCTTCCAACCCTAAGCTTTCAAAACCCGCTTTTTGGATTGAAGCGGAAATTGAATGTCCAAGAGGATAACCTATTATTCCGAATTTATACATAAAACACTCCATTCTGATATTGATTATACTAAAATGTGACATCAAGAATCAAATATAACGATATGTAAAGATGAACTCATTTTTTCTTACAATTATAACAAACAGCGTTCGCCATTATTTTCTCTTGCTTGCATTTGGCACTGTTCGTGTTAGCATGGTTATATAAGGAGAAATACTAATATGAAAAACTATGAATTATTGACAGTTTTCAAGCCCAGTCTTGACTCAGAGGAATTAGACAAAGAAGTTGAAAAAATTTCAGGTGATGTAAAATCTTTTAAAGGTTCAGTTAACTCAGTTGATAAAATGGGAAGAAAAAAACTTGCCTATGATGTACAATCATACAGAGATGGTTACTTTACGGTAATGAGCGTTTCAGTTCCTGCTGAAAAAGTTGCTGATTTAAAGAGAAATCTTAAACTTAATGAAAATATCATAAGATTTATGTTTATGGAAGAAGCTAAACAAGCTGAAACAGTATAATATGAGGTGTTTGTATGTCACTTGCAAAAGCAGTAGTAACCGGCTCAGTTTTTAGAGCACCCGAAAAGCGTTTTACGCAAAATAATGTTCCTGTTTCATCATTCGTTCTCAATATAGGTGAAAAAGAAGAAATGTTGTTAAGAGTTATTGTAAAAAGACAAGCTCTTGATGAAGTTGTTTCAGAAGTTTCACAAGGCGACAGGGTTCTTGTTGAAGGAAGATTGCAAATTACTGCCGTAAAATCTGATAACGGCTCCGAAAGAAGAATTTTTGAAATTGATGCAAATTCAATAGAATTAATTGGTGCGGGCGTGTCTGCCGGCTCACCTGCAAAATCAGCTTCTTCAAACAATAATGATATGGTCAAATTTGATCAAGATGCTTTTTCAAATGAACTTATCAGTGAAGAAGAAATTCCGTTTTAATTATTTAAGATAAAAACAAAGGCTAGAAAGGCAAAAAGAAAAATGGCAAAACCGGATTTGAATGACAGAAAAAAACGTAAAACTTGTAGTTTTTGTGCAGACCATGTTGAGCACATTGATTACAAAGATGCTGCAAAACTTAAAAGATACTTAACAGAAGCAGGAAAAATTATTCCAAGACGTGTTACAGGTAATTGTGCAATGCACCAAAGAATGATTGCTAAAGCTGTTAAGCAGGCTCGTGAAGCAGCAATTATCGGTTACGTTTTTGACTAATTCTAACTTAGTCAAGCTAAGATATACGGGAATGGCAGATAACTGCTATTCCCTGTTTTAAAGTGACACAAAAGAAAAGGAAAATTTATGGACAAAATTACTATCCGTTCAGACAGAAAAACTGATTATGTGTTTCAGTACAAAGGTGAAGATGTTACGCTTAGAGCAGGCAGTATAATTAGTATTGCTGACGGCTTAAATGAAGTCGTATTACCGACATGCGTCATGAAAATAGTTAAAAATCTTATTGTTATAAAAGATGATGCTAAGTAATCATATACAAATATAAAAAAATAGTCTGTTCAATGAACAGGCTATTTTTTATTAAATTATCTATTTCAAAGATTCTATCAAATCTAAAATAACTTTTTCCTGAGTTGATATTTCTTCAATTCTTGCGTTTGTCTGCTCAACAAGCTCTTTTGGTGCATTCGCAACAAATTTTTCATTTTTCATTCTTCCCAATAAAGAATTCTTTTCGTTTGTTAATTTTTCCAATTTCTTTTGTTGACGATTTATTTCAGCATCCAAATCAATCAAGTCAGCCAAAGGCACAATAAGTTTTGATGAAGAAACAACAGCAGTTGCGGATTGTGGAGGAATCGGTGCATCAATTTCTTTATAAGAAATGTTATTAACTTTTGCAAGTCTATGGATATATGATTCAATAGACTTAAATATTTCCAACTCTCTTCCTTCGGCACGAATTTCTGCATCAACAGTTGTTGAAGTCGGAATATTAAAACTTTGCCTTACATTTCTTAAAGAGGTAATCGTATTTATGACGAGCTTCATTTCTTCCGCTTCTGGATAAACCAAATTCTCCTTGTGAGTAGGATACTCAGCAATTATAAGAGCAGAAGGTGAAGTTTCTCTTCCCAATCCGTAACTTTTCAAACCCTGCCAAATTTGTTCGGTTATATGAGGCATTATAGGATGGAACAATCTTAGTGATTCATCCAAAACATATCTCAAAACTCTTTGTGTATTCATTTTTAATTCAGGATTAGCAAGTTGAATTTTTGCGATTTCAACATACCAATCACAATATTCACTTCTGAAGAAATCATAAAGAGTATGTGCAATTTCACCGATTCGATATTCTTTCATATTTTCATTAACTGTTTTAACAGTTTCGTTTAATTGGTTCAAAATCCACTTATCAACGAGTGTTAACTTATCTTCTTCATAAGGATTATTATCAACCCCTTCCAAATTCATAAGCACAAATCTTGATGCATTCCAAAGTTTGTTGGCGAAATTTCTTCCGTATTCAAAACGCTCATCAGAAATTTTTATATCTTGACCGCCATAAGTACAAAGTGATGTCATTGTGAATCTTAAAGCGTCACAACCGTATTTGTCTATAATTTGAACAGGGTCAATGGTATTTCCTTTTGATTTAGACATTTTTTGACCTTTTTCATCACGAATCAATCCGTGTATATAAACCGTACTAAACGGAGCTTTTTTAGTAAATTCCAATCCCATGGTAATCATTCTGGCAACCCAGAAAAATATAATATCAAATCCTGTAACAAGAACGCTTGTCGGATAGAATTTCTTAAAATCTTCTGTCTCGGAATTAGGAAATCCCATAGTTGAGAACGGCCACAATCCTGATGAAAACCAAGTGTCAAGACAATCGGATTCTTGTATATAATTTTCAGGATCAGGATTTTCTTTTGCCACAACCATTTCTCCGGTAGTTTTATGGTAATACGCAGGTATTTGATGCCCCCACCATATTTGACGTGAAATGCACCAGTCTCTTATATTTTCCATCCAACCTAAATAATTTTTTTCCCAACGATCAGGTATAAATTTTATTCTACCGTCCTTAACAGCAGCAATCGCTTCTTTCGCAAGAGGTTCCATTTTTACAAACCATTGCTCAGACAAAAGCGGTTCAATAGTTGTATTGCATCTTTGACATTTACCGACATTGTGTTCATGATCTTTTACTCGCAGCAAAAAGTTGTTATAAGAAAGCATTTCAACGACTTTTTTACGAGCTTCGTATCTGTCCAAACCTTGATATTCAGGAGGAACTTCCGCACAACTTTTTAACTTGCCTTCTTCATCAATTACCCAAATAGGTTTAAAGTTGTGACGTTTTCCGACTTCAAAGTCATTCGGATCATGTGCGGGAGTAATTTTAACTGCACCGGTACCGAAAGATTTATCTACATATTCATCAGCAATTATAGGAATTTTTCTGTTCGTAAGAGGAATCAAAACTTCTTTACCGATTAACTCGGAATATTTTTTATCCGAAGGGTGAACTGCAATTGCAACATCACCGAACATTGTTTCAGGACGTGTTGTATCAACAATAATCGCACCGGGTTCATTGACCAACGGATAAGAAATTTCCCACATGTGACCTTGTTCTGTTTCATATTCCGTTTCAATATCAGAAATTGCAGATTGACAACGAGGACACCAGTTTACAATATATGCGCCTTTGTATATCAAACCTTTGTTATAAAGATTAACAAAAACTTCTTTTACGGCATCGGAACAACCTTTGTCAAATGTAAAGCGTTCTCTTGAACGGTCGAAAGAAGCACCCAGACGTTTCATTTGATCTAATATTGTACTTTTATGTTCATTCGTCCATTCCCAAGTTTTTTCAAGGAATTTTTCTCTTCCCAAATCGTGCCTTGTAAGTCCCTGTTTTGCAAGCTGTTTTTCAACAACATTTTGCGTAGCCAGTCCGGCATGGTCGGTTCCCGGAATCCATAAAGCTTCATATCCGCTCATTCTGTGATATCTGATGAGAATATCTTGCAAAGTTTCATCTAAGGCATGCCCCATATGTAAAACGCCTGTAACATTTGGCGGAGGTATAACAATTGTATAAGGTGGTTTATCAGATTTGGCATTCGCTTGGAAATATTTACCTTGCTCCCAAAATTTATACATTTTTTCTTCCGTTGCCTTTGGGTCATATACCGTGGGCAAATCCTCTGTTTTTAATATTGTTTCAGTCATTGTAATCCCTCGCTTTATATTTCGTATGATTAAATTGTAACACAACTACATTTAAAAGTTTTAATAATTTATGTTATTATTACATTAAAGGGGTAAATAAATTGACTGTAAAAATAGCTGTAATAGGAAAAAGCGGAAGCGGAAAAACTACATTAACAAAAGCTTTGTTAAACATATTAAAAAGTAATTTTCCTGACAAATCAATCTTATTGTTTGATAATGATCTTTCAGGCGAACTCGGACATTCGTTTGGAAAAGATATCAGAAATACCATTTACGGTATAAGGAGCGGAAAACACGAATATAAAACAGGAATTCCTCAACACATGACGAAACAGGAATATATTGAATGGGCAATTGAGGATATAATAGTACCACTGGAAGAAAATGTTGAAATAATTGTGTCATGGCTTTCCGGTGTCAAAGATTGCAGATGTCCGATAACCGAACAGCTTAATGGCGCTTTACTTAAACTTATTGATAGGTATGATTTTGTCCTTTTTGATTGCGAATTTGATCTAAAATACTTAATGCAACTTGTTGATACTAATATTGATTTAACACTCATTGTTGCAAATCCGACAATTGAATCCATTAATTTGGCAAAAAGGATTGTGGAATATTCTGCAAAATATGCCGTTGGAGGACAAATGGGTATTGTTATGAATAAAACCGTAAACAATGATATGACAGAAGTCTATAATCTTGTTAAGGAAGCTGATACAGAAATACTTGGTGCAATACCTTATGACGAAAATCTTGCAAAAGGTTCAATAACAAGAGAGTCTGAAATTGTTAAAGATGCGGTTAATCAATTGTATTTCAGATTGAATTTACCGCAAAATAAATAAACGGAGGAATGCTTTGATTATACTTGACGGCAAAGAAACTTCACAAAAAATATTAAACAACGTAAGAGAAAAGGTTTCCACTCTGGATAGAAAACCTCACCTTGCGGTTATTCTTGCAGGCAATAATCCTGCCGGTAAAATATATGTGAAAAACAAACAAAAAGCAGCATGGCAAGTAGGAATCCGTTCAACTGTTATAGAGATGGAAGAAACAGTTTCCGAAGAAGAGCTTTTGGATAAAATATACGAATTAAACGAAAGACATGATGTTACGGGAATTCTCGTTCAACTTCCTTTACCTCTGCATATAAACAAAAACAATGTTGTAATGGCAATTTCACCCAAAAAAGACGTAGACGGATTTACACCCGAAAATGTCGGCAAACTTTCAATAGGGCTTGAACCGTATTTTTATCCTGCGACTCCGCAAGGTGTTATAATGTTGCTTGATGAATACAATATCCCGATTGAAGGTAAAGATGCCGTTGTCATAGGTCGCTCAAATATTGTCGGAAAGCCTATGGCACAAATGCTTTTAAAGCGAAACGCAACAGTGACAATTTGTCATTCTTATACAAAAGAAATTGAAGATAAAATAAAAACCGCTGATATCGTTGTATCTGCGGTTGGAAAAAAAATTGTAAGATGTAAGATGGTTAAAAATAATTCTTGTATAGTTGACGTTGGAATATATAGAGATTCCAACAATCAACTCTCCGGTGATGTAGATATAGACTACATTTCCGATTCCGTAGGTTATATATCTCCCGTACCCGGTGGGGTAGGACCTATGACAATTGCCTCTTTGATGTTTAATTCTTCTAAAATCTATTAATAAGGGGATTTTAGTTATTAACCCCCTCCGCCTAATAGACCGGTGTCTTGTGCAGCGGCAGAAGTTGATTGTTCGTTGCCTTGTTGTTCTGCTCTTAAAGCTTCAAGCAAAGTATCATACATTGTTTTCATTGAATCATATTGTATATCCAATTCTGCAAGTTCATCTAAAAGTTCTTTATTATATTCAGCAACTTTATAATAAGCCCATTCTTCACACTGTGCATCAGTACCGGCTACTTCTTTGTCTAAGAATACATAACCGTTCATTTTTAATGCTGAACTTCTACTTGCATCTCCTGCAGAATCATATTGTTTATTCCAATTTTCTTCTACTTTTACTAGCTTAGCTAATTTAGCTGCATTTCCTTCATACTTATTATTCCAATAAATTTGCTGTTGGATATAATAGTTAATATCAGCATCTGTCATTAATAAATTTCCAAGTTGTGCAGCAGTTGACATCTTCTTATACCTTTTGTTTCATCTTACATATATATAAAGTATTTAAAAAATATTGAATTTCACAACTTATTTTATTCGTTACAAAACTTAACATTACTTAGCGATTTCCTTCCTATATTTTACTATCAAGATGTTGCACTTCTAATCCGACTAAGTCGGGACCACATTCAAGAAGTAATTGTAACGAAATGGAAAGGCGAATGAAATTTTTGTCATCAATACCTCACCGAGCTATCTTCAATTAATTCAAGAATAAATTTATCAGGTGTACGAATATAGCAACATTTACCTTTAAAATATGTTGATATATAAATATCTGATATTATTTTACAGCCCAATTTGTTGACAAGCACATCGCAACAATATTTAAAATCATCAACAATATATGCTTGATGAAAAATTTTAATAAAATGGTTTATATAAATATCTAACGAATGTCTGTTGAGTAAATTTTCTAAAAGTTCAAGCGCAGGCATATTTTCATTTGTTGCAAATAAACCTTTAACTCCAATATTTTCATCAATATAAATATCTGACTTTTTATATCCTAAACATTGATAATCTTCAAATGATTTTTCAATATTTGTTGTTGCTATGCCAATATGGTGAAATTTAAAATGCTTATATTCATCATATAAATTTTCCAATTTTAATAACTGAGATAAATTATCTTCCATATTCTATATAACACTCCTATATCCATAATGACATCATCAGCATCTAACGGTAAAATATAATACCCGCTAGCTTTATTTATTGCCAAATTTCTGGAATAAACAACACCTCTATTTTGTTCATTTCTAATACAAACAATATTATTATATTTTTCTTTATAATTTTGAATTAAATCAAAACTATTATCCGTAGAACAATCATCTATAATTACAACTTCCACATTTTTATAAGTCTGATTTATGGCAGATTCTATTGCCTCTTTTATATAATCTGATTTATTATAATTGGTTATAATTATTGAAACTTTTTCCCCCAAAATCTCAATCTCCTTGAATTTTATACTTTATTAAAATCACTCTTTTATAAGATATTCAAACGTACAATTGGCTTTATTAAATATTTTCTGCATTTTAAAAATATCGTATACCGTTAGCTTTGATTTATTATTTAATTTTGCACTCAATAATCTCTGAGGTATCCCCATTAATTCAGACATACTTTGTTCATTTAATTGTTTTCTGGCCATTTCAGCAAAGATATTAAAGTACATATTTTATAATCCATCAATTTTTAAAATATTAAATATAATTACAATCAATGCTGATTGTAATTATATAATTACATCATATACGAATAGTTGTCAACATAAAACAATCATTAAATGATGTAAATTTAAATTTAAGTTAATTATACTCTTAATCTTATGGAAAATTTTACGTAATTTATATAATATTACTGTATAGGGGTTTTAATATGTCAAATTTGAGTGTTAAAAAATTAAACGAATACAAAAAAGCCGGATGTTACACAAATAAAAAGATATCTCAGCTTACTAACACTCCTATTGCAACAATAGACAGATTGTTTTCGGGTGCAAACAAAAATCCTACCGTTACTTTGTTACAAAAAATAGCGAATTTATTTGAATGCACTATTGATGATTTTATCGAATATGATAAAGATTCACCTCTGGCTAACTATTATAAAAATAAAGAAATTGAAAAAATGGCACGTATTATTCAGGCAAACCGGATGTATAAGATTTTAATTGATACGGCGGAATGTTTAAATCCTAAGCAGTTAAAAGTGGTTATAGATGTCGCTAACGTCATAAAAGAAGCCGTAAATGAATAAGTCCTGCAAGAATTTTCAACACTTAGCCGTATTTTAAAAATAACTATCCTGCCTCGAGATAAGATTTGTAGTTTTCTATATTATTAACTTTTCTCAATTTTTGAATTGCAAGATTTTCAATTTGTCTTATTCTTTCTTTTGAAAATCCCATTACATTACCAATTTGTTCAAGTGTTTTTGGTTCTTCATTATTTATACCGTATCTGCGTCTTATAATTTCCTGTTCACGTTTGTCCAATACACTTATTAATTTTATAATATCCTCCTCCTGCAAATGATTTTGTGCTGAACTTTCAGGAGATACATAGGTTTCATCCTTTACATAATCCTGAATACACAAATCTTCTGTTACAAGTGTATCCAAACTCATTGGTTCTGTTTTAAGTGCATTTTTAACCTCTTCTATCCTTTTTAAATCAAGTCCCGAAAGTCTTGTTATTGTTTCATCATCCCCTTTTAAATTGCCATTCTTGCGTATTTCATTACACGCTTTTTTATATCTTCTGATTTTATCCAACATGTGTACAGGAATCCTTATCGTTCTTGAATGATTTGATATCGAACGTATAATTGTTTGTTTAATCCACCAGGTTGCGTAAGTTGAAAATTTTAAATTCCTTGTGTAATCAAATTTTTCGGCAGCTTTGATTAAACCCAAAGAACCTTCTTGCACCAAGTCCATAAATAAGACTCCTTGTCCTATGTATTTTTTAGCGATACTTACAACAAGTCTTAAATTTGCTTGCACAAGTTTATTCATTGCTTGTTCTTTTTCTTTTGCCGAACCTTCTCTGATAAGTTTTCCCAAATATAGTTCCTCATCCCTGTTCAGCATCTTTTTCTTTCCGATTTGCTTTAAATACATTTGGAGAATATCATCATTATTCACTATTGTACAAAATGTTCTCGGCTCATTTTTATCCGCTAAATCTTCAATATATTCCGTTTCATCACAAAATACTCTTTCTTCCATACCATTCACACTCCTCAAAATTCAGTTTTATTTTTTATGACGAAATTATGTAAAAAAAGTTCCATAATAAGATGAAAAAATACAAAAATGATAAAATTTCAGTAACCCATAAGTTTTTATAGTATAATAAACTCAAAGTAAGTTTATTGGAGAATTTAAGATGAGTAAATATTTATTGGAAATCGGAGTGGAAGAGTTGCCGTATAAATTCATACCAATGGCAATTTCACAGTTAGAAACAGGATTTAAGTCATTTTTTGACGATAACAATATAAAGTATGAATCAATAAAAGTAATGGCTACCCCAAGACGACTTGCCGTTTTGGTAAGCGGTCTTGCAAGCTCACAACCTGATGTTGAAAAAATTGTAAAAGGCCCGATTACGACAGTTGCTTTTGATGAAAATAAAAATTTAACACCGGCAGGACTTGGTTTTGCCAAGAAAAACAATGTCGATCCCAAAAATTTGTATGAACAAGATAATTACCTTTATGCAAAGATTTTAATTAAAGGTAAAAATACAAAAGAAATGCTTAGTGAAAATGTTCCGATTATTTTCTCCAAACTGCAAGGGCCACATTTCATGCGTTGGGGAGCAAATGACGTTAAATTTTCACGACCAATAAGATGGGTTTTATCCATTCTTGATTCGGAAGAAGTTAAGGTTAAAATTATCGACAAAGAATCTTCTGATATAACTAACGGTCACAGATTCTCTACTCAAAACATTAAAATAAATCATCCTGATGAGTATATTGAAAAGCTAAGGAATGCACACGTTATTGTTGACCAAAACGAAAGACTTAATAAAATTGTTGAAATTACCAATAACGAGGCTGAAAAACTTGGTGCTAAAACAAAGATTTCTGATGATTTATTGGAAGAAGTCACTTATATTGTAGAATACCCAATAGCCGTAGTTTGTAATTTTGATGAAGAATTTCTTACAATTCCGCAAGAAGTTGCAGTAACGGTAATGGAAACACATCAAAGATATTTTGCTTTATACCAAAAAGAAACAGGAAAATTAATTAACAAATTTATTACAATTACAAATTATATCGGTTCGGAATTTGAAAATATAAAAGCCGGAAATTTAAGAGTAATTAAAGCTCGTCTTGATGATGCGGTTTTCTTCTTTAAAGAAGATACAAAAAAACCTATTGAAAGTTATGTTGAAAATCTAAAAGGTATGACTTTCCAAAAAGGCATGGGCTCAGTCTATGACAAGACTCAAAGAATTATAAAATTGTCCGAAAAAATAAATCCTTCTGACACCGTAAAAAGAACAGCAGAATTATGTAAAGCTGATTTGGCAACGAATCTGGTTTTTGAATTTACCGAACTTCAAGGATTTATTGGTGCTGATTATGCAAGAGTTTCAGGTGAAAAATCAGAAGTTTGCGAAGGAATAAAAGAGCATTATTTCCCTTTAAATGCTGATAGTGAAACTGCAAAAACAATTGAAGGTCAAGTTGTTGGAATAGCAGATAAAATTGATACTATTTGCGCAGTATTTGTTTCAGGTAAAAAACCGACAGGTTCATCCGATCCGCTTGGCGTAAGACGTGCGGCATTAGGTATTATAAAAACCATTTTAGAGCATGGGTTACAACTTGATTTATCAAGTTTGATTGAATACACACTTTCACTGCTTCCGATTCAAAAAGATGTTAAATCTGAAATAGAAGAATTTTTTATACAAAGATTGATAATATTCTTAAATGATAACTATAAAAAAGAAGTTTTAGAAGCATGCTTATCTAAAAATCCATGCCACGATTTATGCGATTACTTAAAAAGAGTAAAAACTGTTTCAGGCATGTCTGATGAAAAATTATTAGAAAATGCTAACCGAGTTTTAAGAATTTTAAAAGAAAGTGTTACTAATTCCGTAAACTCAGATTTATTTATGCTTGATGCCGAAAAAGAATTATATTCAGGAATTAATAAAGTTAAATTTAGCAATGATTATGATAATTATTTAAAACAATTGTCAGAATTAAATTCGGCAGTTACAAAATTCTTTGAAGAGGTTCTCGTCATGGACAAAGATGAAAAGATAAAAAACAATCGTCTTGCACTATTGAACGAACTCAAAAATAAGTATATAATGTTAACGGATTTCTCAAAAATATAATATATGAGAGAGTTATAGATGTATTTGTAAAGATTTGTAACAGCATGCCTGAAATTTAGTCAATTTTTTGTTTCAGGTAACTTTATAGAGATACAAGTGAAGTGAAAATAAAGAAAAGGAAAGACATTATGTTTAACATAAAGTTTCTAAAATCATTAAAAAATACAATTAATCCAAAAGCTGACTTGTTAGCTTTTTCCGAAAGCCAGCGAGCAATTAATGAGGATTATATTAAGTCACTGTCCGGAACAGAACTTAAAATAAAGGCTGACGAACAAAGGCTGGAAGCAATGGTCAGACAACAATTAAAAGAAGAATTTCCTAATATAGAAAAAAGTTCTTCTTATGATTTGCTTGTGGATGCAGTTATTCACAACTACAAATCAAAACAGCTTCAAGCTACTGATGATAAAATTAAGGCTGATTAGCCGTCATCAAAATTATTTACTACACAAAACACATAAAATAGGTAATTAAATGTTCTGATTGCCTATTTTTTATATTAAACACTAAAAAGAGGAGCGAATATTCGCCCCTCTTTGAAATATAAGACAGAGAATTGTCTTTATTCACCTGCACAACCAAATGCAATTGTAACGTGTTCTTTCGGATTAATCGCTGATATTTTATAACCTTTTGCATCAACCAAATATGCAACTTCATCGCCTGTGGTTTGAAGTAATCCCATAGTTCCTGAAAGTGCTGTTCTGGTAAAATCAATCGGAGCTTTGATTGTATCTTTTACAACATCAACCGTACTTCTTGCAGCAGCAGGAAGTTGTCCTTGCAAAAGTTCTCCCATTGCAATACCTGTTCCAGATGAAACATCTTCAACCGCATTACCTCCTGATGTCAACATACCGCCTGTTCTACGACCACCGACACCCACAACAGCACCTCCCCCAGTAAACGGTGCCCCTACTACTCTTCCAACAACGTTTGGCGTATTAGATTTATCAATTTGTGCTGTTAAAATTTGTCTTGGAAGAGTTGCCTTGCAACCGCAATTTTCAATATCTGTAAATGCGAGTTTTAAAGCACCTTTTTGGCATCCTGACGGACGAATTACTTCAACGACTTTACCGTGAACATTTGAACCGCATGGATAAAGTTGACCGTTTATAGTTACATCTTCAAGTGTTTTTGCAGCAAACTTTTGACCTACATGAGAAGATTTTGCGGTAACTTGGTCTTTAAATTCCAATTGCAATGTAGGAATTTTAACAAGCTCTTCTTCTTGGACAAATGCTTTTTTATCAACAGGACACATAGGACAATCGTTGTTTGCTGTTACGGGGTTTTTATCTATGCCTGCACTTACACGAATGTTTTGTAACATGGAAGCTATATCAGCTCTTGTTGCATCTTTAAACGGTGAAATCATCTTCGGATTAGGCGAATTATCTAATGCGCCTTTTTCAAGTGCAGTTGCTAACGGAATTTGAGCCCATTCCGGAACTGTATTTCCGTCTGAATATTGAGATAATATTTCTTGCGCTCTACATTTATCAACCTGAGGACATTTTATTCCTTTTGATAAAGCACATAAAGCTTCTGCTCTTGTTACATTGTGATTAGGCATGAATGTACCGTTCGGATAACCTTTTAACATATCTTGACGTACAGCAGCTGTAATTGCTGAACTTGCCCAATGATTTGTCGGAACATCGGTAAATATTTTTTCAGGCGCATAAGAATACATATCCTGATTAAATCCCTTAACAAGCATCGTTGCAAACTCTGCTCTTGAAATATTTCTTGAAGGCTTAAACATTCTGTCTGGGTAGCCTACAACAACATCATTTGTTGCGAGTTTATCAATCGGACAAGATGCCCAATAACCGTTAGGTACATCAGGAAACATTTGCAAGCTTGCGGCAGCGCCGGTACTCATTTCTCCAAACGGAGTTAAGTCAAAAGGAACAAGAGTTTTTTTGATAGCTTGAATTGAATTTGCAGTTCCCATTTGAATAGGACATCCCATTCCGTCCATACGAGCTTCATCTCTGATAATTGGAACGCCATTTCTTTCCGTTAAATCATTTAAACATGGAATATCCGCAGCGGCACCTGTAATTGAGCCGTCTGTTGCGACAGTTGTTCCCATTGTTCCTGCACTAAGCTTTGAATTTTCTCTGTTAATACTAAAACCTTCTGATGAATAAACAGAGTCGGCTTTTGTCCCTACATAGTTATTATAACCGTAAATACCGTTAGGATAAGCATAGACTTGTTTCATGTTCTCTCTGTTTAATTCTTTTGTACTCGGGCAAAGTGCACAAGATGGTACGGGATCAGGTTCGCACTCAGGTACTTGGTTGCAACCGCAAGGTTCAACTTTAGGTTGTTCACAAGGACAAGCTTCACCTGTTACAACCGGCATTTCTGTGCAAGGACATGAGCTTCCTGTAACAACGGGATGCTGTTCGCATGGGCAAGCCGCAAATACCGCTGTATTAAAAGTGCATGATGCTATTCCAACGGCGATTGCAGCAGCCACAGTAAGTTTTCTAATCGTCATTTTTAACCTCCTTTATAAACGAGTGGAGTAGATTCTTATCTATCTCAAATAAATTATGGAGGTATTTACAATTAAAAACATTGCCAAAAGAGAGAATCCTATTGGGTAATTCACGAATCTTAAATAAAAATTTTACAACACAAATTGCATCACCCGATTGAGTGAACTCTTCATTATAACAATAAGTGTATATTAAGCATTTTTAACAAGGGAATCAACATCTGTTTTTAGAACTCTTGCGATGTCAATAACCCGCAAAATTGTGGGATTAATTTTCCCCGTTTCAATTAATGAAACGGAGTTTCTGGATATATCACACTTTTCAGCTAATTCTTCTTGTGAAATACCACGTCTTAGACGTTCACTTTTAATATTGATTCCAATATTTTTTAATCTATCATTCATTTCCATATTAAAATTATCTTTCGGTAAAATTAAATTTTCCATATAATATAATTGGCTTAAATAATTAAAAAACTCTAAAACCAACTAAATAAATGCAAGTTTTAGAGTTTTAGTTTATTTTTAACGCAACTTATTTTGCTGCAACATTTATAAACGGAACAGAATTACCAAGCATATATTGAGGCATTTTACCATCCCATTTTTGCACCGCTTCATATTGAACCAATGATTTGTTTTGAGAAAGTGCTTGTGCTCTTATTGCCATTGAACGAGCTTCTGCTTCGGCTGCAATAACTTTTTGTTTAGCTTCTTCTTGTACTTGAACGGTTTTATTTTTAGCTTTTAATGCTTCTTGTTCTGCCGTAACTTTGCTTTCAATTGCTCTTTCAAAAACTTCGGAATAATTTATTTCTGTCATTTGAAAATCTGTTACATTCAAATAATTATCTTTTAATTGAACTTGTAATTTTTCCAAAATATCACCTGTTGCACGCTCTCTGTTGGCAATTAAATCTTGTGCATTCCATTTACCAATAATATCCTTAATCGTGCCTTCAACAACAGGAATTAATATTTTAGTTTCATAATCTAAGCCGACTTCTTGAAATAACTTATTAACACTGCTCGGTTCAACATTATAGTTTAAAACATAAGTTATTCTGGCTTGTTGAATGTCTTTTGTGTAAACAGCGGTGGTTTTTGTATTTCTTTGAGTCTTTACATCCATTGTCCTAAACTTTTGCACAAATGGAAATATTAAGTGTAAGCCTTCTCCGTAACTTTCCTGCTGAACTTTACCCATTGTAATTTTAATACCTCTTTCTCCGGGGCCGACCATTACAAACGGGTTACACATAATTAAAAACACAACCAATAAACATAATACCGCAACGGGCATTCCTAAAAGTCTTTTGTCCATTTTTCTCCCTTCTATCTAAGCCCTATAAGAGCCAGTACAGTATACAAAACCGCAACGGCAAACACAAATCCGCCAAATATATAAAGAATTTGTTTTCCGTATTTTTGGTATAAATTTTCTCCGCTTATATAGCAAGCTGTAAGTATACATAAGTTTACAAGCACTATAAAAGCTAAAAAAAGCATTAAAATTCTAATTATCATATAAATCCTCTTTATAATAATTATATTTA
>JAKSUR010000012.1 GCA_024408765.1 bacterium | reverse complement strand
GTCATTCTCAGGCGGATTGGTGTCATTCCCAGGCGGATAGGTGTCATTCTCAGGCAGATTGGTGTTATCCTCAGGCAGATTGGTGTTATCCTCAGGCGGATTGGTGTCATTCTCAGGCCGATTGGGGTCTATCTTAGGCGGTACATTTGCGCCTTGATTTTCCCGAGCTTCAGCAGGGGCTTCAGCAGGGGCTTCAGCAGGGGCTTCAGCAGAGGCTTCAGCAGTGGCTTCAGCAGAGGCTTCAGCAGGGGCTTGTTGTCCTTGATCTACTTTCTGCTCATTATCACCTTGAGATATACATATCCCAAGTCCATTCAACCATTTTTGTGCTAAATCGTTTGCTGTTTCGTCTTTTGCATTTTTAACTGCATAAGTTGTTATTGATTTCATTGCATTTTCAACACTTATACAGTTACTTATTGTTTTACCGCCTTTATCTTTTACAAATTCATTCCAGATTGATTTATCGATATAACCATCTTTTTTACCGTCTGCGGCATCTAAATTTTGTGCTATTGAACCTGCTAGCGTATTGTTTAATAAAAATTGAACACTTGCCATTTTTGTACTCCCTAATTAATATCGCTTATATTAATAAAGTCTTTTGGAGCATAAAAATTGCCAAAACAAGACACAGCTTGCCTCATATCATATCATATCATATCATATCATATAGCAGATTTTACAAGGGCTTCCGCCTTATTGTCAACCCTCAAAATTCATCTTTACATTTTGTAACAGAACTTAGTCAGAAATAATTACTTCTTCCTTTAATTCTCCTTTATTAAAAATATTTTTTAAGTGTTTGTTTACAAAAGAACGCAATATAAGCTCATTATAAATGTTAATGTATTTAATTTGATACTTATAGATTTTGCTAAAAATCTAAATGTCGACGGGGTTACTATTTTGGAACCCTTTGACAAGAAAATTATAACAAATTTAGGCAATAATTGCAATATTTATCATAGATTGATATTGCTCATGAAATTGGATACTCAAACATATTATAATCTCAGAATAATATTGGGAATAGAAAGATTGTCCTAATGTCGTGCTATTTTTGCCAATCTTTCGACAGTATCTTTAGGAAAACATAAAATATTTGTAACTCGTTTTGTTACAATTTCGCTATTATTGATATTTTCAATAGTCTTTTTTAGCATTGAATTTATATTCTTCAAAGTTCTTTTCCAGGTCAAATAGAATGGTTTTTTCTGCAGTTGCAATTCATTTTCATTAACAATGCGAATTGATGCACGGTTTCTTTCAATTACACCTATTTGATTAACAAAACCAGATGTACCATTATGTTTATAGACAAGTCCCCAAGTAGGAACAATATTTTCCTTTTCAGGTTTTACATGTGCTAACTGAGATAGTTGTTTATAATTTTCTATAATTTCTACTTTTATTGCTTCTGTTTTCATAATATCCCTAAAAATGGTGTCGATGGGGGGACTTGAACCCCCACAGCTCTCGCCACATGCACCTCAAGCATGCGTGTCTACCATTCCACCACATCGACTTGTACGATTTTATTCAATTTTCAAACTTATTTTGTATCGAAGTGGTGGATGTTGTGTCAAGCACAACCCTCTCGGAAAACCTGACATTTAGTCAGCTTTTCCTGTGGCAGAGTACCACATCGACTTGATAAAATTATATTATCACAAAAAAAAATTGTTACAAATATTAATTTTTTATTGACAGATTTTGTGATATATCAGACAATTATCTTCGTGGAAGTAGTGTATTCGTGAAGTCTAACCCCTTAGGTTATCTTCGCATAAAAAGGCGGTATTATGAAAGTTTCAGCTATATCACAAATATCAGCAAGCGATAATCGTAGTCGTAATGATTTTATAAGATTTTCTAACAGTTTTATGTCTGTATCAGAATCTTCTAATCCATTGGAACAGGCAAATGCTATAAATAAAAAATCAAACAAGCTTGGTATAGAAAATCTACAAGAATTTACTGTTTTCCCACGACAAGTTATTGACGGTAAAACTGTTATAACAGCTTAGTTTTTAATTCGAGGAGAGAATTATGATTTTAAAAATTTTTAGAATGGCTCATAATAAATTTGTACCTGAATACAAAACAGAGGGTGCTGCCGGCATGGATTTGTGTGCAGCCATAACAGAACCTATTACCCTAAAGCCACTTGAAAGATATTTGATTCCGACCGGTCTTAAAATTGAACTTGAACACGGATACGAAGCTCAAATTCGTCCACGCTCAGGTTTATCCATTAAACACGGTATAAGCCTTATTAATTGCGTCGGAACAGTTGACGAAGATTACAGAGGCGAAGTTTGTGTCGGGGTTGTAAATTTATCCAATGATGAATATACAATTCAACCTGACGAAAGAATTGCTCAAATGGTAATAGCACATGTGGAACAAGCTAAAATTGAGGTTGTAACCGAACTTTCTGAAACGGTTCGAGGAGAAGGCGGATTTGGTTCAACAGGTAAGGTTTAGGTTCTTTTTTCGCAAAAAAAATGCCCCAAAAAGGGGCAAAACTTTGTAAGATGTAAGATAGTTATATAAGAGATATGTGTTTTATCGTAAATATATTTTTTTAATTTTGGGGTTGATTTGTTATGCTCGCACTTCTGTTTTAACATATTTTGCGGATTTTGATACCACGCCATAACATACCATTGTTAATCTTGAATTTAATGCCATCATTGTCTTGAATGAATCAGATGAGTGATTCATGGCTGTCAGCATATCGTCAGCAGAAACTTTTGATACCAACGAGTCCACCTCGTGATTGTCAACTTTTTCTTGTGCATACTTTTCTACTAATAATTTGTCAATAAAATCTTTTGCTCCAATTGCCATGATACTCTCTCCTATAACTTTTTATTCTCTAACTTGTATTACCTTTTGGGCGACTCCTGTTTTTATATCTTATGTATATATAAAGTATTTCATTTTAGAAAAATTGCCTTTTCTTTTTAAAATATTAAGAAATATTAAGAAAATGCATAAAATATCATAAAGTTTTTACATTAGAGAGGATAATTTACAAACAATATTAAAATATTCTTTTATTTGACAAAAACAAAAGATAACAATAACAAAAAATGGCAGAAAAATTTATTTCTGCCATAATCAAAAACTTTGAAATTAAAAGTATTTTATACTTGGTCGTCAGGCAATCCCAGCGAAATTCTCTTATCTTTCGGATTAAATTTGATAATTTTGGTATCAATTTTATCCCCAACTTTTAGTATAATGTTTTTTGTGTTTTGAAATTCTGACAATGCGGATTGAGGAAGAAGTGCTTCAACGCCGGGTATTACTTCAACAAACGCACCAAATGCTTTTATTCTTGTAATAACGCCTTCTTTTACATCTCCCTCTTTAAGCTCTTCTTCTGCCTTAATCCACGGATCAGGCTCAGTATTTTTTAAACTCAAACTTATTCTCTGTTTATTATTATCAATGTCAATAATTTCAACATTAATTTCTTGACCGACTGAAAGCAAATCTGTCGGATGCTCAACCCATTTCCACGAAATTTGTGAAAGCGGAAGCAGGCAATCAACACCGCCAATATTCACAAAAGCACCAAAGTCTGTAATTCTTACAACTTCACCTTTTACGACTTGACCGACTTCAATTTGTGAAAATACATTTTTGCGAGTTTCTTCCATATTTGTTTCGTATACTTTTTTATTTGACAAAATAAGGTTATTTTGAACTTTATCAACTGTCAAAATTTTGACATCTATTTTATCACCTACATTACAAACGGTTTCTCTTGAATAAAGTTGTCCTTGCGGTATAAAACCTTGAACTCCGGATACATCAACAATCATTCCGCCTTTGACATGTTGTGTTATAACCGCAGCTATTGTTTCATCAGCTTCTTTTATATTTACAAGTTCTGCCCAAGTATGTGCCAAATGTACTTTTTTATACGAAAGAGTAAATTTACCATTTTCATCACAATCTTGTATTATTAAAAATTCATATTCTTGACCTTTTTCTATAACGTCTTCCGCCTTAGCTTTTCTGTCAGAAGATATTTCATAAGAAGGTACAAACGCCGTACTTTTTGAACCTATATCTACTATTGCACCATCCGATTCATACGCACACACAACGCCTTTAACTATATCACCCTTTTTAAATGTGTAGTCGTATTTAGACAAAAGCTTTTCAAAATCTTTGTCAGTATACTTCTCTACCATTGGATTTTCTCCTTTTCAATATAAACACCGAATAATTGTAACATATTTGGCAAAATCCAGCAAGTGCAAATTAAATCCGTAAGTTGTTATCTGTTTTTTTTTATAATATAATTTTAACGGAGAGTTTTTATTGTTATGAAAATGGTTGATAATCAACAAGAAGAATATAAAGAATTTTTAAATCGTATAAGAGCAGAACGAAAAGCTTCTTCTAATCTTGCAAATATAGTATTTACTTTTGTCATTGCTGTTTTATGCGCAGTGTTAGTTTGCGTAATTGTTATAGACAACAATTTGTTTGTCTCGCATGGTATAAGTAATAATGAAGATACATCAGGTATTTTTAAGTTTACAAGAAAACAAAGAAATCTTTTAGAAACACCGTTTTCGCCAAGGCGACAAAATATACTTTTGCTTGGCATTGATTCTAACGGAGATAATACTGATAAGTGGGAAGGAACACGCTCTGACACTATATTAATTGTTAATATCGATCCTAAAACTCATTCAATTAAGGCTATTTCCATCCCTCGTGACAGCAAAGTGTACTTGCCCGAAAATAAAGGAGTTCAAAAAATTAATTCCGCACATGCCATAGGCGGTGTTAATCTTGTAAAAAAGACAATCAAAGAAACTTTCGGAATTAAAATTGATAAATATTTACTTGTTCATGATGATGCTGTAGAAAAAATCGTTGATGCCTTGGGCGGTATTCCGATTTATGTCGAAAAAAAGATGTACTACAATGATTATTCGGGGCATTTGCATATAAACCTTGAAAAAGGTAATACTGTTTTAAACGGAAAGCAAGCCGTAGGATATCTTAGATATCGTAAGGACGGACTTGGTGATATTGGAAGAACTCAACGACAACAATGGTTTATGAAAAGTTTGTTTGAAAAATTGCGTTCACCGCAAGTTATTACAAAAATCCCCGAAGTTCTTAATGTAACAAATAATTATATAAAAACGGATATGAGCTTTTACGAACTTTCTCAGTATGCGGCTATGGCAAGGAATGTTGACAACAACAAGGTTGAAATTGCGACTCTTCCGGGTGCTCCTAATCAAAAAGGATATATAAGTTATTGGATTCTTGATCCTGCTAAAACTCAAGAAGTTATTAACAGAATGATTTATCGTGATAAACCAGTCCTTGACGGCTCTAAATTTAAAGGCGGAATAATGTATTCTCCAAAAAGAGAAGCTGATGCCGAAGCAATAAAAGAAAAACTCAACGATATGGGATATGAGGTTAACATGTTAAAATTAACTCATCTTTCTCATTCAAGATTCGTTGCTAATAAAAATATTGTAACAATTGAATTTTTTAACATGTTGCAGAAAAAACTTCCTGAAATTCATAATTTTCAGTTTATTTATGATCCGACAGAAAATTTTTCGGTCGGCAGTGACTTTACCGTGGTTCTTGCAGAACAATAACATTATCATTTTTTGATATTTATTCATCAATATCAGGTTCGCCAACTGCTGCTTTAAGTATTTCAATTACTTTTGGCATTTGACAATCAAATGAATAATGCCCCTTAACAATTGAACATTCAGCACAATTACCGTTCAATCGATAACATTCTAATGCCTGTTCTGTCCAATTCTTTGTTATTGAATCCGATATTGTTGGTCGTTGTTCTGTTAATTTCAACATACCCTCATCTCCAAATAATTCCCCTTACTATCATATAATTTTTTTCTATTAAAACATCATTCAAATATACGATTTTATGTTTGTGTTAAAATATTAGATATCAAGTAAAGAAGAGGTAAAAAAAATGGAAGATTTAAGAGAAAAATACGAAGTTGTAATAGGTTTGGAAGTCCATGCACAATTGAAAACCAAATCAAAAATATTTGCACCGGATAGTACAGAGTTTGGAAACGAGCAAAACACTCAAATCAGTCCGATTACGCTCGGCATGCCGGGTGTTTTACCTGTTTTGAACAAAGAATGTGTTAATATGGGAATTCTTTTAGGGTTAGCATTGAATTGTGAAATCCCAAGCAGATGTAAATTTGACAGAAAACAATATTTTTATCCGGATCTTCCGAAAGGATATCAAATTTCTCAGTATGATGAACCTATTTGTGTAAATGGGTGGATTGATGTTAAAGGAAAAAGAATCGGCATAACAAGAGCGCACCTTGAAGAAGACGCAGGAAAGCTTGTACACGCAGGTGCTGCCGGCATAAATGGTTCTACTTATTCTCTGGTAGACTTAAATCGTGCCGGAACTCCGCTTTTAGAAATTGTTTCAGAGCCGGATATGCGTTCTTCAGAAGAAGCTCGTAATTATATGGAAGAATTAAGAAATATTGTAAGGTATTTAGGAGTCTGTGACGGAAATCTTGAAGAAGGTTCAATGAGATGTGACGCAAATATTTCAA
The DNA here is from genome assembly GCA_024408765.1 of bacterium. Lineage (GTDB taxonomy): Bacteria > Cyanobacteriota > Vampirovibrionia > Gastranaerophilales > Gastranaerophilaceae > CAG-196. Next base: position 23,310 of record JAKSUR010000012.1, on the reverse strand, counting down.
TTATGCCGAAAGGTTCAACAAAATTCGGAACTCGTGCTGAAATAAAAAATGTAAACAGTTTTTCTGCACTGCAAAGAGCAATTGAATATGAAATTGATCGCCAAATTGAAATCGTTGAAGAAGGCGGTGAAGTTGTTCAAGAAACAAGACTTTGGGATGACGGATTAAAAGAAACCCGTTCAATGAGAGGCAAAGAGGATGCTCATGATTACAGATATTTCCCCGAACCGGATTTAATGCCTTTGGAAATATCAAGAGAATGGGTGGAAGAAATCAGAGAAAAAATGCCGGAATTGCCGGAAACAAAGCGTCAACGATACATGGGACTCGGTTTGAGTGAATATGATGCCAGAATTATTGTTGAACAAATGCCTCTTGCACTTTTCTTTGATGAAGTTTTAAGACTGGGTGCTAACCCAAAAACTGCCGTAAACTTTATTATGGGTGAAATTTCTGCGTATTTAAAGGAAAATAAAATTGAAATTAACGAAACCAAGCTTACACCTGATAATCTTGCGGAATTGATTGCGTTGATTGAAAAAGGCACAATTTCAAATAATATCGGCAAACAAATTCTGGTTGAAGATATGATAACTAAAGGTGAAAAAGCTTCTGAAATTGTTGAACGAAAAGGTTTAAGCCAGATTTCGGATGAGAGTGCAATTAAATCCATAGTTGAAAAAGTTGTTAACGCTCATCCTGCTGAAATTGAAGCTTATAGAAACGGTAAAACAAACCTTCTCGGTTTCTTTGTCGGTCAGGTTATGAAAGAAACTAAAGGAAGAGCTAATCCTAAAACCGTTAACGAACTTGTAAGACAAATTCTCGGTTAAAATTTTATAAATCTTAACATGTTGTTGAATGTTTTTATACTCTCAGGTTATTATTAATAAATAAACGGATATGGAGTATAAAGTTGCGTAGAATAAAACTTGCTGAAATGGCACCGCATGTGCATACTTTTTTGCCTAATGAAAATAAAACCGATAAACTGGCAAAATGGTTAATAGCGTGGATAACTATAGCTTTGCAAGGCGAGATTATTAAACCTTATGATTTATTGCCTTTGAAGTCAGAATTAGCCTGCCATATAGGTGTCAGCCTTGGTACAATGCAGAATGTATATAGGATTCTTGAAGATGCGGGCTATATTGAATCGAAACAAAAAATCGGTTCGTTTATAAAAGATAGGAAATTTGACAATATAGAAAAACTTACTTCAAAAAAAGATTTGGCAACGGATGTTATAAAAAAATTTTTAAAGGACAATAATTATAAAAAAGGAGATTCGCTTATTTCTACTCGTAAACTTTCGGAAATTACCGGAGTATCAAGTGCAACAATAAGAGCTGCTGTTACAAATTTGGTTTTGCAAGGTATTTTAGAAAAGAAGAAAAATTTGTATGTATTAACAGGAAGATCATTTAAAACTCATAATGTTGAAGCCAAAACATTAGTAGAAAAAGTTGCTGAAAATATTAAACAGTATGTAAACGATAATTTGAAGCAAAATGACAGAATACCACCGAGTACAGAATTAGCAAAAATGTTTAACGTAAGCGTTAAAACGGTTCATGATGCGGCAAAACTCTTAGCGAAAGAAGGATTGTTGTATACCAGAAGAGGCAGATATGGAACTGTTGTTGCTGAAAATTCCGAAAGTAAAACGACATCATATCATTATGAAATAATTGAACAAAAAATTCTCGCTAAAATTTCTTCCGATTATAAAGTCGGAGATAAATTGTCGTCAATAAAAATGCTTTCAAAAGAGTATAAAACGAGTGAAAAAACCGTAAAAAAAGCTTTGGATAATCTTGCTTCTGACGGATACCTTACATTTATGAGAGGACGGTATGGAGGTACTTTTGTAACGGATTTACCGCAGAAATCTGCTGATGCATACACATGGATTGCAATAAATTCGGATTATTTAAATTAGACTGTTAAATTTAAAATACAAATCGGAAGAAAAAAGAAACAATTCCTAATTAAATTAATTAATTCCTCCTCCGCTGTTCAATGTTTTTATAAGTTCGTCCGTTATATCTGTTCCTCCTGAAAAAACGCTTCTTTCATCAAGTATTGCATCAAATCCTTTGTTAACACGTATTTTTTCTGAAACAGCATGAATTCTTGTATATACAGCTTCTTCTCTTTTTTGTTTAAAATCATTAAAAGCTTGTTCTTTTGTTTTTAATTCTGATTGAACAGATACTTCAAACTTCTTTTTTTGCAAAGGAGTTTCAAGTTTGTTAAATTCCAACTCTTTTTGTTCTAAAAACTTTTGAATTTCCTTGCCTTTATTTTCAATTTCTCTGTTGGAAGATTTTGCAAAAAGATATTCGGAAATTACTTTATCATAATTTATATATCCGACTCCGCCTGCAAAAGCAGGTGAATTAATTAATGCCAACGTGAGAAGTAATGCAAAGAATAATTTAGTATTAGTAACTGTCATAAAGACCTCCTGTTCCAAATGTAAAGTATCCGTGTTTTGAACCGTATTTGCCCGTATTGGTAATCGGTAAGCCGTAATCTATTGTTATCGTATTCATACCCGGAATGTTAATTCGCAATCCGGCACCCATTGTAATAGCACTAAGCGGTCTGTCATACAGTGTGCTTGTGATTGTCGGATCAAAGATGTGTCCGGCATCAACAAAGAATGCAAATCTCAAATTTTTAATTATGTCATATTTGCATCTGTCTAAGAATGGTATAGGTGTTTGAATTTCTGATGTTGCCATTACAAAACCTTCGCCTGAACCGACTCCGTTCATTCTGAAACCTCTTACTGTATACGGCCCGCCAAGTCTGAATGCCATAACTTCCGGCATGTCGTTACCGTGGACTTTAACTCCGCCTTTTGCACCGATTAACAATGTTGATTTTTTAAATATAGGTATATATCTGTTGATTGCACCAACAAGCCTTCCGTTGCTTCTTTTTGTTTCTGTTAATCCGATTGCTTCCATTAAGCTTATTTTTGCTTCTAAGCCTTCTCTTGGCATTAATTGATTGTCAAGAGTGCTGTATTTTATTTCAGGGGCAAAATTCAAGAAAGATCCAACTTTAAGTTGTTCGCTTCTTTTTGCAAAATCGACTCCGCTATTTCTGTATATTTCTGATATTTTTTCTAAATCACCTTCTTTAAGACTTATATTTTCGTATCCGAAAGCCAGACTTGTGGTAAGATTGTCATATCCTGCCACTTTATGCGCAATTGTGTTGCTGATTCCCCATCTTCGTTCCAACGCAAGCGGAATTTGATAACTGCCTAAATCTCTGTAATAAAGTTTTGACGCAAATGAATTGTTTTCGCTGTACAAATGAGGTTCGAAAAAGTTAAGTTCAATATTCCAGTTCATTCTGTTTTTTATTGAAGCATCACTTAATAATAATCCTGACCCAAGCATACCGCTGAGCGAAAGTTTTTGATTTCTGCCAAAAAGATTTTTTTCGTTATATCTGACTGATCCAAACCCTCCTAATGCATTATCAAGACCTAACCCTATGCTAACATTATTGGAAGAATCTTCTTTAACTTTAACCGTTACAATATATTCCCCTTCTTTTTCAGGACTGGGTTCTATCGTTCGGTCAACTTTTTCAAATATTTGAGTTGAATATATTTTTGAAATGTCTTTTTTAAATATTTCTTCGTTGTATACACTGCCTTCTTTGGTTAATATATTTCTCTTGATTACATAATCTTTTGTCTTTTCGTTACCTTCTAAATTGATTTTACTTATAATACCTTCTGAAACAACAAAGATAAGATTTCCGTCTGCGTTATCTTCAACATTAACAATATTGGACAGAATATAGCCTTTTTCGTGATAATAATTATTTATTTTTTCTATTGATTCATTTATTGAATTAAGATTTTGCGGTAATTGTTCAAGATTTTTAACCAGCGGTATAAGCTCCGCTTTTGAAATACAAGAGTTACCTTTGATATCAACATTTTCAACTTTCAAGTTTTCTTCAAGTATAAAAGTAACAGTTACACTTCCGTCATCATTTATGGTCGGTTCTATATAAATGTCATCTGAAAAATAACCAAGGTCATATATATTAGCTAAATCATCTTGCAAAAGGTCTGTGTTAAAAGACATTCCGTTCTCGGTTTTGATAGCATTGAAAATAACATTTTCGTTAATAGTATTAAGTCCTGAAATTTTTATTTTCGTTATTGTTCGACCTTCAGGAGAGATATCATGCGGTACAACTTCTTCAACAACGGACGAAACATAATCAGAACTTTTTGCAGGAACAGTAGATTGCATTGTGTCGTTGACAGGAAGTGTTTGTATTGCTTCTACTGTTGTTCGCATTTGTTTTTCCGGTTTTTTGTACTGTGATGGAAGAGTAATATTATTTAAAACGCTGAACGGATCTGTTTTTAGTGTAGTTGCAGGTCTGATTTTGTTTGCTCTTAGTCTTATTTCTGTCTTGTGCTGAGATGGTGCGGGGAGTTTGTTTAATTCAATAAAAGGATTAACTGTATTTGTTTCTGTTTTAGAAAGAAGTTTAGTTTGAGTTTCTGCAATATTTTCGGTTGGAGCGAAAAATGAATTTGAAAATTCGGCAGGATAATCAATTTTAGAAATAGTGTTATCGGCAAAGGCAGGACAGATTAATATGCTCATTAGAACACATATTACATATTGATATTTAATTTTTATTTTACTTCCTGCCATAATATTTTAGATTTAGATGTCTGCCTCCGTCAATGACAATACTGCTTGATAATAGCCTCTCGGGTCATTACTGCCAAATGATGACGGAAGAACGCTTGATCCTACGTTTACGGTTACATAAGAAGTACCGCCTTTAATCTCCAATTCGTATTTATTCTTTCCGTTAATATATTTTTTCCCTTCTGTACCTGTGATTGAAGTAACAGGATATGCCACAATTCCGGGACTATCAGCCGGAACTCCGCTTTTGCAACCCGCCAGTGCGGCAGAGTTTGGCATATTTTTAAGATTCGCAAATGCAATATAAACTTGACCGCCTTGTTCAAACATAGCTTCTTCATATCCGTTTCGTGTTAATACATTGGCTTTTAAATATAATTTTTTATTTTCGGAAGAATTGGTAATTACTCTAAAAGTTGTTGATAAAGGTGCATACAAATTTCCGGTTTTGTCTGTTATATGAGCTGTTAAAACAGGACTTGTAACGGGTGAAATATGTGTATAAGATGCAATTGTGAAGCTTAATTGTGCATTCGCAGAAAGTGAATTCTCTGCACATTGTCCTATTCCTGTTAATAACAACAGCATAAATAAACAGATACACAATTTGCCAAACAATTTACTCACAATTTTCACTTTACACTCTCCCTTTAAAAACTCCATTCCACGGTGGATTATTCCAAGTATTCATAATAGTTTATCTCTATATTTGTAACAATATGTAAAACTTTATAAAAAATATTAAAGTTTTTGGCTAAAGTTGCCGTATTGCATGCGGAAGAAAGGTTTTAATAAGGATTAAAAAATCATACAAATGTATGAGAAAATGATTCGGATATCATACAAAAAGAGGAAAATTTTATAATAAATATTGAAATTTTGTTACAAATTGTTACAATTTGTGTAGGATGTCCCAAATTTGAAACAGGTTTTATGAAGAAGAAGCTTATCACAACTCTAATAGTGTTTACATGGACGATATTATGTCCATCATTTGCTGCTGTCGAGATGGATTATCAGGATACGACAACCGCAATTACTTCTGTGGGGATTGAGAGGAAGCTGATTATTAACGGGAATGGTGATGAGAGATATCGTGTAGAAATCAGACCATTACAAGGATATATTTCCAATGCAACAGGTACGGCAGAAATTCCGCTGACAAAATTCGTAATCAATAATAACATACAGGACATTGACTTTATTGATAATGAATTTTCAACAATTTTTGAAAATGTGGTATTTAACAATATCCCAAAATTAATTAATGCAAAAATAAGAGATTTTGGAATGGTACCTATGGGGACGTACAACATAGGTTTGCAAATACAAGCTACAAACCTTGATACCGGTGAAATAGTATCAACAATGTTCAATCTGCAATTTGTAGTTCCCAAAACTCAGAATATAGCGATAACCGGTTCAGCAACAGAATTTAATTTATCAACATCAGATATATTACGCAAAAATGCTCGTGTGAATAGTAATACAACAACTCCAATAACAATTAATTCAAATTGTGATTGGATTTTGATTTTAAAAACTGATTCAGATTATGGTGATGTGCCCGGGAAGTATTATGTAAGAACTATTAGCGGGACTTCAAATGTTATTCAACGATTACAGGAAAATGTAGTGCTTGAGGAGAATAAAGAAATAATTTTGGCAAAAGGAAAAGCTCCGTCAAGTAATGAAACCGTGACAATTCAGTATATGCTTGAAGGTATGGATGGAAAATTTATTCCGGCAGGAAGTTACAATAACAAAGTTAAGTATGTGATTACAGAGGACAGGAGTTAGTATGAAAAAAAGAATTTTAAGCACAGTCATAGCATTAATAATAGCGTTACCAACATTCGCTTCTGTTGCTGTAGCACCTACAAAACTTGAAATTAATTCGACCAGATTTAAAACGAATTATGTAACATCAGCTCTGGAAATTAAAGGAAATGACAAAACTCCAACAAGATACAGGGCATTTGCGGAATACTTTAAGGTTAATGAAAAAGGTGAACTCGTGATGATTGAAAAATCTGATGAGCCACAGAATATAGCAAAAAAACTACGGTTTATACCTTCTGAATTCACTGTAGCGCAAGGGAAAAATCAAAAACTTCGTGTAAATATTCCAAATTTAAATACACTGGTTGACGGTGAGTCAAGAGCAGTTCTTTATATTGAAGATGTTAATCCGAAAGAGTATATGCTTGACACAGGCAGACCCGGCATCGGAGCGCAATTAATTATAAAAACCAGGGTTGCCGTTCCTATATATGTTGACCATGGAAAAGCTGTAAGAAATGCTGAAATTGAATATGCAAAAATTAATAAACAAAAGGACGGATATTATTTAGAAATGAAGGTTACGGATTCAGGAAATTCAAAAGCAAGATGTAACGGTATGATTCAAATAAGCGAGGCTAAAAAGCTCAAAACAGAAACAAAACTTCAAGAATTTGTGGTAGCACCCGGAAGTTACAATATAGTTAAAACAAAAATAAATACAGATAAACTGGAGCCCGGGACATATTCTGCAAGAGTAGTTGTAACATACAGAGATATCAATGAAAAAATGAAAACACTAAAACAAGAAATAGAACTAAATTTATAACAAGGTAATTGTGTAAGAAACCCCAAAAGAAAAAGAAAGGAAGGTTTACCCTATGAAAATCACAAAATTTTTACCCATCGTAATTGCATTGGCACTTGTTTGCCCTGCATTTGCAGAAGATCAAAAGTTATCTGACACATCAACTTTGAACTTGACACTCAGCAAGTTCTGTCGTGTTACATCAAATTTACCCAGTGATACGGCAACTGCAACATTTGATGCTGAGTACAAAGTCATTACTCTTGGAAAAGCAATGGCTCCGTCGTTCCACATTGTAACAAATGACCCGGCTCAAACTATTAAAGTATCCGCATTAACAGCAGGTAAAGATGCATTGTATAAAGTAGATGCTAATACATACGGCTTAGCTTTTGCTAATACAACAACAGGACATATTCCTGATGCATCGGCTATTGCTGACATTACTGCCGCTGAGGCATCTCCTGCTATAGCAAGCAATCCGGATGTAATCGGATTTAAATTTACAAATTGGACTATGACACCTTCCGCTACATACGGTGGAGCTATTACATCTGATACCAAAGGGCAAAATCTTAGAACATATGTACTTGAAAATGGTACTTATGATTTAAGTATGACTTTGAATACTACGCAAGAAGAAGGTACATTCTCTACTCATGATGCAGCCGGCACATATACAACTGTTATTACAGTATTGGCTGAACCTTCGGCATAGTTTAAAACAAGAATGAAACAATAAATTAAAAAACAATTACAATTATGAAAAAATTAAACGTATTTAAAACATTATCCATAATAACTCTGCTCGCACTATGTGCGGGCAAGAGTTATGCGGATGGCAGTGAAATAACACAATTACTGAAGGCAAGTGTACCGCCAACAGTATCAATTAATAAATCAACTGCATCTGTTGAAGGTGGGACAATAGATCCGTCAACCGGAGTTAACTCAGGCATAAAATCTGTTTTTACGGTAGAAACAAACGGTGGTGATAGTGATTATGATTTTTATATTACCTCGACTTTCCCAATAAACGGAACAGCACGTTCTGCTTATGACGGAAACGGAAATATAATGTTCGGCAATCTGAATGTTTTACCGACAGAATCAGCAGTCGATGATGCTATAGCAGGCGGTACGCACAATGCAAATGTTATTTCGTATCCTGTAATAATTACAACAAGTGGTGAAATGACGGTTTCTCCAACCGTACATGCACCATACGGAAATTGTTACAAAATGCTTTTAAATGGCGAGCAAGAAGGTACTCTTACACATACAATTGGAACAACACCGGCAACAAATACATACATTTTGTCACAGGATGCTGCCGGCTCATATCAGGCAACAATTATTCTTACGGCAGTTGCAAAATAACAATTAAAAAGGTCTATGACCTAAACAAAATTTGATAAGTTAACAGAACAAGGCATGGATTGCCAAATGTGAATGAAAATTAAATAGAAGCAACAGATGTCATTTATAAGATAAGTATAATATGACAGATAAAAGGATGATGGTTGAATCCTTATCATTCCCTTTCCTATACAGGAAAGGTGGAGAATTGAAAAGATGTTAAATAGAGCGAAAAAAATACTAATAATTTCAGCAATAGCGGGCACAATGTGCCTGACATTGCCGTCTTTTGCTCTGGATTCTACTGTTTCATACATTAATATCAATGATTTAGCCTATCAGGATATCGAAATAGTTATAAATAATAAAAATCAAATATTACTACCGTTTAAACAGTTGGCGGATATTTTTGTAATCAAATATAATGCAAATCGTGTTGATAAAATTATAGGATTTCAAACCTTAGATGGTGAAGAAGGTGTTATCAATCAAAACGGTATTTTTATTAATGACCAAAAGATTTCTGATGCAACACCAATATTTATTATGCAAGGTATTATGGATGGTGTATTTAATGAAGCTTACATTCCTGCTGATGTTGCATCAAAAATATTCAATGTGAAACTTGAAACTGATTATGAAAACCTCGCAGTAAATGCTGAAGTTATAAGAGATATTCCGGCAATACATAACAATAATATTTTAGAAGATGATAAAGCCCCTAAAGCTCACTTAGATGTGGCCATTCCCAAAAAATCAGGAAAAATTACTCTCAAAACAATAGGTTTAAAAAGTAATATTATGACCGGTAATATCAGCGTAAAAGATAGAATGAACCATTATTCCAACGATCTTTTTAATGGTTCAACACAAGCAAGTATCAACGGCGATTTGTTATCAGGTAAATATCGTGTTGAAGCAACCGAATATCATTACAAATCAGATACATTTATGTTTGGTGGTATTTCTGCAACGTATAGAAATAAGTTCAAAAATAAAAAGGATGATAAAGAATATTTTTATGAGCTGGGTAAAGTTCGTGGTATTTCAGATTCAGATGCAAATATTGGTACAAATATTTTTGGCGCACAAGTTTGGAATTATGATAACGAAAGACCTAATCCTCATGACGTATGCGGTTATGTGAAACCGACAAGTGTTGTAAGAATGACGGTAAATGATTTAGAACCGATTACTCTTAGCACTTATGCCGGTTATTATACTTTAAGAGATGTTCAACTGCCAAATCCTGTCAAAAATATCAAACTTGAAGAAGTAAATGAGGACGGCTCTGTTGAACTTATTTCAGACGAAAGATATCCGATATATGGTGACAGACCGTTTGAAAAAGATAGCAGAGGCACAGCTTATGCAGGTGTATGGGGATATCAAAACAGATTATTTAGAGATGGTGCAAATATATATCGTGGTATGAATAAAAAGGTTACAGCAGGCGGTGAATATCAATATGGTGTTAAAGATAATGTTACATTCAAATCCAAAATCAGCGGAGATAAGATATATGAAAAAACTACCGCAAAAGCTATGTACACAGTCCCAACGAATGACTCTCTTTTGGTTGTCGGTACTCAAAAAAGTGTAAACTATCAAGAAGGTGTAACATCTTTAAACACTTTAGAATGGCAAAGCAAAAAGAATCAATATATTAAAGCAAGGGCCGTAGTTGGCGGCAGTATTGCGCACGATCTTAGAGATAAAGATACACATGCCGGTTATATGGGTAAATTAGCCGGTGAATATGATCAGGACATGTCAAAATATTCAAAAGATTTAACAAAATATCATCTTGGAGTTTTTAAACCCAGAAATTTAAAAGGTAAAGCAGAAATATTCCAGACATCACCTGATTGGTATATTGCAAACAGCGATGCAATTTCAAAGAATGATAGAACCGGTGGTAAAGTTTCGGCAGGTTTCGGTTTTAATTCAACATCAGCAAGCGGTAGTTATAGCAGGTATTTATCTAATATGAACCATCGGTATCAAGGCGGAACAATTACGTTTGATGAAGCGGATGTCGGATTTGGTACGAAAATTCCACATGTTGCAACTCTACAATTCGGTGGTAATTACAGGCATGGTAAAAACGATTTAGGCAGAAATGAAAATTATTTCTTTGACGGTAGTGCAGAAAGATTTTTTGCAAATATTTTTAAAGTAAGAGCAGGGTATAGAGAAAATCTTTATGACACTAAATTTGATATTCCTACTTCTGATAACAGAAATTATTATTCAAAATATACGGATAACTACATTGAAACAGAAACAGTTTTGCCCAAAAATATAGGTAGACTTGCAATTGATCATAGTTTTGTAAGATTTAAAACCCTCAGTTATAATGACGGATATAATATATTTCGTTTTGGTTATACCTTCCCGACTTGGAAAAGATTTACACTTAATTTAAGGTACGGATTTAAGTATGATAATCAACACGGTAATGAATGGGGTGTAACGCTCGGTTACAGAGCAAAATCAGGTCAGTATATGTCTGTAGGTTATCAGTTTTCGCAAAACTGTGGTTACTTCATGAACAATATGTTTGTTCCGACCACAAACAATCATATGGTTAATATTACATTTAACGATGCCTTTCAAGTGTTCCACAGAGGACTTAAATCTGTCGGAGATGAAAGTCTTAATCGTGGCTTGTTTGAAGCGATTGCCTTTGTTGATATAGATGGTGACGGTAAATATACCAAAAAAGTGGATATTCCGATGAAAAATATACCGCTTGTTACAAGCTGGGGTGCTGATAAGAACTATACTAACAGATGGGGCAGAGTTTATTCATCAAGTTTAGAACAAGGTGTTTATACTGTTTCGCTTAATATGGATGAACTTCCGATGACAGTCGCACCTGTTTCAAATGATATGGTTTCAAGAAAGGTTAAAATTGACGGAGGAAAAACCACTTTGCTTGAAATACCGCTTACTTCAACGGTTGGTTCTGTATCAGGTGTCTTAAAAATCACTGATGATTTTGAAAGAGGGTTAAAAATTACTGATTTTGTTGTTGTTCTTCTTGATTCAAACGGTGAAGAAGTTAATTATTCGACGGTCGGAAGCTCCGGTGAGTTTTATATATCAGGACTTGCACCCGGAGAATATACACTCAGACTGGATGAAAGATATATAAGTGCATATGGATTGGAAGAGCTTCCGAACAGTGTTATAAAAGTTTCAATACCGGCTGATTATAATAATCCTACGGATATTATTGATCAAAATCTCGAATATAGGACGCTCTCATTGTAAAGTTTCTATTTAACATGAACACATATGTGGCAGGCTGTTTTACAAGACAGCCTTTTTTTTATAAAAAACATTGTTGACTTTAAATATTATCAAATGTACAATTATACTGTGGTTTTGGGGAAACAGATTAGTTGGAGCTAGATAATATGGAAGAAAGAAACAGTCACATTTTAACTTTTTTAGAAACTAAAACAGCAGAATATGCTGACCGTATTGCAGTTGGAATGAAAGGCATGTACGGTTGGTCAGAAATTTCGTACAAGGGTGTTGGTATTTTATCAAGAAAGATTGCACGTTATTTGATAGAAGATATTGGGATTAAAAAAGGCGAATGTCTTGCCATTTTATCGGAATCAAAACCTCAATATGCACCTTGCGTATTTGCATCGGTTTTGACCGGTACAATAACCGTACCTCTTGATATAAAGCTTTCAAAATATGAATTAAAATCAATTCTTTCGGATTGTATGCCGTCTGTTTTAATTTGTTCACAGCATTATCTTGAAACAGCTTTGTATTTAAAGCAAGAAATACCTTCAATTCAACATATTCTTGTCAATGATGAACACGCAAGGAACGGTGAAATTAAGAATATTTATGAATTACCTGATAAGTATGATGCAAAGTGGAGACAAAGAAGTTCTAAATCGACAGCACTTATTATTTATACATCAGGGACAACAGGTGCTCCAAAAGGTGTTGAGATTTCTTTTGCCAATATAAATGCGCAATTGGAAGATTTATCTTATGCTCTTTCAAAAATTTTACCAAAATGTCAAAAACTCAACATGTTGTCGATTCTTCCGATGAATCACTTGTTTGAAATGACAGTCGGGTTTTCCACGTTTTTAAGTACGGGTTATACCGTTTATTATACAAGCAGTTTGAAACCTGCGGATATAACAAGCGTAATGCGTGAAAAAGGAATTCAATTCATGTTAGTTGTACCTGCATTTTTAAAGCTTTTAAAGGCAGGTATAGAAAAGAAAATAAATTCAGCACCTCCTATTCAGAAAATGATTTTTAACATAATGTATCATTTAGCAAGATTTATTCCGACTTACAAGTTAAGAAGGAAGTTCTTTGCAAGAGTTCATGCTCAACTGGGCGGAAAATTCTTTGGTTGTGTATCAGGTGGAGCGCCACTGGATGTTGATGTTGCTAAATTCTTTGAAAGAATTGGTATAAGGGTTTATCAAGGTTACGGCTTATCGGAGACCAGCCCTGTTGTATCAGTAAATACAGACAGACCAGGTGAATTAGCATCTGTCGGAGCAGTGTTGCCACATTTTGAAGCTAAAATAGATTCATCAACAGGAGAACTCCTTTTGAGAGGGCCTTCTGTAATGAAGGGTTATCATAATCAACCTGAAATGACGGCAGAAGTTATTGATGCGGAAGGTTGGCTTCATACAGGTGATATCGCAAAGATTGACAGGCATGGACATATATATATAACAGGCAGAATTAAAAACATGATAGTTTTGCAAGGCGGTAAAAAGGTATTTCCAGAAGAAGTAGAGGCTATTTTGCAAGAGAGCAATTATATTGCAGAAGCATGTGTTCTTGGTACAGTAAGAGAGTTTGGTGCAAAGGACGGAACAGAAGAAGTTACTGCGGTTATTGTGCCGAAATCCGAACTATACAGTTCTTATACGGAAGAAGATATTGACAAAATGATTAGACTGGATGTAAAAACTTTGTCTGAAAAACTTGCACCATACAAAAGACCGACAACGATTATTATTAATAAAGAACCATTGCCAAAAACTACGACACTAAAGGTTAAGAGAAAAGAAGTTAAAGCGCTTATTCATGCATAAAACCTAAAGTTATCTATATGAGAGAACATGCGAATGGGCATTCTCTAAGCATTATTGTTTGTAATAAGAAGTCGAGTGGTGCAATTGTTCAGTGAGTGGAATTTTGGCATTAAGAATTTCTTGATGTGACTTTATTTTAGGTCAAACAAAATCTAAAATTAACAATATAAATTTATACATCAAAATACACATTTTGTTGTATAATAAACTTTGTGGAGAAATTTATAAAATCACTATTATTCAAATATAAAAGGATGAAACTGCTGGACAAATACATTTTAAAGCAGGTTATTTCTATGTTTATAATGGGTGTTCTGGTATTTACATCAATTATATTTGCGTCAGATACATTTATTACACTTTTTAAACAGATAGCAAAATACGGAATATCATTCAGATTGGCATTTATTATAATAATTCTGCGTTTGCCGTCAATATTTGTAATGACAATACCAATGGGAGTGCTTTTGGCAACTGTTATGACACTTAACGGTCTTAGTTTGAGTTCGGAAATTACTGTGATGCGGTCTTGCGGAATCAGTATAAACAGAATAGCAAAACCTATTTTTTTATTTGCAATTGTAATGTCATTAATGAGTTTCTTCGTAAATGAAGCAATTGTTCCAATTATGACGAAACAATCAACTGATTTAGCATTATATGCTTTCACTCAAAAGCATATCCCTGAAGGCAAACAAAACTTTACATTCAAAGAGGTTAAAAATAACGGTGGTCTTAAACGTCTGTTTTATGTCGGAGAATGTGAAGATAAAGTGTTGCATAACATAACTGTATTAGATGCCTCAAAGGATGATACTATACAAATACTTCAAGCAAGACAAGGAAATACTACAGAAGACGGGTGGAATTTTCAAAAAGGAGTTATTTATACTATAACTGATAGCGGTAAAACTCTTGTTACGACACTTTTTAATGATAAATCAGTATATTTCGGAATGGATTTGTCAAGAGAAATGGATAAAAATATTGCGAACGAGCATAATTTTATTCAACTTATGCAATATATTTTAAAGGAAAACAAACCTGAATTAAAAATAGACTTGTATGATAAAATAGCACTTCCTATAACAACAATAGTTTTTGTGTTAATAGGCGTTCCGCTTGCTATTACACCTCCAAGAGTACGATATAACAGGGGATTTTTATTTAGTATATTGATAATATTTGCATACTATTTGATTAGGGCATTGTCGCTTTCTATGGGTGAAGTGGGTTCATTATTCCCTGCGTTAGCGGCATTTATGCCAAATATTTTATTAACCGGAATAGGGATTTGGCTTTATTATAGAAAAGTCTATACCATTTGCTAATTTGATTAAATATAAAAAACATTATAAAAAAAGAAAAAGTTGCCAAGAGAGATTGGCAACATTAAATAAACACGAGGATATTAAGAGAGAGTATAAAAAGAACTTTTTTTACGATTTTCTCGAAATAATTTTTTCGATTTTATCTTGTTTTGTTTTTTGTTTTGATTAATTTCCTTTTCCTTACATTTATATAAAGTATTTTTTTTTGAGAAAATTGCCTTTTTTGATTTTTTTTCTTTAAAATTGTTACACTGTTTAATATTGTATACAAATTATCATTGCTTTATATATATTTCGTATATCAAACGGCGTAATTTAAAACTCATCCATTGTTTTTATGTTGCGATACTTTACAATAAGCTATAATAATTGTATTATTATATAGTAGTATGGAGGAATTTTGGCTGACAAGTTTAAAATAAATGGCGGAGAAACACTGAGAGGTGAAGTTTCAATATGCGGAGCAAAGAACTCCGTACTTAAGCTTTTTGCCGCCGCAATTTTAGTTAAAGGTTGTACAAAAATATACAATGTTCCTGATCTTACCGATGTTAAAATAATGCTTATGGTTCTTTCGGAATTAGGTGCAAAACTTGATTGGAACAAAGAAGAAAAATCAGTAATTATCGATGCTACAAATATTTCATCAATAACGGCTAAATATGAACTTGTTAGCAAAATGAGAGCATCTTTTACGATTTTAGGGGCTTTGATTTCCCGTTGTAAAGAAGCTATTGTTGCTTTGCCGGGCGGATGTGCAATTGGCGAACGCAGAGTTGATTTTCATATAAAAGGTTTGGAATCGTTAGGCGCAAAAATAAAAATTGAAAACGGTTATGTTCATGTTAAAGCACCAAAACTTGTAGGAACTGATTTATATTTGGATATTCCATCGGTTGGCGCAACAGAAAATCTTATGTTAGCAGCTGT
Organism: bacterium; assembly: GCA_024408765.1. Taxonomy (GTDB): domain Bacteria; phylum Cyanobacteriota; class Vampirovibrionia; order Gastranaerophilales; family Gastranaerophilaceae; genus CAG-196. The sequence continues at coordinate 7,292 of JAKSUR010000012.1, read as the reverse complement.
TACTGCGCAAGGTTCTACAAGAATACAGAATGCTGCACAAGAACCGGAAATCGTTGATTTAGCGAATTTCCTTAATACAATAGGTGCAGACATTACAGGGGCAGGCACTTCTGAAATAGTTATCAACGGCGTAAGTATAGAAAATTTACATTCTGCTGAATATACAACTATTCCTGACAGAATCGAAGCAGGAACATTTATGTCTGCAGTTGTCGCAACAAGGGGCAAGGCATTAATAAAAAATGTTTATCCGGCTCATTTAACTTTCTTTAATGATAAGTTGATTCAAATGGGTGCAAGCATTAAACTTGCTGATCCTACGTCAATAGAAGTCAGTGCAAGAGGTCGTTTAAATTCAATTAACTTTGTAACTCAGCCTTATCCGGGTTTTCCGACAGATTTACAAGCTATTGCTATGAGTCTTTTAACAACGGCAAACGGAGTTGGTATAATAACCGAAAGTTTGTATGAAAACAGGTTTATGCAAGTACCTGATTTAAGAAGGATGGGAGCTGATATTCATCAAGACAGAAACCATGCTATAATAAAAGGTGTAAAAAATCTTGCCGGTGCTAATGTCGTAGCAAGTGATTTGAGGGCAGGTGCAGCTCTCGTTATTGCAGGTCTAATGGCAAATGGTGAAACAATTATTGAAAAATTGCACCATATAGATAGAGGATATGAGGCTTTTGAGAAAAAACTCACAGCCCTTGGTGCTAAAATAATAAGATTTAATGATGAAAATATTAATCTTAATTCAAATTCACTGGGTGTAAATAATATGGGGGTAACAAATGAGTCCCGCTTATAAGAGATGGTATGATCACGATCCGAAGTTATTAGAAGTTATTGAGCTATTGAAAAACTATCAAGATGAACTAAGAGAACATGCTGTTGTGTTTTTGGACAAATTAGAACAAAAAGTATCCAAAGATGCACTTGACAGATTTTATGATTTGGTAAAACCTGTTAACGGTACAAGATGGTACGATAAAGACCCGATTATATCAAAAACTGTTGAAATACTCAGGGTTGTACCTCCCGATGTACAACATTCTTGTGCTGAGAGATTTATTGCTGCCATACGAGAAATGGGAATAGATTACGAAAGCCCAAATTTTAAGAATGAAACCTGCTAATTGTTCTTTTTACAAGAGTTTTGAAAATAAAATTATAAAAGGCAGAAGCTTTACTCTAACCGGATTGACTTCGTTCAGTAAGCTTTGGCTTGTGTATAATATTTTGAATATTTCAGGTAAAAGAATATTGTTCATAACTTCAACTGAACAATCTGCTTTAAAATACAATGCCGATTTAGAAAAGTTGTTTGGAATATGTTCGGAGGTGTTACCTTATACTAATATTTCACCTTATGAGTCTTTACAAGCAAGTTTATATGATTATCAAAAGCAAATTAAAGTTTTAAGAAGTCATCCTGATTTTGTAATAATGCCTGTCAAAGCTATTACAGAAAAATTTCCGTCAGAAAGATTTTTCAATAAGAATAGATTGTTTTTAAAAGTCGGAGATTCTATTTCTCAAAAAGAATTATCCGAAAAACTTGTTTCTCTTGGTTACAAGCGTTCAACAATGGTATCTGATATAGGTGAGTTTTCAATAAGAGGTGACATTTCAGATATTTATGCACTGGACAACTTGCCGATAAGGATAGAATTTTGGGGGGATGAAATTGTTGATATGAGATTTTTTGACAATGAAACCCAAAAATCAGTTGAAAAAATTAAAGAAGCAGAAATTTATCCTTTATACAAATTTGTGTTGTCAAAAGATACACCAAAGGGATTTAGTAAGAAACTTGCGGAGCAATTTAAAGAAGAAGGTTATTTTGAAGGAATAAATGTTTATCAATCATATTTTAATAATGATTTAGTAAGTGTTTTAGATTATTTTAAAGATTATATAATTATATATGATGAATATGCAGAATTGAGTGCAAAATTAACTCAAATAGAAGAAAACTTGCAAAAATCTTATGAAGAAGCTTTAAAAACAGAGCAAATTGAATCTTTAAACGAGCTTAATCATTATAAAGAAGATGAACTCAGGCAAGTGAGTGCAGGATTTCAAAAAATATATTTGAATAATTTTTTATCGGATGAATCAAATGAGGTTATTGATATCAATTCGGTTACAATACCGATTTTTGATGCTGATATGGATAGAATATGTCAATTTATACTTGAAAAAAAAGATTATCAAATAACAATCGCAACCGATTATAAAGAACGTGTAAAAGAACTTTTGGCTGAATATAGTATATTCAACCCTGTTTATATTGATAATATAAATTCTTCGGGAACGGAAATCTCTGACGGAAAAATACTTATAATAACAGACAGAGAACTTTTTAATAAAAGGCAAAAAGATATACCATCAGTAAGGAAGGGAAAATATAAGGCAAAAGCTGAATATATTGAGAACATCAACGATATTAAAGAGGGAGAATATGTAGTTCATTCTGTTCATGGTGTCGGCATATATATTGGTCTTACCAAACAAGAGTTTGACGGACAATTAAAGGACTATTTAACAATAGAATATGCAAATAAAGATAAATTGCATATTCCGGCAGAGCAAATTAATATGCTATGCCGTTATAGAGGTTCAGGACAAATAAAGCCTAAACTTTCCAGAATGGGTGGAGCTGATTGGGAAAATGTTAAATCCAAAGTTAAAAAAGCGGTTGAAACAATAGCTTATGATTTATTAAGATTATATGCACGAAGAAAAATGCAAGAAGGTATTGCTTTTTCGGAGGATTCACCATTGCAGATGGAAATGGAAGAGGCATTTGAATATATTGAAACACCTGATCAAATGAAAGCGATAACAGAAATTAAATCCGATATGGAATCGTCAAGTCCTATGGATAGACTTGTGTGCGGTGATGTCGGATTCGGAAAGACAGAAGTCGCAATGAGAGCAATGTTTAAGGCTGTAACTTCATTAAAACAAGTTGCGGTAATTGTGCCGACTACAATTCTTGCTTTACAGCATTATCAAACTGTTTCAGAGCGATTTAAACCTTTTGGCATAGATGTTGAATTACTTTGTCGTTTTAAATCTTCAAAAGAACAAAAAGAAACGCTTAAAAATCTTGCAACAGGCAAATGTGATGTGGTTATTGCTACTCATAAACTTCTTCAAGACAATGTAATATTCAAAGACTTGGGATTGCTGGTTATTGATGAAGAACACAGGTTTGGAGTCAGGCATAAAGAAAAGCTTAAAGAATTTAGGGAGAACATTGATATTATTTCAATGTCCGCTACACCGATTCCAAGGACTCTTTATATGTCTTTATCAGGTATAAAAGATATTTCAATAATTAATACTCCGCCTCAAAACAGACTGCCTATTAAAACGTATGTCGGAGAATACAATGAACAAACAATAAAAAATGCCATTACAAATGAATTAGACAGAGATGGGCAAGTTTTTTACCTTTATAACAGAGTGGAAACAATAGAAGAATTCAAGCTTCAACTCCAAAAAATTGTTCCGAATGCTCGAATTTCGATCGGGCATGGTCAATTGAGCGAAAAAGAGCTGGAAGAAGTTATTATTGGTTTTGATAATCACGAAAGTGATATTCTTCTTTGTACAACAATTATTGAAAATGGTCTTGATATACCGAATGCAAACACAATAATAATCCATAATGCTGATAAATTCGGGCTTGCGCAACTATATCAATTGCGTGGTCGTGTAGGAAGAAGTGAAAAACAGGCATATTGTTACTGTTTTTATAAGAAAAATAAAGAAATTACTCAAGAGGCATCAGAAAGGCTTAAAGCAATAAAAGAATTTACTACATTGGGTAGTGGCTATAGAATCGCTATGCGTGATGTTGAAATTCGAGGAGTCGGTAATATTCTTGGAACAAAACAGCACGGCCACATGGTTAATGTCGGCTTTGATACATATTGCCAATTGCTTGAAGAAACAGTTAATGAATTAAAGGGAGAAAAAGTAAATAAATCAAAACCTGCCATTATTGATATTAATATAACAGCGTTTATACCTGATGAATGGGTAGGTTCAAAAGAACAGAAAATGATTGAATACAAACGGCTTGCGGATGTTAAAAATGAAACCGAACTTGATTATATTGTGTCTGAATGGAAAGACAGATTTTCAAGAATACCTGATGAAGTTGAAAATTTGATTAAACTGATAAAAATCAGGCTTTTGGCTACTGATTGCGATATTTCTGTTGTTAGAGAAGCAGGTGAAAGTATTAGAATTTATACTCCGTTTACGCCTTATGAGTGGAATATTTTAAAACAAAATATAAACAAAGAAATACTAAGAAAAATTAAATATACTCCTGCGCCGAAAACTTGCGAAGAAGGAAAATCTATTTTGCTGATTGATACGGATACTTTATCATTCAATGAAATTTTTGAAATTTTTACAAATTTATTTTATTCAATTAAGGAAGTAATTAATAATTATAAAAATCGCTGATAAAAATTCGGCTTCTATTTTACTAAGTTCAAATTGCCTTAATTTTCAGGTGTTGCTGTTGAAAAACATGTAATATCATTTATTTCGTATTTTTTCAAAGAATTAATCATTTCTTCAAAAGTAGAACCTGTTGTGCAAATATCATCCATAATCAATAAAGATTCCCCATTGTAATATGTATTATTAAATTCAAAAGCTCCTGATAAATTCTCCATTCTTTTTTTACGATTAAGATTGTATTGCGGTTTTGTATTTTTTACTCTTTTAATTAAATCAAAATTACAATTAAATCCGCTAAGCTTAGAAAATTCTTCGCATACAAGCTCCATGTGATTATATTTTCTGCTTTTAATTCGCTCGGGATGAAGCGGAACAGGAATTAATACAAATTTTTTACTTTGCAAATTATCAATGTGTTTAAAATAATTATACATAAATTTTGCCTGATAATAAGCGAGTTCTTTTTGCTTGTGATATTTTAGCCCTCTGATAAGTTTTTGAAGTTTTTTTGTATATATTCCGGCACAATAAATATCAACACCGTTAATAATTCTGTTTACAAAAAAGCTTGAAAATTCTAATTCTTCAAAACAATCAGGACACATTTTCAGCGAAGATTTTGATTTTCCGCAAAAATAGCACTTTTTTTTGTAAATTAAATCCAACAAAATATCAAAAAGCTTTTTCATAAATTAATATTAGCACAAACTTGACCTTTTTCTAAAAATAATATATCCTTAAACTATGTAGAATGGAGGTTTTAATGGAATTTCAACACAGACCGATGAGCGGTATAAATTATTCTGATGATGATATAAAAAAACTTATAAAAGAACACAATGTACAATTTATAAAGTTACAGTTTGTAGACATAAACGGTCAGGTTAAGAACTTGGCAATTCCATCAGAACATATTGATAGAATTTTAAATAATGATATAATGCTTGACGGTTCATCAATAAAAGGTTTTAGAAATATCGAAACCTCTGATATGTTCTTCTATCCTGACAAAAATACTTTTAAAATTATTCCTTGGCAGGAAAAAAACGGTATAAATTCCGCAAGATTGATTTGTGATATTTACAACGCGGACGGTACTCCGTTTGAAGGATGCCCGAGATGTAATTTAAAACGACTTATGGCTGAAGCTGAAAAGCTTGGACTTTCAATGAATGTTGGGCCCGAAGCCGAGTTTTTTCTCTTTGAAAAAGAAGGAAAGTCGGTTACAACAAAAACTCATGACAAAGGCGGGTATTATGATATGGGGCCTGATGACTTAGGTGAAGCCGTAAGAGCTGATATTGTAAGCACACTTCAAAATATGGGGTTTGACATAGAAGCTTCTCATCATGAAGGTGCAGACGGTCAACACGAAATAGATTTTAAATATTCCGATATTTTAACTACAGCAGATAATGTTGTTACATTTAGAATTGCGGTTAAGGCAATTGCTGATAAATACGGGCTTCACGCTACATTTATGCCAAAACCTGTGTATGGCATAAACGGTTCCGGCATGCATTGCAACATTTCATTGTTTAAAGATAATCAAAATGCGTTTTATGACCAAAACGGCGAATATCAGCTTTCGGATATAGCAAAATATTCAATTGGTGGTATGTTGAAGCATATCAAAAGTATGACAGCTGTTTTAAACCCAACCGTTAACAGTTACAAAAGGCTTGTTCCGGGATATGAAGCACCTGTTTACATGGCATGGTCATTGGCTAATAGAAGTGCCTTATTAAGAGTACCTGCAAAACGAGGGGTTTCAACAAGAGTTGAATTACGTTCACCTGATCCGAGTTGCAACCCTTATCTTGCGTTTGCAACGATTCTTGCAGCATGTTTAGATGGGGTAAGAAATAAAATTGAACCGCCTAAACCGGTTGATGCAAATATATACAAACTTTCCGAAAAAGAAAGAAAAAAAATGAAAATAGAATCTCTTCCGGGAAGCTTGAAAGAAGCAATAGGATTTATGCAAAATTCTCTAATTGTTCAAAAAGCACTGGGTTCGCATATTGTTGATGAATTTGTAACAGCAAAAGAAATCGAATGGGATGACTTTAGAACTTATGTTTCGCAATGGGAAATAGACAAGTATCTTTCAAAATACTAAATTGCTTTTTGGACAATAATCACTATAATATAATTATGAAGAGAATTATAGCATTATTTGTAATATTATGTTTGGCACTTCCTTCTAATGCTGCGTTTTGGAACAGAAAAGATAAAAATCTTGAGGCTGAAATGCAGGGCAAGGGTTATGCAGGAACTTTGCCTGATTTGGAATCCAAATTTCAAAAAAACGAAAAGAAATTGAATGTGTTTTACTTGATATTTCTAAAATTCTTACCGAGAATAATATTGATGTTAGTTCTATGAATGTTAGAACCAGTAAACAGGGAACTGCTACTATAACTGTTGGTTTTGATGTTAATAGCAAGGAGACTCTTAATACTATGATAAGTAAGTTGCGCAATATAGAAGGGGTAATGGATATTACTAGATCTATGGGCTAAGACTTATTTGTATGAAAGGAAAGCTTTGAAAATAGAATGTATTCCTGTTAGTGCGATGTGTACTAATTGTTATGTGTTATATAATGAAGACACTAATGAAGCAATTTTAATCGATCCGGGAGATTATTCAACTAGGATAGATAGCTTTATTGAAAGCTTATCCTTAAATGTTTGTGCGATTATTCTTACTCATGGTCATTTTGATCATATAATTGGTGTCGAAAAGTATAAGGAAAAGTATAAGAAATGCTTGATTAAACAAACTAGTTAATCAAG
>JAKSUR010000113.1 GCA_024408765.1 bacterium | reverse complement strand
CATCAATCGGTTTGGCAGAATGACAATCCTGCGGACGAAGAATAACAACATCCCCTACCTCGGGTCTGAACGATATGCCGTTAACCGTATGAATAAAGTTATTATTCAGCGTTATGACAGTTTCAAAATGCTCATGCCGCTCAAGGGGAATCACCATTCCCCTGTTGATGGCGGTGTAATAGCCGTCTGAAGTGTCAAGTTTTGTTATTTGAATTTCACTGTAAGAGGGATTATTCATTCAGCACCTCCAAAATTGTCAGATTACTATTAGCAATTATATAAACGCCCATTGAAAGTATAGCATAATACACTATTTATTTCAATTAGTATTGATAAAACAGTATACTTTGACGGAAAATACAAATAAATTTATTTATTATATCGGAATCTGATAATCTATTCACACAACTTTATTGCTTTGATTGTTTTTCGGCAGTTTATTGATGGGATTGATTGTGTAGCGTAAAAAAAGAAACCGTGCGGAGCATCAAACTCTGCACGGTTTTTTACATAAAAAAATAATTACTCAGTGTGCTTGGTGGAGACGGAGAGGATCGAACTCTTGACCTCTTGAATGCCATTCAAGCGCTCTCCCGATACACCAATGCACGATATATTATTTAGATTCCAACAGCAAAAATATTATTATCGGGCCTGCTAAAGCCAATACAATAATTAATGCGGGAATCAGACTTTGCGTTGCAGGGTATCCGCCGCATGGCTTTATTTTTGTACGATTTTGGAACTCATCAAGTACCTTTTTCACTTGAGAGACGCTATACATTTTTCCATTAATCATATAACTGGCAAGATTTTTATAATTAAACAGGAAATAATTACCGGGGCTGTAGAATTTTTGCGGAACGGTAAACCTATATGTATCTCCGTTTATTTTTGCTTTCACATAAATATGATTATAATCATCACTTTCATCTTTAAAAATCCATCTGCCTTCTACAGAAGCAAATTTTTCAATTTCTTCATATTCTAATCTGCACTTTTTGGGCGAAATGACTTTAAAAACATTTCGCATATCAGAACTATAGTATTCAACCAATCCGTCAAAATATGTAACTTCACAGTATGTATCGTAGAAATCAAACCTTGAAGTAAAAACAATTCTTAATGCACCGGTACTGTAACAGTATGTCAGTACCGCACCTATCACAACATAAATAACCGCTGCAGCGTCAACAGGCATTATAAAAAGTCTCACTATAAAATAGATGGTTATAATCGGAAATGCAAGTCCTGTAATTAACAACATTAAACTTCCTAATTCGAACGGTCTTATTGTTTTTTTCATATTCACTACCTCATAAATTGTTTGTTATATATTTCGATTTCAAAACAATTAATTCTTCTGTTATAATACTGTCAAACAAAGCCACCATAATACCAATATAGTCTATTTTTAATTCAACCTATCAAATTCAAATATAATGTCGCACCATATAGCTAAAAAGGATACCACAATGGGTATCCTTTCTTGGTGGAGACGGAGAGGATCGAACTCTTGACCTCTTGAATGCCATTCAAGCGC
>JAKSUR010000112.1 GCA_024408765.1 bacterium | reverse complement strand
AATGACTACGTTAACCGTGCGGTCGATTATTCAAGATAATACTAAAAGTATGTATATCGAGAGACTGCAATATTGATGGAGTATAATTGAAATATGTTACAATCGATTTATCACACAAAACTTATAAATCCAAGGATTCAGAATCTTTTATTATTATTGATTATGTTGATTTGTATTTCTTGTGCAAAACAAGGGAAACAAATTTCTACCGCATCAAATTTTAATATTAGATGCGACACTGTGGCATTAAATGTCAATTCTTTGAATCCTGATTTTGATTTTTCTGCGATAGATCTTGTTTGCGAATATAAAGGTAACTATATAATAAAATTTGATACTTGGGATGAGAACTTTTATGATTCATTAGAGTTATATTCGCTAAAACAGGATTTATCATCCATAACTGTCTTCAGTAGGCCAGCAGAAACTTTATACATTACTGATTTATTTGTTCGACATGATTCATTGATAGCATATACCCGAAATGACCTGTTTAAGTATTTTCAATATTTTGACTCAAATAATAACAAATGGAAAAAATTATTACCAAACACAGATAATAACTTTTTAAATTTTTATCGATACTATGAAGATGAAGAGTATTTGGTCAACATCTCTGTGCGTGAGGAAGGGTTAGAGTACCTCGTATTTGTCGATAAATTGACGAATTCAAAACATTTGTTTCAGACATTCAACTTAGTTCAACTTATCAAATTAAATGGTACTTATTATTGCATAGGAGATGCCGAGATAACTACAATCCCGCACCCAAGAAAAGGGAAATACACAGAATCTGTAGCCAGTAAATTATATGTAGATAATTCTGCTTCCTACCCAGATTCATTGATTAAAATACGCAGTTATTCAAAAGAATATACTCCAGATACAACGTTTTGTGCGTCAATTGTTCTAAACAACAATTTGTTCATTTTAACGAAAGACAAAAATGAATTTTATATTTCCCAATTGAAAGGTAATCAATTGGTCAAAGTCTGTGACTTATCTAAATCTATTTCAATAATGGGATTTGGCTATAAAAATCGTCATATAATCTGTGGGAATAACCGAATAATCTTGCCATTTTATTGGATAGATGAATTTGGTGAATATCGAAGTGGTATTCTTGACATCCAAGGCTCTGATTTTCATTTCATTCACTTTTAGTTCCGCAAACAGGTACTGTAACTTGACTAGGTGTGTATGTCGTTTCTAACACAGTCTACTGTAAGGACTGTAAGATTTCTTGTGCAATTCTCTATAATAATTCACTAATGTCCCGTTAATGTTTTCAAAACGCTCTTTGAAATTATTGAATAATAGGCTTTTATGCGCTGATTTTCGATGAAACGGATTTGAATTCGTATCTCCTTAATGGATAAGACTCAGCTTCAAGATCTATTTGAAAAGACTTAATTCAATAACATATAAGAATAGATTTCTCGGGACTATTTGATAATAGTGAAAAAAATAACTTGATAAAATTTATTTAAGTTTCTTACCTTTGCACCGTCAACCAAATGGTGAAATAGCAGTTAGGTCTCGGAGCGGTCGATGAGCGGTGACAGAG
>JAKSUR010000111.1 GCA_024408765.1 bacterium | reverse complement strand
AGGGCATCAACATCATCAACGGGAAGAAGGTGATTAAGTAAGGCCCCCTCCAACCTCCCCCCAAGGGGGAGGCTAAGGAAGGCACAAATAATAAAGCGTGCTGCAGTGTTTTCTGCAGCACGCTTTTTGATTTTGTTATTGCTTCAAACGGACTCCCGCAAATATTTGTTGTCCTTGTTTTAACTTCACAAAATACAAGTGTATTTTTATCAAGAGCTATTATATCGAGTTCGCAATATCTTGAAAATCTTTTGTTAGTTTCTAAAATTTTGTAACCTAACTTTTCAAGATAAATTTTTGCAATATTTTCTCCGTTTTTACCTACTGAAATATTATTCATTTGGTACCCATACTATTTTTTAATTTTTTCTCAAGCTTTTTGGCTATTTTGCCGGCTTCATTTTTTGAATACTTGTATTTAGACACATTAAGTTTGATTTTTCCGTTAGATTCATTATATACGGTTTTTTTAATGTTATAAGGATACAGCGGATGATTTAAAAGTCCGTTTTTATTCATTATGTTTATTATAAAGTCAATATATTTTTGGAAATTGATTTGTATTTGAGGAAATCTTTTTAAAAATTTTTCTAAGGTACTGTTGCCTTTTAAGCTGTTAGCTTTAACTGATGCCGGAACAAAATTGCTTATGTCGTTATCTCCGCCCTTTGATTTTGCAAGAATGTGGTCAATTGTCAATTCTGATGTTCTGATAAGTCTTTTTGCAATTTCTTCGTGAGATCGGTCTGAATATTTAACAATAAAGGCATTTTCGCTTGTGGCGGAAGACGGCAGGTAATCAGCTTTGTCTTTTATTTCTTCAAGTATTTCATTTTCTTCAAATTTAATTGGTATTTCTTCAAGCGAATTTAGAAGATCTTTCCTTTTGAACGTATTATCAGGATTATTGTCCAAAATTATAGTCCTGCATGCGGTAGTTTTAGCACGGATATTTAATTCTGTTTCAGGAGTTAAACATTGTGATGTTTTATCAATATCGTCAAGAATTCTAAATTCTTCCAGTTTAAGCTTTATAATAGCATCGTTGTACCATTGTTTTAAAAGGTCTTGAAATTGCATTCTTGGACTCGTTGGAGCAGAAGCTTCGAATTTTTCAAATATTGCAAGCTCTGTTTCTTGCATATAAGGCTTGTATTTTTTTAAATATTTAACAGCTTTTTTTATGGTTGAACATGATTCTAAATCTTTAAGACTTTTAGTCATTTGTGGGCTATTAATCAAAGTGATACCAAAAAACGGATCCGGTACATTAGCAAGTTTTTTTAAAGGATTACCGGCAGAAGTCGCACTTCCCCCAAAAGTGATATTATGATTTTCATATAAATCAGTTTTTGATTTTAATGTTTGGTTATTTTTTGATAACGGATTAACAAAGTTTAATTTAAATCCGTTAATAGAAGATACTAACACGCCATTCAATCCCCACGTTAACCTTATAATATCAGATTTTATTATAAAGCTCAATAAATGTTTACCTAATAATAGAGTAAAAACACTTTTCTATGTAAATAAAGTTCGCATAAAGCGAAGCTTTTTGTGTTAAAATCGTATCGTAAATGTTGAAAGGTGAATCATTTTGGAAAGAAAAGTTTCATTTCTGATTTTTATATTAGTAATTATTACTTTGAATCCGTCTTTTGCAGAAGAAGGTTTAAGGACAATGTTTCTAAACAATTCTGCCGTAATATGCGGAATTAATATAAGAAATTTTAATTCTGCCGATTTTAATCAAAATGGCATGATAGATGAAAACGAAGAACGTGGAAATTTTATCAATGCTATAAACAGGCTGGATGAAATTAAGTCACTTGGTATAAATACCTTGCATGTACTGCCTGTAACGCCAACCGGTAAATTAAAAGCACTTGGAACAGCAGGTTCTTTGTATGCAATTTCAAGTTTTGATGAAATTAACGAACAAATTATCGATAAAAATTCACACCTTAACGGCTATGAACAATTGAAGTTATTTATTGATGAATGTCATAAACGTGGAATATATGTAATGATTGACCTTCCAAGTTGTGGCTCGTATGATTTATTTTTAAAAAATCCGAAATTATTTATAAAAGATAATAAACGCCTTTCGGTTGTACCTACTGATTGGACTGATGTAAGGCTTTTAAATACGGGTGATAATAAAAAATTAAATCAAGATTTAATTGATATACATAAAAAATTCGTCGATATGATTTTAAGCGCAGGTGCAGACGGAATAAGAGCAGATGTTGCCACAATAAAGCCTCAAAAATTTTGGGAAGAAATTATTAAATATGCACGGTCAAAAAATCCTGAATTTCTTTTCCTTGCAGAAGCTTCGGATTCTTGGAGAGAGCCTCCGTCATCTTATGCACAATTTACACCTTATGATAAATTGCTGGAAGCAGGTTTTGACGGATACTACGGTAG
>JAKSUR010000110.1 GCA_024408765.1 bacterium | reverse complement strand
AATAGCATACCCACCATTGTCTTTACATATTATTTTAATTCTTTGGTCATTGCTCGCATATGATTGCAAGATGTTCTTGGTTAGATCAGTGGAACCATCATTTATGGCAATAAGTTCCCAATTGTTATAGGATTGCTCAATGACACTTTTGATTGCTTTTTCTACATATGGCTCTGAATTATAACATGGCATAATAATACTGAATTTTATAATTTTTAAGCCTCCCTATATTTCATAATAAAATGACGGAATATACCCTGATATCTGTCGTTAAAGTAGCTGTTGTCGTAAGTAAATCTTAAAGGCAAACGTTTAATAATGAAGGCAGGCAACATAGTTATTAAAGTCGGCAAAAGAGTTAATATATTTCCAAACTCCATAATCTGAGGTATGGAAAATATGTGCACCGTACTTATGTACATTAATTCCTTCTATCTCTTGGGTGTATACATTTCCTGCAATATGGGTTCTTCTATCAATCACAAGACATTTTTTTCCGCATGAAACAGCTTTTTGTGTGAACACTGTACCGAATAATCCTGCTCCGACTATAAGATAATCATACATAATGTTACCTCGTTTATTCTAAAATGTATCCGCTTATTTTAAATTAGTGACAACAGCTTCCTGAACATTGACTTTGTCCGTCTTGGAAAGCATTTAATAGCTCTCTTTATCTTATACAAAGCTTCTCTTAATCCTTTTTGCTCATTACTTTTCGTTTTGTTACCTTTGCTGCCGACGGCTTCCAGCTGCGTTGTAAACGGGTACCATCCTAAATTATCATAATTGACCTTTATGCCGTAACTGTCGAACAGCTTTTTTGTATTCGGAAGCCATTTTCTCGAAGTTATTCCATATCCTTTCTGCAATTGGTTATCATATACAAATAAATCTGGCATATCTTTGTTATATTGCAGAATTTGATATTTATACCTTTTTGATCTTATCGGTGCATACGCTTCAAATTCCCATGGGCTCTCATGCTTTCTGAGAATCTTTTTTAAATAATCCTTTCTCCAAACGGAAGCAATGCAAACTAATCTGTGGGCATTTTTAATTAAGTCTCTTGAAAAATATTTTCCCCCAATCGTTTCGGGCTGTTTTTCATTTTTATGCGGATAAATTACTCCGACATCAGGGTTATTTTTCATATACCCTATAAGCTTGTCAAATTCTTCAACATTAACGGGTTTTAATAAAAATTCATCATCAAGCACAAAAAATACAAATTCAGTGTCGATTTTCGAAAGTACATTCAATAATCTTTTTGACCAGGAAAATTTCGGGTTTGAATTTATTGTTGTTACTTTCAAAAAATCACAACTGAAATTTAAAGTTTCCGTGTTCAAAACTATTTTATACGGGCAGCCGGGCCATTGTTCATTTAATAGGTAGAAAAACGGATACCATGCATCCTCATACAAATCGCAAGAATTAACTAAAATTGTAACATCATCACTCATTTTCAACACCCTCCAATCATGCGTTTTACAACATATATGTTGTAACTATCACCGATTTTACAATACATATGTTCACCTGTCAACACATTTGTTGTAAAAAATGCTACATTTGGTGCGGTAATGAAGACGTATTATAATGAACGTATTCAGTGGGTAAGGGAATCGAGAAACATAACGCAAAAAGAAATTACATCATATTTGGGGATAGAACAGCAGCAATACGCAAGATATGAAAAAGGTATCAATGTAATGCCCGTGACATATCTTAAACCGATATGCAAATATCTCGGTGTTTCCGCCGATTATATAATCGGCTTGGGAAATGAGTGATTTTTGTTATTTGCATATGTGCTGAAATAAAGAGTGTGGGCGGGCAGTAAAATGTTCGCCCAAAAAAATTTTTAAGCGAAAAATGCGGCGGGAGGTGCACCGAAGGTGCACGACCGCCGTGGCGATGGAGTAAAGCAAAAAGCACCTTTTGAGACGCTTGGGACTCAAAGGTGTTTCTTTGTGTTTATGAAATCGCCACGGCGGTTCTTTTGCTTCGCAAAAGCTCCCGCCGCTAAGTGCGACAGAAGATATTTTTGAAATTTAATCATACATTTTTTCTCTATTGAAAAACATATCCTACTGTGCTATCATTTAACCGTAAGGAAAAATGAAATGGGAAGTGAGAAAATGGCAACTGTTCTTGAATATAAATGCCCGTGCTGCGGCGGTGCAATAAGCTTTGATACCGATGCACAGAAAATGAAATGCCCGTTTTGCGACACGGAGGTTGATGTTGAAGCGGTGAAAAATATGCTTGATCGTGTGGGTGACCTTGATGGATGCAATAGAGATTTAATTGACAATGCCATCTATTGCCTTAACAATGGGAGTTCCTACAGAGCGGAGAGTTCTCTGCGAACGTTGGCATCTAATCTGAGACATGCCGGAAAATCATACTCAGCTGAATGTGTTGAGAGACTTCTGTAACGATCGATGCTTGTTTTGCTGACCGGTCATGTCATATCAGGGTGTTATAACTTGTAAA
>JAKSUR010000011.1 GCA_024408765.1 bacterium | reverse complement strand
TAACAAAATTTTCTTATAATGCTAAATTAAATTCTCAACATAAAGTAAAAGATTTGCTTGTTGAAGGGATAAAAGATATTAATTCTAAAATAATAACTTTGTCAGGACAAAGCGGTAGCGGGAAAAATCTTATACTAAGACATGTAATAGCCGAACTAAATGGAGCTAAACTCATTTGGCTTATGGGTTCTTGTTCTCAAATTACACAACTTTCACCTTTTGGATATTTCCAAAGCTTGCTTCTTAATTTTTTTAATATTAATAATTTTTGTAGCGATACATTGCAATTAAAAAAGAATTCAATTAAATTTTTTAAACAAGATTTTCCTGCATTAAATTATAATGAAATTTTAGATTTATTGAATTTGCTTTATCCTGAAAATACTGATAAATACGAAAATATATATTTTAATAAAGCAAAAATGTTTAGTATTATGAAAAAAATTATTACAACGATTATTGAAAAAACAAAAGTTGTATTCATAATAGACAAATTTGAATATATTGACGGTATGTCATTTGATTTTTTGAAAGAAATTATAAATGACGAATATCTCGTTAGCAGAAGTAAATTTATAATAATCAATTCTACCCCAAAACCGGGACAAGGCTTGATAACATCAGCAAATATTTCTGATGAAAATTATTTAGATTTAAATATTTCTCCGTTTAGTGAGGCTCAAACTGAAGAATATTTAAAACAATATAAAGAATTTTATAATAAAAATATTGTTAATACATATATTAAAATAGCAAATAGAATACCTGCAAATATTGAACAAACAGTATAATTAAAGAGTGATTTGATAAAATTAAACATAAATAATGCAGACTTTAGTAATATTGATAATGTCATTGAATATAGGTTAAAGTTGTTAAGAAAACAGAATATAAAAGCTTATAGATTGTTAATAGCTTTTTCTGTTCTTGGTTCAAGTTTTTATCCTGCTATATTATCGAATTTTGATAACGGAACATTGGATGATTTGGAGCATAATGTTGAATATCTTGTTAATCAAGGATTTATAACAAAGTTAAATAATTTAACTTATGAATTTAAGACAGAAGAAATTTGGAAAAAGAGTATTTATTATTTAAAAAATGATGATATGTTTGAAGAAATTTTAAATACACTCTATGATATAATTAGAAGCTATAAACAGTCCTCATTGGCACTTTTGAGCTATATTTCACAAAAACTCGGTGATAATTCACAGGCATTTGGTATTTGGACTGCATTGATGAAATATGCTTCTTATATTGGTGATATCGGATTATATATTATTGTTCAAAAACAAGCATTAAAACTAATAGAAAATAAAAACAATGAATTTTATAAAAATGTCAAAAAGAATATCTATACAAGAGTTGGAAAACTATTAGAACCGATTGACAGTAAAGCATCATTTGAGTATCTGCAAAATGCAATACTTATGCTGGAAGATGATGAAGAATTAGAACACATCGAACTTTTGGGATATATTGCTTCTTGTTCAATGAAATTAGGAAATTATTTTGGAGCAATAGAGTGTGCTGAAAATGTGTTAAATAAGCTTCCTCCTGAAAATACTCTTGAAAGAACTCTTATAAAAACCAGAACGATTAAACCTATGTTAAGACTCGGTAATTGCGGACAATTAATAAATTCAGTAGAAAATGAAATATTACCTGATTTAGAAAAACTTTTATTGAAAGGCAAAGATACTGCGCTCATAACAATTAAAGATTTATTTGAATTATGGATTGAAATATATTTTGATTATGCTGAAGCACTCGTTCTTCAAGGAAATAATAAGGCTTTTGAGGTTATTCAATCAATTTATGAAATATTTGAAAAAAATAATAAAACAGAGCCTGCTTTGTTATGCAAAACAAATATTTTACTTGCACTTGCCAACACAATAAAGGGTGATGTAATGACCTCCAAAAATATTTTGGACGATATATTAAAAGAATATTCACTTGATGTTATGGATTCATGTATAATTTCAAAATGGAATTTTATTGATATCTTAAATAAATTTTTTGAAAAAGAATACTCTAAAATTCAATCCGAATTGTTTAATGTTGTTGCATACGCTAATAATACAAATGATAGTTTTACTAAAAATATATTAAAAACGCTCTTGGCAAAGATAATAAAAGTAAATAGTCAGCCACAAAAAGCATTGGAAATTCTGGATGAACAAGTTGTATATTTCGCAAAAGAAAAAATTTCAACCGGTGTTCTTTTATGCTGGTATTTGATCGCAGAAACCAAATTGGTTACAAACGGCACACAATATGCGCTTGATATCGTGAATAAAGCACTTGATATATGTCAAAGTCCAAATATATGCAATTACTATTTTACGGCATTATTTAATAAATTATTGGGTGAAATCTTTATTGCAAAACAAGACTTTGATTCAGCAAAAGTTTATTTTGAAAAGACACTTTTAATAGCGAAACAATTTGATTTGCAATATATACAGGTAATAACATATCTTCAATGTGCCAAACTTTATCAAGAACTTGCTCTTCCCAAATCAAATAATAGAGGTGAATATATAAAACAAGCACTAAGAATGTTCCAATCAGCCAAAAACGTACCGATTGTTGCAATACAAACAGCACTTCAAAAAGAAATAAAAGAAGAATTAAATATACTTTCTTCATTTTGCAAACTTAATGGCATAATATTAAAAAGACAGTAGAGAATTTATACATAATCATCAGGATTGCCGGAATAATCCTGAATAACACCTGCTGTATTTTCATCAGCAAATTCTATCGGGTTATAGTCTTTTGTCGTTTCTTTGAATGCAAGAGCTCTTTTGTTAAGCTCATCAATTGCCATATTACCAGTAAGCACTTCTAAAACGTCACCATTTTTATCCAGTATTTTTAATCTTGGAATTTCAACCCCTTGCGGAGATTTAAAACCCATTAACATGATTGGCCCATACTCTCCAAACCCATCTTTAATTTCAAAATAAATTTCACGTAAATTTTCATTATCCAAACAAGCAAGTGCAACATTATTTGACGTTTCTCGTTGAACCCAATCTTGTAAAGTCACTGTTTCTTGTAGAAGCTCATCTATTTTTTCTTTTGAAACATGAATATTTTGAAATAGTAAATCACCGCCTTTGCCAACGGCAGTTGGACCATTTGCTTTTGGTGCTTTAAATTGATAATTAGATTCATCAATAATTTTTCTTTCTTCAGCCATATCTTACTCCTTATATTGATAATTACGGCATATAAAAGAAAAACTTTAGTATTTTTCAGAAATTATTTACAATATTTAATAATTTCATAAAAATATTTTGCTAAACCTTCACCCATTGAAAAACATGAAGGTATAATTCTTAAAGCTGCCTGTGCTTTAAAATCTGCTGAAATACATCTTCCTATAACATATACATTATCAAAACCATCTACAATCAACGACTCTAGTGGTAAGGTATATTCTTTATAGACTTTTTTAAGCATAGAAGAATCTTTTTTATCAGAATGAATATCTACAGGGTAATTTGAAATAAGAATTTTATTTTCAAATTGTTTCCCTGATATTAAATCCTCATAAGTGTATATGTATTTGCCTTTTACGCGATTTGATACTCTAACACCTAAATTATGAGCAATAGAAGAAATATAAGCATTTTCAAATCCCGGTAAATACTTTTTACAAAAATTCGATAGTCTTAAAATGCTCATTCTGCCTTGTATATATGATTTTGAACGAGTCAAATTATTATTTATTAATCTCGGAGCATTAAACCCAATAGAATCAGCCGTTCCGGCTGTTGAAAACAGCTGAAAATAGTTAGAATCCTCTTCTGTAATACAGTTCTCAGCTATAGCTTGCTCAAATAATGGCTTTAAAGCCCATTGGACATTAGTATCCCAAGTATATGCAGTAGAAACGTATGTTTTACCGTTAACTTTACATGATGTAGTAACATCTCTGTTATTGTCATACTGCATGAGCCAATTGGAAAACTTCTCTGTATTTATTCCGGACATTATAAATCTCAAACCTGTTGGTTGATTATTATTTTCAAAATTATTTTCCAAAAATACAGCTCCAATTTTTTGACAAAAATTTGCGTTACCGGTTCCGTCTACAAAATAATTCGATTCGATAGGTAATGATAATATATTTGATTCGGAAACAAAATTATCACTATCAATCGTATCGATACATATTGATAATATTTTATTTTCATTTTTGTTTATTGAAGAAACATTACTCTCAAAAATTACATCGACACCTGCTTCAAACATCATGATATCCAGTGCAATCTTTGTTAACTCCGGATTGAACCACCCTTTATTGCCATCACAATAAGTAATTGCACCATTTAATGACCTTAATTTATTATACAATTCATTAAAAAAATCTGTATTTATTGCATTTTCTGATGTTTTCATTGCAGGTACAACAAGCGAAGATGTTATTGAACCGCCTAAATAAGAATTTTTCTCTATAATAAGCGCTTTTAAACCACGCTTAGCGGCATTCCAAGCGCAACTAACGCCTGCTGTACCGCCACCTAATATAACGACATCGTATTTTTCACAATTTTTCATTTTTATATCCTTATTTTTTTGATAATCTTGAACGCATATATTGAGTAGAAGTTAACTTGTTACTATATTTAAAATCGTATTCACGATAAGCTAAAATATCGTCTCGTGATTGAGATAGATTTTTGTCATGATAAGGTATGCCTGCTCGTGTGTTACAAAGCCCAATTTCATAATTTGATAGTGGTTCTTTTATAAGAGATTTGTCTTTAGCGGCAATTGTACCGATTGATTTACCCGTTTTAGCATCTATGATTTTGCCTAAATAAAATTTATTTTCAAGCAAAGTATTTCGTATCAGTGCCGAATTTGAATATGTAATAAGAATGCCTCTTGATTTTAATTTTTTATATAACTCTGCAATAAATTCAACTGTCCATAATTCCGGTGCTTTTGAATAAGTAAATGCATCCAAGAACATTATGTCGTATTGCTTTTGAATCTCCAAAATAGACTTTCTTGCATCATTTACCATAAAATTCAGCTTAATCAAACTTTCAGACGCCTTAAAATCAACATCTTTATATCGAATCGATAAATGATTATAATATATATTATGTAAGAAGGTGAATAAATTTAATTTCGACATAAATTTATACCTATAATCTTGTTTACATTTGGCATATCTGATATGAGATTTGCTAAAAAATTTGTTTATACTTCGTATATTTAATATTTTTTCCATATCTTCATCTATATATTTATCCCTATATTTATCTATAAGCGTATTTATTATAATATAGTTTGCATATTTGTGGATTTTATAATCGTGTTCAAGCAAGTCATAATCATTATTATATTTTAAATCCAATAACTCTGTTACACTTTTTTTGTTTTTTAACGCTATTTTTAATGCAAATTTTGATAATTTATTTCTTATTATCCAATATGTATCAAAACACTTAAAAACCTTTGGAACTATTTGAGTAAAAATTTCTTGCGGTGTAAAAACAGTTTTTAAAAATGGAGAAATTTTAACCAGTTCTTCATTAATATCTAAACAATCTATGTTAAATTTAGATATAATATTATCTTTATCATTCGTTTCGATATATTTTGATAACATCAAATTACCTTCTTTAATGTTATAATTATCTATCGATTCGATATTACTATTCTTATTATTATTTTTTTCGTTTTTCTTATTTTTAATTTTATTAATTATTGTTTTAAAAATTTTTATAAAAAAATTTTTTTTTCTTAATAAATTTTCATCTTTGTTTAATATATAACTTATTAGAGCCTTTGTATTGTAGCCTACTCCGTAACATACATCCAACACATTAATTTCATCTTTTGTATTAATTAGTTTATCTAACCCTGATGGTAATACAAATTTTTCCCATGCTTCTGTTAATGCACCATATTTAGAATGATATACATCTCCATCAGAGTGCGAATAAAGCCCTATTGAACCATCTTGCGTATAATAAAATTCATAACCCTTCATAATACAATTATAGCAACGGTTTTAATCCTTGTAAAAAATTTTATTTTTCTTTACACAACTTTATATCACCACAAAAAGAGATGTTCTAATTTGAACATCTCTTTTTGCATAATCTTTAATAATCTTATACAGCTTTTTGCACTTTACCTGCTTTTAAGCATGAAGTACAAACCGTCATTCTTTTAGCCTGACCGTTTACATTAACTCTGATTTCCTGAAGATTAGGATTTTGCCGGTTAGGAATCTGCTTATGTGAAAATGTAAGCTGTGATGATTTTAATGCTGATTTTCCGCATATTTCACAATGTTTTGCCATAATTTTATTTCCTTATCTGTTTACTATTTATACCAGTGCAATCCCAGTGTACTTCAAACTTATAAATTTTACAATACTTGTGGCTCAATAAAATATTAAGTTTTGTAAAATTTTTTTATATAAAGCTAAAGTTTATATAAAATATGCCGATAATCATATTAAGAAAAGGGATAACAAACAAAGGTATCAGGAAATGGGAATAAATATCACACACACAATGAATGGCTACCAGCATGAAAATAGGGGAAATCATGGAAATACGGATATCTTGAACAGAAAAGAGATACCCGAAGAATCGGCTGAAAACACATCAAAAAGCTCTATATTTAATTCAGACAGTCGAATTTATTCCAATGCACAACTTTCAATATTAAAAGCATCTTCACAAATAAGTATTAGTTCAACATTGAAAGAAACTCTTAATTATCTAAAAAAACACCCTGTCAAAAAACAAGTTAACACCCCTGTTTTTGGTGAATTATGGGACATACTTTCCGATAATAAAGACACATCAATTGATATTATTGAACTTGATATAGATTATTCTGCAAAAAATATTTTTGAGGCAGCATAAATTGTTTTATAATAATGGTGGGCGTTACAGGACTTGAACCTGTGACCCTCTGAATGTCGTTCAGATGCGCTACCAACTGCGCCAAACGCCCTTATTTTTATTATACCATTGTCAAATTTTTTTGAGTGAAAGGTTCAGATGCTACCTCTCACAAAATATGACATTTAGTCATATTTTGTTCGGCAGAGTCAACTGCGCCAAACGCCCTTATATCATTATTTAGTTTTCACTTACTACATAATACTATCATAAACATAAATCATAGCAAAATTTTTCTTTTTGTGCTAATCTTAACACATAAAACTTTTGGAGTGTAAAATTGACCGTAGAATTGACACATGAGCAAATTGTAACAAATTTATTAATGTCTGACGAGATATTGAAACCTAAAATCGCTCATTATGATTTATTACAGAACTCAAATTTGGGTGATTATTTGAATAAATTATCGGACTTAAATACTCAGAATTTGGTTTCACGTTATAGTTTTATAGATACTGAAAATTGCTGGTCGTTTTAATAATTTTTTACATAAAAACACACCTCTACATTAGAGGTGTGTTTTATTATATCATAAATTAACCTACCAAGAAGCTTTTGTTACACCCGGCAACAAACCTTGGTGAGCCATTTTGCGTAAACAAATTCTGCACAAGCCAAAATCTCTGTGATACCCGTGTGGACGACCACATATTGAGCATCTGTTATGAAGTCTTACAGCCGGATATTTACCTTTTGATACTAAGATTCTTCTTGATTCTTCTTTGTTTATCATCGCTTTTTTAGCCATGATGTTCTCCTTTATATTACTAACTTACTTCTACTTATTCATACCTTTGAATGGCATACCTAACAGTCTTAACAATTCCCTTGCTTCATCATCAGTTTTTGCAGTCGTGATAATAGATACATTCATACCTTTTACCAAATCAACTTCTTCATACGAAATTTCAGGGAACAAAGCTTGTTCTTTAAGACCGAGAGTATAGTTACCTCTGCCGTCAAAACTCTTTGCAGATACACCACGGAAGTCTCTTATACGAGGAAGAACAATGCAGATTAATTTTTGTAAGAAATCGTACATCCTTTCACCACGCAATGTAGCCATTGCGCCAACCGGCATTCCTTCTCTTAACTTGTATGACGCAATTGATTTCTTAGCTTTTGTTACAACAGCATGTTGACCTGCTATTTTTGTCAATTGAGCTTGTATAGCATCTGCTATCTTTGAATTGTGTGAAGCTTCCCCAACACCCATATTTAATACAATTTTATGGATTTTTGGAATCATCATATCATTTTCATAACCGAATTTTTCTTTTAGAGCTGATTTTACCTCTTCATTGTATTTTGCTCTTAAGCTTTTTGTCTTTGTCATTTTCTTTTCCTTTTCTTTGAACACGATTAACACAAGCGGAGAAGTTTATATATTACATCACCCTCGGTTGCGTGTTTATTATTAGTACTATACGTCTAACTGTTCACCGCATTTTTTACAAACACGGACTTTTTTACCGTCCACAATTTTGTGAGCGATTCTGGTTGGCTTACTGCAACTTGGGCATATTATCATTACATTTGACGAATCCAAAGGTGCTTCCTTCTTAATCAATCCGCCTTGAATATTGTATGCCGGATTAGCTTTAGTAGCCTTGGTAATCATATTAGCACCTTCAACAATTACTTTGCCTTCCGAAGGAATAGCTTTTTTAATGTTACCTTCTTTTCCTTTATCTTTGCCTGCTGTTATGACAACTCTGTCACCGGTTTTTACATGCAAGCTTTTTTTACTGTTTGCCATTTTTATTTCTCCAATTTTACTAACAGAAATTTATAAATTTCCATCTTATATTTATTAAATAACTTCCGGTGCAAGTGAAACTATCTTCATGAAGTTTTTATCACGAAGTTCTCTTGCAACAGGTCCAAATACACGAGTACCTCTCGGGTTGCCGTCTTTGTTAATTATTACGGCAGCATTTTCATCAAATCTGATAACCGAGCCATCAGCACGCTTGATATCATGTTTTGTTCTAACAATAACAGCCTTTACGACTTCAGATTTCTTAACAGTCATATTCGGTGTTGCATCTTTTACTGTTGCAGTAACTACATCACCAACTGCCGCAAATTTCTTGTTAGAACTGCCCATAACACGAATAACCAAAAGTTCTTTCGCACCTGTGTTATCTGCAACTACTAGTCTTGTTTCTTGTTGTATCATTTTTCTTTTCCTTATACTACACCATTCGTCCATGAGCCTTGCGTTCAGTCTCACTCAAACGGTTTATCGTAACATTATTACTTAGCTTTTTCTACAATCGACTCCAAAGCCCATCTTTTACCGCCAGAAATTGGTCTCGATTCAATAATTCTAACCGTATCTCCAATACCGCATTCATTATTTTCATCATGAACTTTGTAGTTTTTATTAGATTCAATAATCTTTTTGTATTTTGGGTGTGGATTGTATGAAGCAACCTTAACAACAATGGTTTTGTCCATTTTATCACTTATAACTACACCTTGTTTTTCTTTCTTAGGCATTTTTTACCTCGTTTTCTTTTTCCTTTATAACTGTTTTAGCTTGTGCAATTGCACGCTTTGTATTAGAAATTTCAGCAGTGTTTTCAAGTTTATGCATAGATAACTTAATCCTCGCATCAAACAATGCTTTTTTCGAATCTAAAACGAATTGCTTAAGTTCTTCAACAGTTTTTTCACGCATTTCACTTAATTTCATTGTTATTTTTCCTTTAAATTATGCTTGTTGTTCTTCTTTTTCAATAACTTTTACTTTAATAGGAAGCTTTTGAGCAGCCAATTCTAACGCATTAATCGCAACACTTCTGTCAAAGTAATCAAGTTCAAAAAGAATTCTGTTTGGTTTTACTACAGCTACCCAATACTCAACATTACCTTTACCTGATCCCATACGAGTTTCAGCAGGTTTTGCAGTAATAGGTTTGTCAGGGAATATTTTTATCCATACGTTACCGCCACGTTTAATTTCCCTTGTCATTGCACGTCTTGCAGCTTCTATCTGACGGCTTGTTATCCAGCCGGGTTCAAGAGCTTTAAGTGCGTAACGACCGAATTCAAAATCGATACCTCTTGTTTCGGTACCTTTCATTCTACCTTTCATTTGTTTGCGGTATTTTGTTTTCTTCGGCATTAACATTATATTATTCTCCTAATTTACTATTTTGTTTCTACGGCTTTACCACGTTTACCGCGTTTGCCTGCAAATTTGTCATTTGAAGGTTCTTTTGATGTTTTTGATTTGATGTTTGCATCAGCTTTTTCTCCAGGCATTAAATCACCTTTGAAAATCCATACCTTAACACCAATTTTACCCATAATTGTATCAGCTTCAGTAAAACCGTAATCAACATCAGCTCTGAGCGTTTGAAGAGGAATTCTTCCCTCTTTTGCCCATTCTGAACGGGCAATTTCAGCACCGCCTAAACGACCTGATACCATAATTTTGATACCTTGTGCACCGGCTCTCATTGTTCTTTGCATTGCTTGCTTCATTGCACGTCTGAATGCTACACGTTTTTCAAGTTGTTGTGCTACTGATTCGGCAACTAAAAGTGCATTGACATCAATTCTTGCTACTTCAACCACATTAATAATTACAGGTTTATCTAAATATTTAGAAACTTCCGCTTTCAATTCATCAATACCTTGACCGCCTCTACCAACTACTATACCGGGTTTAGCGGTTACAACAGTAATCGTCAAGCTTTGAGATTTTCTGTCAATAAGAATATCAGCGACACCTGCTGCATACAATTTTTTCTTAATAAATTTTCTGATTTTAGCATCTTCTGCTACGAATTCTGCATAACCTTTGAATCTTGAATACCAAGTGCTTGCCCAAGATCTGATTATACCTACTCTGAATCCGGTTGGATGTGTTTTTTGTCCCATTTTTTCTACCTTTATCTTTTCTACTTTATTACAATTTAAGCATTAGCACCATCGCTAACTTTAACTGTGAGGTGAGACGTACGTTTTAGTCTCTTATAAATACGACCTTGTGCTCTTGGTTTTCCTCTTTTATATGTTGCACTTTCGTCTGCAAAAATTTCTGAAACTTTCAAAGCATCAGATTTAACACCAGCTTGTTCAAATGCGTTTGCAGCTGCTGCTTTAACATTCTTTTCAACTACTCTTGCAGCGAAATAAGGCATAAAACGTAACATGTCAAGAGCTTCATTAACAGCTTTGCCTCTTACTTCGTTGATTACTCTGCGAAGTTTTCTTGCTGTCATTTTTATATCCGTTTGTCTTGATTTAGCTTCCATTTTTGTTTTCCTTTTTGTTCTTAATCAAATCTTTTGTACAGAATTATTTTCTTTTTGCTGTTTTGTCAGAACCTGCATGCCCTCTGTACATTCTTGTAGGTGCAAATTCTCCCAATTTGTGTCCTATCATTTGCTCAGTTACATATACCGGTACATGAGTCTTACCATTGTGAACGGCAATTGTATGTCCTAGCATATCCGGAACAATCATAGATGCTCTTGACCAAGTTTTTACAACCTTTTTTTCTGAATTTTCATTCATTTTGCTGATTCTCTTTTGAAGAGCTTCTTCTACGTATGGACCTTTTTTTAATGAACGTGCCATTAATTTCTCCTTTTATATTTATAATGTTTGTAAATTATTTTTTTGCCTTTTGGGTTATATTACTTGGTTCTGCGTCTTACGATAAGTTTATCAGAAGCTTTACCTTGTTTTCTTGTCTTATAACCAAGTGCAGGTTTACCCCAAGGTGTTTTAGGATGTCCGCCGGGACCGGTTTTACCTTCACCACCACCGTGAGGGTGATCACATGGGTTCATTGTTACACCACGAACAGTAGGTCTGATACCCATATATCTTTTTCTGCCGGCTTTACCAATCTTTAAGTTCTTGAATTCAGAATTTCCAAGAGTACCGATTGTAGCCATACATTCTTTTCTTATCATTCTCATTTCGCCGGACGGTAATTTTACAGTAACATAGTTACCTTCTTTTGCCATAACTTGTGCAAAGTTACCTGCCGAACGAACCATTTTACCACCTCTTCCGGGAATTAGTTCAATATTATGAACAATTGTACCAAGAGGAATAAGTTCTAACGGTAATGCATTGCCTGTCTGAATTTCTACATCAGTACCACTAACAATTACATCACCAACATTTAGACCTTCCGGAGTTAAGATATATCTTTTTTCACCGTCAGCATAGTAAACTAATGAAATTCTTACATTTCTGTTCGGATCATATTCAATAGTTTTAACAGTTGCCGGTATACCGAATTTTTCTCTTTTGAAATCAATAATACGATAAGACTGTTTTACACCACCGCCTTTGTGACGACAAGTGATTCTGCCGGTATTATTTCTGCCGGAAGTCTTAGCTATTTTCATCAATAAAGATTTTTCAGGAGTTGAAGTAGTGATTTCTTGATAATCACTCTTTATCATACCTCTTTGTCCCGGAGATGTCGGATTAATTTTACGTGTTGCCATTTTAATTTTCTCCTATTACTATCTTTTTTGTAATCACATGATTAAATAATCAAATGATTAAGGCTATTTTTACCGCATACTATATTGCAGTAAGTTCTTCAATTGGATCGCCTTCAACAGTAACGATTGCTTTCTTGGAAGAATCAGTTCTGCCGAATTTTGCACCCATTCTTTTTTCATGTGAAGGCATATAAATTGTCTGCACCTTTTTTACTTTTCTGCCGGGAAATGCTAATTCAACTGCTTTTGCAATCTCTATTTTTGTAGCATCTTTTCTTACTTCAAAAGTATATTTTCCCTGTGCTGTTGCCATCATTGACTTTTCTGTAATGATAGGCTTTTTAATTACATCATATAGTTTTTCTTTATTACTCATTATTGCAACCTTTCCGTTATATCATTAACAGCTTTTTCAGTCATAACAACAAAATCAGCTTCAAGTAAATCTTTTACATTTAAATTTGTAGGTAATAAAAGCTTAACGCTTGGAATATTACCTGCTGCCAAAGACAAATTTTTATTTTCATCAGCAGTTGTATCTGCTATAACAAGAATTTTGCCTGACAACTCAAGTGATTTAATAATTCCTGCCATCAATTTTGTCTTAGGTTCTGTGATAGCAGAAAAATCTTTAACTATTACAATATTTTCTTCTCTTGCAGACAGAGCTGATTTCAAGGCAAGCTTTCTTGCTTTTTGAGGCATATTGATTTCAAAACTTCTTGGTTTTGGTCCAAATACTACACCACCGCCTGCAAATAATGGAGAACGGAGCGAGCCTGCTCTTGCACGACCCGTACCTTTTTGTTTCCAAGGTTTCTTTCCGCCGCCCGAAACTTCTGCTCTTGTTTTTGCCGATGCAGAACCTTGTCTTGCATTATTCAATTGTCTTCTTAATGCTAAATGCATTACATGAAGATTAGGCTCAACACCGAAAACTTCTTTTGAAAGTGTTATTTCACCTAATGATTCACCGTTTGTATTTAGTAATTGTTTTGTCATTTTTCTATTCCTTTTTGCTTTCCGTCTACCCCTTTCCCTTTAAGGGTTTTATATGGCAGAAGCGGGTTATTTATACTTCTTGTTTTTCCGCCTGTGCAATCAGAGATTGCTTTGTTCATTTCACTTCGTTCCATTCGCAACGGCGGATTCGCATATTAGTTCCATTTTGTTCTTGATGGAACTATTGTGACTAACTTTCCTTCTGAACCAGGTACAGAACCTTTTACTAAAACTAAACCATTTTCAGAATCAACTTTAACGAGTTTAAGCTTTGTTATAGTAACTCTTTCATTTCCCATATTACCGGCCATTCTTTTTCCCTTAATAACACGAGAAGGCGTTGTACCTGCACCGATAGAACCGGGTTCTCTGTGGTTTTTTGAACCGTGAGCCATAGGCCCTCTTCCGAAGTTCCATCTTTTTACTGTACCTTGAAATCCTTTACCTATTGAAGTACCTGTTACATCCACTTTTTCGATATTAGCAAGAACTGATAAGTCGATTTCCTGACCAACTTTGTAATCAGCAGGATTTTCAACTCTGAATTCTTGTAAGTGTCTGTAATTGTCCAGATTGTTTTTCTTAAAATGTCCGATTTCAGCTTTTGTTAAATGTTTTTCTTTTGCAGAAATCGTACCAACCTGTATAGCATTATAACCGTCAGTATCAACTGTTTTGATTTGTGTTACAACAGTTTTATCAACTTTGATAACGGTTACCGGAACTGCCAAACCTTCTGAATCGAAAATTTGAGTCATTCCAAGTTTCTTTCCTATTACACCTAGTGTCATGTTTTTTCCTTTCCGACATTAATTTTAAGCACATAAAAACATGTCCTCAAAACTATGCCTTACTTCTTGCGAGCGCTACCTTTACTCTTTACCTATTTGGGCTTCCATTTGATACCCACAGAGCCATATCTGCTCCGTTGTAGTTCACATTATATGCATAATGCTATTATTAAATTTTCAAATTCCGAACCAGTGTTGTGTAAATTATAATTTAACTTCAATATCCACTCCGGCAGGTAAGTCCAATCTACTCAATTCTTCCGTTGTTTGTTGAGTAGGTTCGTATATATCAATAATACGCTTATGAGTTCTTATCTCAAAATGCTCACGAGATTTTTTATCTACATGAGGTGAGCGCAGTACACAATAAATACGTCTTTTTGTAGGTAAAGGAATCGGCCCTGCTACTTTTGCGTCTGTTCTTTTTGCTGTTTCAACTATTTTTTCAGCTGAAGCATCAACCAATCTGTGTTCATAAGATCTTAAACAAACTCTGATTCTTTGTCTTTTTGAATCTGTTGCTGCCATTTTTCATTCCTTTATATTTGTATTAAACTTGCAAAAACCCGCTTCCAAAAAGCTGTATATGAGTGTTCATCTCGTTACAGCACTCTATCGGCCAGTTAGCATATAAATCGTAAAACAAACAAAATTAAGTGTCAACAATGAGTTTAAACTTTTATTGTAATTTTACAAAACTTAATAAATCCCATCCCGAAAAATCTGAACATAAACATAATACCTTAAAAGTATAATATTAGAACTCAAGGTAATTATAAAAAATGGTTAGAAATGTAAATATTAACTTTAGGCTTTGTGTTCTTTTATAAAAGACAAAAGTGCATTTAACTTTTGAGTTAAAATTTCATTTTCTTCTTTTAATCTCGTATTTTCAACTCTAATGTTATAATTCTCGCGCTCCATAGAAATTGACGGAACTTCATCAGCATTTAAGGAAAACCTTTTTTGAGCCTCTTCTTTCATAAAAATAATACTTTTTACGTCTAAATCTCTAACAAAACCCATTTGTATCATTAATTCGGCTATAAAAACATGCTTGCCGGATGAATTCATTTCCTGTTGTTTATTAAGAACTTTGTCAAGCTGTTCAATAGTCATTTTGCCTGCACGAATAAAATATTCCCCTGTTCTGTATTTACCTGCAATAAATCCCGCTATGGCGGCCACAAGCTTTGGTACATCTTTTGAGAAAAAACCGGAAGTTTTACAAAATGTAAATGCTTTTGAAACTTCTTCCATTGTAAAATTATTTTCAATTGCGATTTCAATTAATGACATACCTTTTGAGCAACAATTTAAAAAAGAATAAATGCTTTCATCAAACTTCGATTCTTTTGTTAAAATTTCATTTTTACCAAGCTCCGAAAGTTCAGGTTTATATATATGAAACAATTCACCTTCTTCAACATCCAAAAATTCGTTACTTAAATATGTGTTTAAATCTTTCGATAGTCCTAAAAAGATAGTCTGCTTAATCCATAACGGAAAAGCAAGCATTTTTTCCATAAAATCCAAATATAAACTTTTACTCATCAGGTACTCTTCTTTTATATGATGTTCACATTTTCATTATATCATAATATAATAAATATAGTATATAATAAATATAGTATAAGCGATTTTATAAGTAAAGGAATTTGCAAATATGGGCATGGATGGTCTTTCAATGGCAAACACCGGTACTTTAAAAGAGTCAACCTCTGCTGAATATTCAAATCGTACCGAACAAGTAATTCAATCCGATCCTTCAAATAATTCAAAACAAGTTCAAAATCTTGAAACCAATAGAGCTGTTCGTGAGAAAAATGAAGAAGATGACGGACAAAAGAAAAATAAAAATCAGAAGCAACAAGAAGAATTTCAAGACGGACTTGTAGAAGAAAAGCCAAAAGAAGATTATGAAGAATTTAATATTGAGGATTTAGATAATCCAAATAAAAATTTTTATGTTAGACTTAATACTAAAGATGATATAATAGAACTATATGACAGTTCGTCTGATAAACTAATTGAAACTATAACCGGAACAGAATTGCAGAATTTGGTAAAAAAGTTAAATATGGCTTCCGGAATATTTGTTAACAAGAAGGTGTAGATGCCGATTAATCCATACAATAAATATATTAAGCAATATCAAACAAGCAACATCACAACTGCCACACCGGAAAAGTTGATGATAATGTTGCTTGACGGAGCAATTCAATTTCTGCAAAAGGCAAAAACTGCTATTGAAGAAAAAAATCTTAAAGATCGTTCTGAAAATATCGAATCCGCAAGAAAAATTGTAAGAGAGCTTATGCGAACAATAGATTTGGAAAACGGTAATGATGTTTCAAAATCTTTGTTCAGACTTTACAACAAAATGGCAATGAAACTGATAAAAGCTAATGTTTCAAAAAATTCTGAACTTATAGAAGAAGTTTTAGAAGATATTATTAATATACGCTGGGGTTTTCAAAAAGCAATTGAAATTCAAAATGGCATGATTTCTTTAGAAGATGCTATTAAAGAACAGGAAGAAAACCAACACTCAGAACAGAATGAAGGTAACTCGAATGCATGATAAAAAACAATTCGAACAATTAATGCTTCAGTATAATCAGCTTAGAGTTGGTGCTGATGACATATTGCAAATGATTAATGATGAAAATTTTGATGATGCAATCAGTATGATTAAATCAAGAGAAGCTATTTTTTTAAATTGCAAATGTATGAGAAAATATTTAGAGCTTACTCCTTCGCAAGAACAACAAGTAAATGAAATTGTAGATGAGATTCGCAAACTTGAACTCAGAAATATTGAAACTTTGAAAAAAAATATGAATGAAGTTAAACAAAATCTTAATGAAATTCAAAAAACAGAAAAAATACAAGTCGCTTATGAATTAAAAAATGATGAGCTGTTCGGTAGTATAGTTAATATTAAAGAATAGAAATTATTTAACCGTAAGTAATTAACTGTTTGATTAAAGTATATGGAGTAGCAAAATATTACCCCCTATTTTATTATAATTTTTTTGACTTTAAGCTTAAAATTTATAACCATGATATTAATTATCTATATGTATTGATAACAATTTGTTATTGATGTTAAATTAATTTATGAAATTTAAACAATTTATAATACCATTTTTGTTAATTCTAATATTAGTTATGTTTAATCGTATTTTTTTAGATACTTTTAACCAAGCTAATATCTATTTTTCAGGAAATCAAATTTATAATAGTGAATCCATGTCACCACAAAAGTTTTTTGAAAAAACATGGCGTGTTATATCAAGAGATTATTATGAACCGACATTAAATCATCAGGATTGGGAAAGATGGAAAGCCAGATATCACGGGAAAATTAAAACGCAAGATGATGCAAAAGTCGCCATTGAAACCATGATAGCGAGTTTAAATGAACCTTATACAAAATTTATGACGGCGAAAGACTTTGAAGATTTGACGACTTCAATTACTTCAAAAATTACGGGTATTGGAGTTAATATATACTCTAATGCCGGTAAAATTGAAATATTTAACGTAATTCCTTCAACGCCTGCTGATTTCGTTCAATTAAAACAAGGCGATATAATCACTGAAGTTAACGGGAAAGATATTAACGGTATGAATGTATCTGATGTTGCTTCGCTGGTTAGAGGCCCGGAAAACAGCGTGGTTGAACTTACTGTGCTTCGAAATGGGAAAAAACTAACAAAAAAAATTAAACGTAAAGAAATAAAAATTAAGAATGTAAAAAGTTCTATCTTGGATAATCATATAGGTTACATTCAAATAGTTAGTTTTATGGGAGAATCTACTCCGAGCGAGTTTGTTGAAGCTTTGGAAAATACAAAAAATACTGACTCAATGATAATAGATTTAAGAGGAAATACGGGCGGTTTATTGGATAATGCCGTATTTATCGCTAATTTATTTATTAAAAAAGGAGAAATTGTTGAAATTATTTACAGAAATGGTAATAAAAAAGTTATAAATACTATTCCTGATAAAGAAAAAATCAACAAACCTATTGTTGTACTTGTAAACGGTGCAAGTGCAAGTGCAAGTGAAATACTTTCAGGTGCATTAAAAGATACTCGTAATGCTACATTAGTCGGTAAAAAAACTTTTGGAAAAGGGCTTGTACAAAAAGTCGTTCCGCTTCCAAACAGAACAGGGTTAAATGTAACCATTGCAAGGTATTTGACACCAAATGGTACTGATATTAATAAAATGGGAATTAAACCCGATATAGAAATCGGCAATGACTATGATTTCTTCATTAACAACTCTAAAAATGACGTTCAACTGGAGAAAGCAAAAGAAATTTTAAATATTACAAAATGAAAAATTTCTATTAATTAGTTCGGTTGTTTTTATTCTTGTTTGTTTATCAATTTCAAAAATTTCATCTATTGTTGGATTTTTTATATAAGTATGATTTTCAAGCATTTTTTCAACAATATTTATAATATCAAAAAGCTTAATTTTACCGTTAATAAATGCAAAAACCGCCTCTTCGTTAGATGCATTCATGCAAACAGGAAATGAGCCACCCAATTTTCCACACTCATAAGCAATATGCAATGCTTTAAATTTTTCATAATCAGGTTTTTCAAAATCTAATCTGGCAATTTCAGAGAAACTAAAACTTTTTGATTTAATTCCTTCAAATCTTTCAGGATAAGTAATTGCATATTGAATCGGAATGTGCATGCTCGGAAGTCCAAGTTGAGCGATTACACTTCCATCCACATACTCAATAGCAGAATGTACAATACTTTGCGGATGAACAACTACATCGATTTTATCGTAATCCATACCAAAAAGATGGTGCGCTTCAATTACCTCTAAGCCTTTGTTCATAAGGGTAGCACTGTCAATAGTTATTTTTTTGCCCATATTCCAACGTGGATGTGCAAGAGCTTGTTCAACAGTTGCATTTTTCATATCAGATAACGACTTGTTAAGAAAAGGTCCTCCTGATGCTGTTATAATAAGCTTTTCAACTTGTGAAATATCTTTGATGCACTGATGAATAGCACAGTGTTCACTATCAACGGGTATAATATTTACACCTTTTTCTTTTGCAAGCTTCATTACAATATCTCCTGCCATAACAAGAGTTTCTTTGTTTGCAAGAGCTATATCAATACCGTTATTTATTACCGTTATAGTGGGTTTCAATCCTATTTTACCGGAAACTGCTACTAGAATGATATCATTTTCTTTGTTAGAACAAATTTCATCAAGCGAACAATATTTAGCACCTTTAATCGCTGTTTTATCATCAGCATAAGCATATTTGGGCTTAAATTCGGCTATCTGTTTATTCAAAAGCTCAGTATTATGACCACCGGTAAGTGCAACTATTTCAAGCTTATCACCGAGTTTCTCAATTACTTCTAATGCCTGCGTTCCGATTGAACCGGTAGAACCTAATATACTAATTTTTCTTTTCATAGTTCTATTATATTACAAAATAATATAATTAATAATAAATAATAATCCCCTAAACAACCGATGAAAACTTATTGAAATAAGTTTATTATAGTCATAAATGAGGTCAGTTTGTGAATAATAAACAACAGTTAAAAAAACAAATAAACCAAACCGAATTGCAAATAAAAAGATTGTTAACACATTCAAACGGTACGGAAGTATGTGAGGATTTATACAATTCACTTATACTTAAAAAAGCCGTATTAAAAAAACAACTTCAAAATTTAGAGAAAAATCCGCTGGTTGAAAGTGTTAAGAAACTGTTACCACATAAAGAAAAATTAATTTGTGACTATTTTTCATAATTTGTGATATAATAACTCTATGGGGGTATGCATGCTCGCTGTAGATTATGAGTCAAAAAAATCAATAAGAGAAGCTTTTGGGAAAAAGCTTGAACAGCTTGGCGGTAAATATAGCAATATTGTTGTTTTAGATGCTGATTTATCAGCTTCAACGCAAACAAAATATTTTGCAAAAGCTTACCCTGAAAGATTTTTTGATGTTGGTATTGCAGAACAAAACTTGATAACAACAGCTGCCGGATTATCACTCACGGGAAAGGTACCATTTGCAACAGCATTTGCTGTATTTATTACGGGCAGAGCCTATGATCAAATTAGAACATCTGTTTGTTATCAGCATGCCAATGTTAAAATTATAGGTACACACGGCGGAATTACAGTCGGTGAGGACGGTGCGACTCATCAAGCGTTAGAAGATATCTCCCTAATGCGTGGGTTGCCGAATATGAACGTAATAGTTCCAAGTGATTGCAGAGAATGCGAGCAAGCTGTTGAATATGCAGTTAATCACCAAGGCCCTGTTTATATAAGAATTGCAAGAAATAATTTGCCTGATATTTATGAAGACAACTACATATTCAATCCGAATAGGGCGATTATATTAAAAGAAGGCTGTGACATAACATTAATATCTAACGGGGATGTGTTGCAAGAAGTTTGCAAAGCATCTGAAATATTAGCACAAAAAGGTATTAATGCAGAAGTTATAAGTGTGCCTGTGGTTAAACCATTGGATAAAGATACTATAATTAAAAGTATTAAAAAGACGGGACTTGCCGTAACTGTTGAAAATCATTCAATATATGGCGGTTTAGGTTCGGCTGTTTGCGAGTCGGTTTGTGAGGAATATCCTGCTAAAATTGTAAGAATTGGTATGGATGACTGTTTTGGTCAAAGTGGTACGGCAAGCGAACTTATAAAATATTACGGATTAGACTCAGAAAGTATTGCAAATAGGATAGTTAGTTTATTATGATTCAATTAAGAGCAGTAACAAAAAAGTATAAAAACATATACGCACTTAAAAATATTAATCTTGATATTTTGTCGGGAGAGTTTGTTTTTATAACAGGCGCATCGGGAGCCGGAAAATCTACGTTAATGAAAATGCTTTATAAAGAAGAAACTCCGACAACAGGAACTGTTCTCATTGGCGGTATAAATATTGCAAATTTGCCGTCAGATAAAGTTCCAAACCTCAGGAGATGTATGGGAATTGTATTTCAAGATTATAAATTGTTACAAAATCAAACTGTATATGATAATATTGCTTATGTTATACGAACACTCGGTATAAGTACATCTGAAATAAGGAGTCGTGTAACAGGTGCATTAAAAGTTGTAGGATTGTTGGATAAAATGCACGCTAAACCATCAGAACTTTCGGGTGGAGAACAACAAAGAGTAAGTATAGCAAGAGCACTTGTTAACGGGCCTCCGCTTTTAATAGCAGATGAGCCTACAGGTAATTTAGATCCCAAAAATTCATTAGAAGTTATGCAAATTTTGGAACAAATTAATCAAAGAGGAATAACCGTAATCGTTTCTACACATGATTTTACACTTGTCGATAGATTTAGAAAACGTGTTTTAACTCTTGAAAACGGCGAGATAATTAGAGATATTCAGGCAGGTACTTATGGACAATAGCAGACAACAGCTAAAAAAAACAGTAAAGAAACATATTCCAAAGGATTGGCTGTGCGAACTAAGAATAGCCTATAGAATATTAATGGAAGCTGTTAACGATATATTAAGAACGGGGTGGACTATCAATATTGTTATTATAACTACTATGGTAGCGATATTGACAATATTTGGTATTTTATTCAGATTTACACTATCACTTTCAACTTTTGCTGGTGAACTCGGGAATGTGCTTGAAATATCGGTATATCTAAAACAAAATGCTTCACCATCAACCATATCAGACAGAATAAGAGCCGTTAAACATGTGAAATCTATAAAACTTATACCAAAAGCAGATTCTTGGAATAATTTAAAGAAAGATTTGGGCTTACAAAATATGGATAATCCGTTACCTGATACATTGAGAGTTAGGGTTGATAAGCCTGAGAATACGATGGCTGTTTATAATGCAATAAAACCAATTGCAGGAGTTGAGGATATGGGTTACGCAAAAGAACTTGCTAAAAAGATTCAAATCTTGACTCATGTGGTTAATACAACAATGATTTTTGTGGTTATAATTTCAGCCGCATTAACAATAACAATAATAAATAATACAATTCAATTAGTAATTCAATCGAGAAAAGATGAAATTGAAATTATGAGATTAATGGGGGTATCAAACTGGTATATTAAAACACCGTTGGTAATGCAGGGTGCTTTTTATGGTTTTGTGTCATCTATAATCGCTGTATTACCGCTAAATTGCATACAAGGGCTTCTTTTAAATATGCACAAATTTTTCTTAATACCGATGCCAATGTATGCACAAAATATTGTGATAATAACATTGCTTCTTATTGGTACTGCATTTGGTGCATGCGGAAGTTTATGGTCAATAAAAAAACATTTACAAGTATAGTAGGGGGAATAATACATGGATAAGACAATAGAACTTGTTAACAGCGTAAAAGATATACAGGCAATGCCCAGTGTAATAGTCAGAGTACTAAATGTAATGAAAAAACCTACTGTTAGCATGAAAGAACTTGGTGATATCGTAATGTACGATCAATCGTTAACGGTTAAAATGCTTGCACTGGTAAATTCAGCTTATTACGGATTTTCACAACAAATAAGTTCTATTAATATTGCACTTTCATTGTTAGGAATGGTGAAAGTAAAAAATATAATTGTTGCAGTTGCAATGAAGCCTATGATGTCAGGTGCAGGTGATAAAGAACTGTGGAAACATTCAATAAGAGTCGCAGCCGGATGTGAGTATTTAGCAAAGTTAACTAATATAATGGATGCTGATGAGGCGTTTATAGCAGGATTTATCCACGATATAGGGAAAATGGTATTAAATATAGCAAATCCTAAGATGTATGAAAAAGTTATGGAAATTGTTCATAATGGAGAATGTGATATATTAGATGCTGAAAAAAAATATTTTGATTCCGATCATGTAAGAACAGGTTCTTTATTGGCAAAGCGTTGGCAGTTACCTATTTTGTTAGCAAATATAGTTTCATATCATCATACACCATCACTTTCATCAATTCCTGTGCCTTGTAATCTTGTATGTACAGTCGATAAATTGGTGCAAGAAAACTTTAATTCAGGGCTTTTAGATAAAGATTTTCTCAAAACCATGTCAATTGATATGGAGGATGTTGAAGATTTAAGAAAGGCTATTATGCAAAAAGCCGAGCTTTTAATTGCTGAATTAACGTAGCTTTGGAGTAATTATGGCAAATAAAATCGTTCTTATATCTGATGATTCTGATTTTTTTGAATTTATAAAACTTAAATTAGAATTGAGAAAGAGTGATAAATTATTTGCTTTCAAATTTGATGATGTGCCTGCGAATTTAGTTTTTTTAGAAAATGCTCTGTTAATAATAAATAGCGAAGGTGAAAAGGAAAAAACACTTGATTTATTAAAATTGTTTCATGGTACACCGATTATTGTTGTTGCATATAATGATGATGAAATATACAAAAGAAAATGTTATAGAGCCGGCGCATTTGATTTTGTTTCGTTATTAACTACTGATACGGAATTTAGAGCAAGGATTCTTCCTGCACTTAATATAGCTTCGTTAATTGAAAAAAATTTACAATACAGGAAAATATTAGTTAAAAATAAAATAATATCAGACAATAACGAGGTTTATATTGATTATGAAAAAGTGATTGATTTGACGTTAGATGAAATTAAAAATTCAGGGAGAAATGCTGTTTTTATGGCAATTGAACCTGATAAAAAAGGTAAATTTTTAATAAAACCTAATTATATAGAAACAGTATTGCTTGCAAATATTCGTAAGAATGATATTTTAATGAATTATGCGCCGGATAAATATTATCTTTTAATGTTGGATACGAATAAAGAATCTGCAAAAAAACTTTGGGAAAATATCTCATCAAAATTTTCACAAAAGATTTATGCAGGAATTGTGTCGGTAAAGAATCAAACCGGAATTCAACTGATAAACACTGCATTAAATAAATTACACGAAGCTATGCATTCTTCCTCAGGCGATATTGAATATTGCATGAATTTAAATTCATCTGATGAAATTTCACCATACAACAATTTTAAGCTCTACCGAAAAGAGTTTAAGCAAAAAATGGAGAAAATAATATCACCGGTTTTTTATTCAATTCGACAAAAATACACAAATAAACTTGCGGGAGTTAAGTTTGAAGTTGCAAACTGCGACGGATATGGAGAAATGAATGTTACCGGAAAACATTACAGTTCGTCGTTTAGAATTTCGAGTCCGGGATTTTCAAAAATTCATATAGATATCAGCTTAAAAACTGATTCAGGAAAGATTGATTCAAAAAGAATTACATTTGAACCGGATGAAATGGAAGCAGGTTTACTAACTGATTTATTAGAGCAATTTATGTCAGAAATAAAAAATCAAGGAGGATTATAAATGCAAGATCCTAAAAAAACGGTTTTAATAATAATAGATATTCAGGAAAAACTTTTAAATGCAGTTTATAACAAAGAATTAATTGAAAAAAATTCAAAAGTTATTGCAAAAGCGGCTTCAATATTAAATATACCTGTAATAATAACGGAACAATATCCAAAGGGATTGGGTAAAACAATTTCTGCAATAAGCAATAATATCAATCAAGATACTTCATATTATTATGAAAAAGTTGATTTTAATGCTATTACTGATAAATATTTACTTGATAATCTTAAATCAATGGGTAGAAATCAAGTAATATTATGCGGTATAGAAACACATATATGCGTTTATCAAACCGCACTTGCATTGTTAGAAGAAGGATTTGATGTTTCATTAATCAAAGATGTGTGTTCCAGTAGGCAAGAATGTGAACATTATGCAGGTGTAGATTTAATGAAACAAAATGGAGTTTTAATTAAAACAAAAGAAATTGTTCTCTTTGAGTTGTTAAAAAACTCTAAACATGCCAATTTTAAAGAAATACAAAAATTGATTTTATAGATAATATTAAGTTTTGTAACAATATTGATATATATATGCAATTATCAATTTTATAAATACTTTATATATTTAAGAGTAAAAAAAGTATAAGGACACGAGTAATCAATGGCACTTCTATTGGCAATGTTTCAAAAAATGAGATTGATTCGCGAAAAGAATCAAGCCACGCTCGATTTGACGAAGTTCAGCTCGAAGTATGATCGCGTGTCCAAAAATATTGAACGAGTAAATAAAAGATATACAGGCTTATTTGCTCAACTTGAATCACAAGCTAAGCAAATGCAATCAAATGCAAAAATAATGTTCCAAAATCGGTTCGGCATGGGAATGGGCAGTGTTGATTTGTATAATTACACCGGCATGAACGGATTTGTAGCAGGTATGATGCAACAAGCACTTGAAAGTGGTATCCCATACCAAGATAAAAATGGTAATGAATCGACAACTACGATTGATAGTTCGAAATTCAAAGATATGATGGCAGAATACATGCAATATGGCAGATTCATACCAAAAGAACTCAATGACGGTAAGTACTCAACCACAGAATACGAAAAGGGATGGACACAGGAAGAAGTTAATGCATTCATGAAGGCCATGAATGGTGCAAAATTGCAGCAGCAACAAGCACAAATGGCTTGCAACAATATGTCTCAGGCATACGAAAACAATGTATCCATTTGGCTCGAAGCAGCAAAAGCGCAGTTGGAAGCAGAACAGGATGCGGCTCTCGAACCTCTCAATTACGAACAGACGATGTGGGAACTCGAAAAAGAACAAACAGAGCAAAGACTGGCGAGAATCAAGGCGGATCTCGAATCTTACACTCAACTTTGCAGCGAAGAAGCAAAAGAACAAGCACCGAAATTCGGTCTCGGTTAATAATAATTATAAAAATTATAAAAAGAGGATGGCAAAAAACCATCCTCTTTTTAGTTATATTATAAAAAATATACTTGTGGTTTAAGTTATTTTCTATATTATTTAAGAAATTATTATAAAACTATAATTTTTATAAAATATAATAAATTCACTTAAACAATAATGAGAATTTTTGCTGACAATAAAACAACTAAATTAACTTTTACTTGATTTTAAAATTTTAGCATTCAATAATATAGTTGTTAAGTTTGTTAAACTTCATTATAAAGATAACGCGGGATGGAGCAGTCTGGTAGCTCGTCGGGCTCATAACCCGAAGGTCGTTGGTTCAAATCCAGCTCCCGCAACCAATTGATATAAGAGAGTTTCAGAGATTTTGAAACTCTCTTTTTTTATGCAAAATTTAACTTATTATACTTTGTTTTACAGCTTGAGAAAAAGTTACAAAAAACAGAATAAACGAGTCATGTTGAATTCGCTTCAGTATTAGTAAAACCTATTTTTTTAAAACTGTTTTACAAACATTTGTCTGAGGAGTATAGACATCTTCATTAATATCAATATTATTTACTATTTTTGAGCGTTTTTTACGAAAAAGCATATCGATAAAAGCTTCTAATCTTGTTATAAATCCTGCTTCACCCGTATGCTCATCTATTGTTAGTGATAGCAAAGGTTTTTCCAAATCTTTTGCATTTCTTGTAATACTTTCAATCATTAAGGAATCAGGCCCGCAGCCAAAAGCATTCAATGTAATAATACCGTCAATTTTATTGTCTTTCAAATAATGTCCTGCAGCGCCCGATATTTCTGCGCTGTTTGCCCAATAATAATTTGCACCTATTGAAGTTAAACCTTCTTCTTTTTGTTCTTGAGTTAATTGAAGAGAGGTATATACATTAACCCCCATCTTTTCAAGTTTATCAAAGATTTTCATACAAGCTCTATCATCATAAATATTATATCCATGCGAAATTAAAGCCACATTAATAATCCCTGAATTTTCCGGTGTTTCAATAGAAATTTTACCTTCTATTGCATATTTTAAAGCTTTTTTATAACTCATGCCCGAACGCATCATTAAATTCAAATTGTTATATACTTTCCAACCGTTTTTTGAAGCTTCTTTAATAATTTCAACACTGGTAATTCCAAATGGCAATACAGCTTCTTTTAAAAAATTGTACAATCCTTGATTTTTAGCAGATTTATCCAACGTAGCTTCAATTATATTAAAATCACCTTTGACGACATTTCTTACCAAATCCGGCAATCCTCTAATTTTGGAGCAATTATAAACTTTGGGTGCAATAGATTGAATGGATGGAACAAATATATTTTTAACTCCTTTATTTATTAAATTTATAATATGCCCCAAATAAATCTTGATAGGTAAGCAAGTTTCCGTAACAACAAGTGCTGAGCCGTCAGACATTGTTTGTTTTGTTGTCATATCAGACAAAACTATTTTAAATCCTAAGCTTGAAAAGAAACCATACCAAAACGGGTAGCTATCATAATATGACATTCCTCTCGGTATTCCGATAACCATTTCTTTTTTATTTTCGCCCATTTATATTCCCTAAAAATTCGCTACAAAGTAATTTTATATCGAAAAATTAACATTGTCCATAATATTTTAAGTATTATGAAATTACAAAATAGAAATGATTTGCAAACTAAAACTCTAAAACAGACTTTGTTTAATTTGTCATATTTTAGGGTTTTAGTTTACTTTGGACTCTTTTTTAGTGGCAAAAAAGTTTTATTTTTATGTGGCAACTACTTGATTCTTCTCATTGCACTGTCGGTATATATTATAGCCTAATCCTACGAGAGCACCTATAAAAGCACCCCAACCGCATTTTTTAATTCCGAACTTGAATGTTCTACCCGCAAATGATTCACCAAGACTTACGCTTGATTTCTTAAATGGTAGTGTAAGCCCTGAGATTACTGATGTTCCAAGAATCATACTTGCAGCACCAAGTGCGCCTCCTTCTACGATTCCTTCTACACCGTTTGCGACTCGACCTATACCTGTACCAATAGTTTTTCTGGTGTCTTTTTCACTTCTGTGATCAATTCGTTTA
The DNA here is from genome assembly GCA_024408765.1 of bacterium. Taxonomy (GTDB): domain Bacteria; phylum Cyanobacteriota; class Vampirovibrionia; order Gastranaerophilales; family Gastranaerophilaceae; genus CAG-196. The sequence goes on along the minus strand of JAKSUR010000011.1, from coordinate 2,763 downwards.
CCATAAATATGGTTCAATGTTTCATCAACATATCTGCCGTGATGATCTCGCCTGAAACCTGTCATAAAACCATTTTGGAATGCTCCGTCACCGTAGCGTTTTATATCTTCTTCCAAACTATGCCTTTGACCATCTGTTGCCGTTGCATTAATAATATTTCCATAAAGGCTTTCAATTATTTGATTTGCAGTGTCTGCTCTGTTTCCGTAAATTCCTTTTTCTTTAAATTCGCGAGAACATTCGGTATATATACGGTTTTTCAATTTGTCATATTCTTCGCATACACCGTCTTGATCACCTTCTTTTACTTTGTCATAAAGAGTATTAATACGCTGTTGTATATCACCGTCGGTCATTAACTTCCTGATTATACCGGAAAAGGTATCATCATGAGCTAAGACTTCATTGTTAATCATTCCGCTATGCATTGCAGCAGTGTGGTTTAATGAATTCAACTCCATCTGTTGTTGCATTTGTTGCATATATCTTTGATAATCAAAAATATTGCCCATACCACCAAAACCGCCAAGACCGTACATACTGCCCATACCGTACATTCCCATAGCTGATGGCATAAAACTGCTATAATCACCGAAACCGGAACCTGCTCCGAGTCCATATGTACCCAGTGGGGATAACCCTAAACCGAAAGTCATAACAACCTCCAATAACTTGTATTTAATTAACCTTTTTAACCTTACATATATATAAAGTTTTTTGCGTTTTGAAAATTGCTTTTTTTATTTAATACTTGTAACAAAACTTTACAATTCGACTTTAAATTTTTGTTGTATCATATATATAAATGGTGCTGATAAGGGGATATATATGAGAATTGAGGCTAAAAATCTTGTTAAAATATATGGCGACAGAAGCGTTGTTAATGATATTTCATTTTATATTGACAAAGGAGAAGTTGTTTGTCTTTTAGGTCCAAACGGTGCAGGAAAAACAACTACATTTTATATGATTGTCGGGTTGGTTAAAGCAAACTTAGGGACTGTTTATATCGATGGAAATGATATAACCGCATTACCTATGAATGAACGTGCAAAAGCCGGTATAGGATATCTCCCTCAAGAAAATTCAATATTCAGGAAATTAACGGTTGAAGAAAACTTAAAGCTTGTTCTTGAAATGAACGATAAATTAAATTTTAAAGAAAAAAAAGAAAAACTTGAAGAACTTTTGGATGAATTTGGTATTGCAAAATTAAGAAAATATCCGGCAGTTGCACTTTCGGGAGGGGAAAGAAGGCGTGCGGAAATCGCAAGAGCATTAGCTGCAAGCCCTGATTTTATGCTTCTTGACGAACCGTTTGCAGGCATTGACCCAATTGCAATAGGTGATATTAAGGACAATATAAGAAAAATATCCAAAGAAAAAGGGTTGGGAGTTCTTATTACTGACCACAATCCTAAAGCGACTCTTTCCATTACCGACAGAGCTTATGTAATTTTTGACGGCAAAATTAAAATTCAAGGTAAAAGTCAGGATGTCGCAAATGACAAAGTCGCAAAAGAATTTTATTTAGGGAAGGATTTTCAGTTATAGTATGAAATTTAACATTACCATCTATGACAAATATATTTTCAAGCAGGTTTTGGCCGCAACATCAGTTGCTATATTATTGTTTATAATTGTTTGGATAGCACCTGAGATTTTGTTAAAAGTTATTAAACATATAATAACAGGTGAAACAACGGTTAAAACCGGAATTTTAATATTATTATGTGAAATTCCTAAAATATTATCAAAAGCTTTTCCAATGGGATTATTATTAGGTACTTTGTTTACTTTTGATAAGCTAAGTAAAGATTCTGAACTAACCATATTTCGTGCAGTAGGGATGTCATTTAAAAGGATAGTAGCCCCTTTATTGGTTTTAAGTGCGATTATTACATGCCTGTGCTTTATTACTTATGACAAATTAATACCTTATTCGTGCCAAAAATTAAATGCTGTCAAGGGATATAGCAGTAGTATAACACAGTTTATTTATACAACAAAAGATAAAAATAATTATCCGAAAGAAGCAGTTATTGTATCAAGGTATTACAAAGATATGATGTCTGATGTTATTGTTATGGATTTTGATAATGAAGTTTATGATGACTTACACGGTTTAAAGAGAGTTACTATAGGTGAAAAAGGGTACCTTTCAAAAACTAATGATGGTCAATCTTCATGGAAACTAGGGAATGTAACCATCTATAATATTGATGATGACGGCATTTTCAACATGATTAAAAAAATACCGGAAAAACATATTATGCTTGGTGATGTATCACAAAGAGCCTATTCTCTTATGATAAATGCAACAAAACGCGACAGAGAAATTACAAACAAAGATTTGCATAAATATGTAAATCTTTTGAAACAAGAAAATATGGATGAAGAATACAGGCTAAATTTGAATAAGTATTATCAAAGATTTTTCCATCCGCTTGTTTGTATGCTGTTGGCAGTTTTGGGGGCTATTTTAGGTTTTTCAAAGCCTAGAGAGCAAAGACTAATAGGATTTGTTATTGCAATTGCATTCATTTTTGCATATTATGTAACACTTCCATTCTTTGATTATCTTGCAGAAAAGGGAGCATTACCTCCACTTTTGACAGCATTACTTCCACCTATCGGATTTTTGGTTGCTATTATAACTTTTTACAAGTCTAAGGATATATAATATGAAAAAATTTATTACATTAATTCTTATAATGTTTACTATGACTACTATATTTGCTTATGCCGGTAATAATATTCACG
>JAKSUR010000109.1 GCA_024408765.1 bacterium | reverse complement strand
CGCTCGATTAGAAAATACCAAGAGATTATAACATTACTTTCTTATTTTTTCAATATAAAAAAACACTTTATTTGTCATAAAACGAATTAAATTGGCAAACACTGTCAAATGTTGGAAAACGCTTTGCCTGTGCTATGCAAAAGCGTTTGTTTATTACACCTTTCTATATATTACAGTTTTGCTTTTGCAATATTTTTTGTTGACTTTAGTAATCGAAAATGTTACAATGACAGGCGATACATAGGGAGTGGTAAGTTGAAACAGGCAGTTAATAATAGTTTAGAAGAATATGGTTCTTATGACATATTGAAATTAATACTTTCAATTCTTATAATTGCGATAAATATAGTTGATATAGGTCTTGGAAGTGACAATTTTTACATTACACAGTATGTTGCACGACTTGCTGTACCTTTGTTTTTTTGTATGTCTGCTAGCTTTCTTTTTCGGAACTATAATATAATTGATAAGAGTGAATTTGATAGGAAATTTTTAACCTATGAAAAAAATCTCTTAAAAATGTTTGTAATATGGAACATTATTTATCTTTTTGTTGATAAGATACCTGAATGGTATCGTACAAAGAGTTCGGTTGTTGAAATTCTTAAATATATATATTATGTTACCATAGGAATCCAATATAAAGAATTGTGGTTTGTCGGCGCATCAATAGTCGGCTCATTGATTATCTGGCTTTTGCTGAAAAAGTTTAAAATCAGAACAATAGTTATAATGTCATTTGTCTTGTATCTTGTGGCACTGTTCTGTTTTACATACTACCCTGTAACAAAGCCGATTTTTGATAAAAATGCTATTCTTTACTTTGCGTTGAATCAATATAACCGCTTTTTTTCCACATTTAGAAACGGTGTTTTTGATGCGTTTCCGTTTATGGCTTTGGGTGCATATTTTGCACTTAACAGGCAAAAAAACTATAGCACCATCGCTGTTTTCTCTGTGTTTGCTGTCAGTATGGTATTGTTGCTTTTTGAAACACAATATCTGCGCTCTATTTCAACGCCATATCATGGACTTATGCTTTTCCTCTACACGGCAACACCAAGTGCATTTTTGCTTGTAGGGAGAATTAGATTAAAACCAAGTCCCAAATACAGATTCATCAGAAAAATTAGTACATATAATTTCCTCGTTCAGGAAATTTCGTTTATCATTGTAAGAGGATTGTGTAAGAGATTAGACTTCCCCATTGGAAAATTTTTGCAATTTGTTCTTGCGGTAGCGATTTGTATTGTTTTTTCAATTATAATTATTGTTGTGAAAAAACAATTGACAATAAAACTGAAAGAAAAAAAGAAAACTGAAAGTAAAAAAGCATATTGAAAGGTGAGGTTTATGAAGATTTCAGAGTTCCGCCCGAAAGATTTTGACAAAATCGAAAATGCATGGAAAACCCTTGAGAAAGGTGTTGAAATGACTTGGTTTCAAACTTATGAGTGGTATAAGATTGTAAACAAACACTTTCTTATGGAGAAAAAGAAGGCTCCGTTCAGATTTGGAACATATGTGCTGTTATCTGATGATAACGATAAACCATTGATGATTGCGCCGATACAGGTTGTACATGTTGGCTTTTATGTTAAAAGAGTCGGCTTAAGAAAAGGTTTTTATTTTATCGGAAGACAGGGCTTTTCAGATTATCTTGATTTCATTTATGATGACTTTAAAGATGAGTACCTTAATGAGATTTTAACATTCCTTAAAGATAAATATAAAATGAATTCTTTCTTTTTTGAAAATATCTCTTCAAAGGTTTCATCATACAAATATCTTAAAACTCTTAAAAATGTTGAGCAGATTGACTCTTTATGTATGAGCATTGATTTGCCCGATGATTATGATACATATCATGCAAAGTGGACACAGAATATGCGACATGGCATCAATCAGGCATATCACAGAATGGAAAAGGATAACATTGAAATAAGCTATGAGGTTGTTCACCACCTTGATGCAAAACTTGCGGATGAGTTGAATTATATTCGTTTGCAGCGACTTAAGAAAAAGCAGGAAGAAGCATTTGCCGCTCTTCCTAAAACAGGTAAAATTTATATGACTTTATATAATTTCCTGATAAAAAGCATTTCAAAACCCGTAGATATTCTGAATGAAATAGAGGATTGCTGGTGCCTTATTACACGCTGTAACGGAGAGCTTGGAGCTTTTTATTGCTTTGAATATAAGCCTGAAAACAAAACTTTATACTCTTTATGGGTTGGCACAAATCAAAAGTATAACCGTTACAAACCGGGTCTTACTCAATTAGTTCAGTTTATGAAAGACGAAATTGAGAGGGGAAAGCCTTCTTTTGAAACGGTTGACCTTACAAGAGGTAATGAACGATATAAGTATGACCTTAAAGCAGATGAACTTGTTACATCACAGTTCAATTTCAGCTTGGAATAAAAACATAATAGAAATATTTACCCCCACGAACGGTTGCTCGTGGGGGATTTTTTTATTTCTTCCTCTGCTCCTTGAAGAAGTTATTGAGTTTTATTATTCCGTCAAATATTTTTGTGAAATCCTTTC
>JAKSUR010000108.1 GCA_024408765.1 bacterium | reverse complement strand
CAACTCCTATAAGCACTTTTCACATATGTGAAAATGCTGTGAACTGTCTTGTGTAAAACGACTTGTTCTTCCCTGTTACCCACTATATTTTGTGGAATTGAGACAGAAAAATTATTTAAAATTTATTTTTGAGTGCGAAAAATCGCTAAAAAATAACGACAACATAATGATTTTGCCACAGGGCCAAAATATTCCACAACAAACCAAAATAGCCGCAGGCTGTGGCCCACGGCTATGATTTACAATCCTTTAGAAAACGCTATTTATTTAACAATCAATACAGGAATGCCGGACAACTGCGCAACCTTTTCGCTTACGCTACCCAACAGAGCATGTTTAAATCCGGACAAGCCACGAGAACCGTTCTACCGTCATAAACTTTTCTATTTTGCAGGAAGAATGACGGTAAATACGGATCCTTTTCCTTTCGGATTATCAGTCACAGTAATTTTGCCATTATGCTCATTAACAATTGCTTTGGCAAGACTTAAGCCCAAACCCAAGCCCCCAGTTTTACGGTTACGAGCTTTGTCAACTCGATAAAATCTATCAAAGATTTTCACTTTGTCAGCATCACTAATGCCTTCACCTTCATCCGTAACCTTTAAGACGATGTTCTTATCTTTTTTGGTCAGGTTAATATCGATTTTTGATGAAGCCGGAGAATATTTAATAGCATTATCGACTAAGAGAATTACAAGACGATTGATACTATTTGGTTCACCCACTAGCATGAGTTTTTCAGGAACATTGCTGGTCAGCTGAATTTTTTTTTCATTAGCAAGGATTTGCATTTGCTGGATTGTTTTGTTTATTACAGAGCTGAAATCAAAGGAAGAAAAATTTATTTGTAAATTGTTATTGTCACTACGAGCTAAAATCATAAGATTCTCTGTTAAAGCAGTGAGTCGATCAATTTCTTTAGTCATCATGGACAAAGTTTCTTTACTAAAATCACTGAGCTTTGATTCTTCATCCGTAGCAATGCTTTCTGTAGAAAGCTTCAATACTGTCAAAGGTGTACGCATTTCGTGGGATGCATCGGCAGTAAATTGCAGTTGCTTGTCATACATATCACTTATGGGCTTAATACTTTTACCTGATAAATAATAGCTGATGAGATTACCAAAGCCAAAAAACAGAGCAAGCAAAACAGTCAAAAATTTTAGAGTGTTTTCGGCTGTTGCATAGTACACTCGCGTGCTTTTGAACATATACATGGTACCAATGTTTTGATTGCCATCTTTAATGATTGCTGCACTTGCCAAATAACGATTTTTGGTGCCTGTTTCATCGGTAAAATGAATGAGCTTCGACTGTTCGGAAACTGTGGGCCATTTTTCTCTGCATTTGATGAGAGCACGGCTGACAGGAAGTGTGCCCAATTGATCCACGATGACAGTTTTTCCATCCGGTTCCACAAAATATGCTAGAGTATTGCCACTATTTAGTTCTGTGTCACTTACCGGTAATTCTCTGGAGGAAATCCATTCTTCGCCTTCATGGATTACTTTGGCATGAAAAGTCTTTTTTTCGATGGATAAAATTGACCACCAGATAAAAGAAAAAGTAGCAAAAACTAAAATAGTAGTAATTAAACAAAAAATCAAGGAGTACGTAATTGTCATTTGTTTACGTAGCTTCGCAAAAACATTATTTAACACAATAGCCAACTCCTCTTACTGTTGTAATCAAGTCTTCATCATTAAGGCTTGATATTTTTTTGCGCAACATACGGATATGAACGTCCAAATTATTATCTGTAACATCCGATTCTAAGCCCCAAATGCGATCTAAAAGAAAATCCCTAGGTATAATTTGCCCCTTGTTGATCATGAGAAATTCTAGAAGCTTATATTCTTTGGCTCTAAGTTCAACACTTTTATCTTTATAATTTAAGCTGTAGCTATTTGCATCAAGTACATAGCCCCTATGGTTAATGGTGTTACTTGTATATATTTCCTTGCGACGACAAAGAGCATATAAACGAGCAACTAGCTCTGCAACATCAAAGGGTTTAACGAGATAATCATCAGCTCCGCTATTTAAACCAGCAACACGGTCTTGTATCGCATCTTTAGCTGTTAAGAGGAGAATTTTACCCTGATGTTTTTCTCCACGTAAACGTTTCAATAAATCAATACCGGAAAGTTTGGGCATCATCCAATCAAATACCAGTACGTCATAATTATCTTTATAAACAAGTTCATAGGCTTCTTCACCGTCTTTCGCCCATTTGACGTTGATATTCTGACGTTTTAAAAGTCTGGTCAACAATAAACCTAAATGTTCATCATCTTCAGCTAATAATATTTTCATAGAAACGGATATTCCTTTCTTAAATTCTTTTGTTCCAATTACAAGTATAAGCAAAATTCCTTAATTTAAGATTAATTTAAGATAAATTTTAAGTTTTAATTAAGATTAGTTTTAAGATAATTTTAATCTCACTTTTCTATAATAATACTATCTTAAAAAAGTACACAACATCTTAAAAAGGAGACAATTAACAATGAATTCAACAAAACTAGATATTATTATTTTTTCCATACTACTGGTACTGTTTGCCACAGTTTATTACGTTCTTTCTTCTGATTTATGGGAAAG
>JAKSUR010000107.1 GCA_024408765.1 bacterium | reverse complement strand
TATCTTAGCACGATAACCTTGGGGCCTTAATGACTTTCACGCATTTCAAAGCCGACAAAAAAGTCTTTGCTACAGAAGTGCTGCTCGCTTTGCGCTCGTCCGTCGCACTTCTTCCGCAATTTTCTGCTGTGCAGAAAAACGCTTTTTTGCGGTTTAAATGCAAGTTAGGACGACAGGTTACCAACCTGCTAGTAATAAATTAAAGGAGACTGAAATGACTTCTGATATGGAAAAATGGAATGATAAAATCCAGTGGGTAAGAAATGGATTTCTTCATGTTAAAGATTTTTACACAGCACAACCTATTGTAGATGACTTTGATCTTTCAGATGAAAACTTACTGCAAGTTCTTACTTGTCTGGAAAAATATCGAAAAGAAAATCACTTGAATGAAGGACTTGAATACTTAAAGTCAAATAACAAACAGAATTATTGGATTGGATATTATTCATTAGACGAACAAGAAACAAAGGAATACGACAATTTTTGTTATTTCAATTTAGTATCGGACTTTGTCAAAACAAAAGTCCTCAAGGCAAAAGTATTAGGCAAATGGAGTGAATGTTGTGAGTCTATTAAGATACATCGAATTAACGAGAATCGTATATTTGCAGGCTTTATAAAGGATTGCGACTGTCTTACAGACGGTGAGAAAGATCAAATCTTAAACTGAGGTAGAATTATGGAAGATATAAAAATTCTAAAAGAAAATGTAAAAGAAGCATTTAAAGATGGAGATAACTTTGATTTTTCTGACACTCATTTGAATGAAATTATTGATTCAATTAATTCTTTAATCGGTAAACCTGATCTTTATGAAAAGTTGGAAGAATTAAGAAATAAGAATTATTCAGATTTTCAACTTGCCTGTTATTTTTTACCAGATGAATATCTGGAGTTTTATTACAATCAAGAGTATTGGGATTATCTGACAGAATCAACAAATATTAAAATATTGAAAGCAAAAGAATTCCATTTAGCAAAATCATTACAAGAGATGAAGCTATTTCAGGAAAATTCATTTTTAGAAGTAGTAGAAAAACACATGCATAACAGTAATAAGTCCTAACACGCATTTCAAAACCGACTTCGGGTCAAGCCCTTGCGGTTTAAATGCAAGTTAGGCGGACGTGCCATAGGCTCGCTTATTGTTAATAAGAAAATCCTCCAACATATTTTTCTCAAAGTAATCAAATAAAATCTAGGAGGATTTTATGAAGAAAAAAATATTTTTTTTTATTATTTCTATGTGTTTTTATCGTATCTACTTTTGCAGTCGATATTGTTATAAGTAGAAGTCAATTGGCAGATTTTAAGGAAAAAATAAAAACAGCTTACGGCTATACACCTGATGAACTATATAGGCTGTACAATCAAAATGCTATAAAATTTGAAAATGATTTTAAATATAAAGCTTTTAAAATAAAAGGTTATATAGCTCGTATCCGACGAGGATTTCTTAATGAATATATTGTTGAATTGAAATGTAGTGAATCATGGGTTTCCGATTTAGCGGTTGTTTATCCAAGTCGTATATCTGAAGCAATGAAAAAAGAATTGATGAATATGAATATTGGGGATTATTTTGAAGCTTTAGTTGTTGGTGAAGATAATTGGCTTTATGTAGATGTTCCGGTTTGGAATTCGAATGGAACATATCGTACAGAACCATAAGTGAGGTAAAATATGATAAGTTCAGAAGATATAGTTGTAAAGGAAAAAGAATTTGCTTTTGAAGGCAATCATTTTATTGCCCGTTTGTATTCGCATGAGAACAAACCAGTGATTTATGGAGAAATCGTTTATAACGAAAACAATCAAAGAGCCCATAACATGAAAGGACTTGCAAGAGAATTTCTTAAAACTTATGGAATAGATGTGCCAACAGATGAAAAAAAAATGGTAACTCATAATGCAGTTGCCTTGCTTATTCAAAAATTGGAGGAAATAGAAAATGAAAAGTAAATGGCTTAAATGGAGTAAAATTTCATTATTACTGGTTTGTTTTGGATTTTTTATGCCTGTTTCTTGTGATATGAATGGAGTAGATTTAGCAAGAATGTTTAACAACATAGATTCTACAGGTTATGCAATGTTAATTTGGCTTGTATTACTCTCAGCGGTAATTAGCATCATAATCACTTTGTTTCACAAAGATAAGATTGAAGAAGAGTCAATTGCTTTAGATTGGATCTGTTTAGCAGGTACAGTTTCTGGGGGATTGTTTTCGCTTGGTAGAATGAATAGAGAATATTTTAATTTACAGGTCGGAGCTTATATAATTATTGTAGGCTGGATTTTCTCTTTAATATTCTTGATACTTGCGACCTGTTCAAAAAAGGAATGAAAAGTTGACAAAAAAGATATAGGTATGTATATTTAAACGAACGGGGACGCAAAGCAATTGAGCGACCGTCTCCGTAGCTAGTGTTACAAGCCCGTCCGAAGTTGGTAGCTAAGAGGCGGGCTTTTTTATGCTCTTAAGTCCTATTTTATTAGGAAGGTGAGCAGGTCTATAACAATTGCAGTAATCGCAATGACAAGCATTGCTTTTTCATACTTTGTCATAGACAGCCTCCTTCATTCACAAGAAATCAGAGGCAAGCCGCCACAATTTACTAAGCGTCCCCTATGGAATGTATATTATCTAAAAAAAACATAAATCACAATATATATACTTATAAAAAAGAAATCGCCTAACACATATAAGGCCCCAGTTTGTCAATAATATTTCTTAAAAAATAATATCC
>JAKSUR010000106.1 GCA_024408765.1 bacterium | reverse complement strand
CATTCAAACAGAGGATTTTTTGATAAAAAATTAAATTTATGACAAAAAAATACCGTCAATAATAGGGTTATAAGGAATATACATGATACAGTTATTACCCCAAAATAAAAAGACGCTTGATTTTAACAGCGTGAATCCTGCTGAAACAGTCGAATTTATAAATAAGTATATTGATAGTCATTCTTGTAAAACAATGAGTGTTGATATTTCGTTTATGAATATCCTTGATGCAAGCTATGTTTCGACATTATGTTCTACAAGGCATTATATTAAGTATCCTGACGGTAAAATTAATTGGAAAATTTCTTCCAAACTTGTAAAAGAATTTACCTCTGGCCTTGAACTCGGTAATGTTGAATACAATCTGTAAGTTTGTATTAATTTTATCCGTTTATTATGAACTATAGTATAATATGTTTATGGATAACTTGGAGCAGATTAAAAAAGCTGTCGAAATCGAAGTGAGGCACCGCTATATTAACATAAACGGAAAAACTCGTTCGTTTTCTTCGTTTATTTGTTCTGTTTTAAGGCAAGAAATAAAAGCAACCCCCAAAAATTTAAAATTAAAAGTTCTTTTAGAACATTTTGAACGATATCCTATGGAAACAGCACCAGCAAGGAAAAAAATACTTGAAAGGTTTGTTTCAGTTATAAAATCTGAATATATTAATCAATCAGATAAAGAAAGTAATTGCGGTAAAAAAAACATATCAGATACGGATGTCACATTTATAAAAGGAGTTGGCCCAAAAATTGCGTATTTGCTCAATAAATTAGGTATTTATTCCGCAAACGACTTGCTGTATTATTTCCCACGTAAACATATTGATTATTCAACAAGAACAAAAATTTGCAACCTCGTTGTTGGTGAAGATACAACAATCTTTGGAAGAATTAAATCTGTTGAAGCATATACCTCAAAGAGCAATTTAGGTGTTATAAAAGTTCGTATCGCAGATGGAACAGGAAACATTAACCTTAATTTTTTCTCTGCAAAAGCATCAAAATTTGTGCTTGAACGCATGAAAAATAATTTCCCTAAAAATTCCGGGATTATGGTTTCAGGTACAGTTAAACTTAATTCTTATGACGGAATGTTAACATTGGATAAACCAACATATTCGATTATGGATGATGAAGTTTTATCGGAAAATAATTTGAATATTGGCAGGCTTGTTCCAATATATACTTTGAGCGAAAATCTCAATATAAAAATATTACGAAAAGCAATATTTAATGTTTTGGAAACTTATGGGGCTGATATACAAACCGTCTTGCCGAAATATTTAATAGAAAAATATCATCTTATGGAAAAAAGTGAAGCATTAAAACAAATTCATTTTCCGGATAATAAAGAAAAACTTGATATTGCACGTTTTTCACTTGTTTTTGAAGAATTTTTCCTGATACAATTAAAGCTTGCCTTGTTAAGAGAAGAAAATAACAAAAATTTACATTCGATACCTCTTGAAATAAAAAAAGACGGTCTTGTTATGAAATTCATAAATTTGTTGCCGTTTAAACTCACCGGTGCTCAACAAAAAGCTGTAAATGAAATTTTAAATGACTTAAATTCAACAAAGCCTATGCAAAGATTGTTGCAAGGAGATGTAGGAAGCGGAAAGACGGTTGTTGCAACAATAATGCTTTTGGCTGCAATCGAAAACGGTTATCAATCCGCAATAATGGCTCCGACTGAAATATTAGCACAACAACATTACAACAGCATGTCTAAGTGGCTTGAGCCAATGGGAATAAGACTCGGACTTTTTATCGGAAGTACGGGTAAAAAGAAACGCTCTGTTTTGGAAACAAATCTTCGAAACGGACAAATAGATATTGCAATAGGAACACATGCGCTTATTCAAAACAGTATTGACTTTGCAAACTTAGGTGCAATTGTTATAGATGAACAACACAGATTTGGAGTAAAACAAAGACTTGCTCTCCGCAAAAAAGCTCAAAGTCCGCAGATTTTAACAATGACTGCAACTCCAATTCCGAGAACACTTGCCATAACTATGAATGGTGATTTGGATTTAACGATTATTGATGAAATGCCGGCCGGCAGAAAACCCATTATTACAACAATGACGAATTCAAAAAAACAAATAGCCTCGGTTATAAGAAGAGAGATTAATGCAGGCAGGCAGGCTTACATTGTTTATCCGTTAATTGATGAAAGCGAAACACTTTCCGCAAAAGCTGCAACTAAAGAAAAAGAAATATGGGAAACAGAGGTATTTCCTGATTTTAAAATAGGTTTGTTGCACGGTAAGCTTAAAAATGATGAAAAAGATGATGTTATGAACAAGTTTAAAAACAAAGAATATGACATACTTGTTTCTACTACGGTCGTTGAAGTTGGTGTTGATGTCCCAAATGCAACCGTTATGGTAATTGAAAATGCTGAAAGGTTTGGTTTATCACAGTTGCACCAATTACGAGGCAGAGTCGGAAGAAGCGAACATCAATCATATTGTATACTTTCATCACCTTCTAAATCGCAAGAAACTCTTGCAAGACTTGATATTATGACTCAAACAAATGACGGATTTATTATTGCAGAAAAAGATTTGCAAATAAGAGGTCCCGGTGAATTTTTAGGTACACGTCAAAGCGGTTTGCCCGATATGATTATCGGTGACATTGTTAATGATTCAAAAGTTCTTGAGCTGGCACGAAGCGAAGCAATAAACTTTTCTAAAAATTTTAATATTGAGGAATACCCTTTACTAAAAGAGTCCAAAGGTTTAAATTTTGACGGTGAAATTTTCGGTTCATAATTTTGATTTTCAATGATTGCAGAAATTTTTTATTAACAACTTCTTGTTCTTCCAAAATCAATTTTTCCAATAAACTTTAAAATCCTT
>JAKSUR010000105.1 GCA_024408765.1 bacterium | reverse complement strand
AGTCTTATTTTCAGATTCCAAACAGTGAATATGAAAAGCTGGCAACGGCATTTAATCCTGTTGGATTTGATGCAGAGGAATATGTGAAATTTGCGAAAGAGTGCGGTATGCAATATATTGTTCTTACCTCAAAGCATCACGACGGCTTCGCTTTGTATCACTCAAAGTGCGACAAATTTAATGTGTATGATGCAACACCGTTTCACCGTGATATTCTTGAGGAATTCAGCCTTGCGTGCAAGAAATATGGATTAAAGCTGGGCATTTATTATTCGCAGGACCTTGACTGGCATCACCCTCACGGTGGCGGATACAACTCCAACCATATGTATAACAGCGGAACGACATGGGACAACAGCTGGGATTTTAAGGGCGAAAAGAATTTTGACATATGCTTTAACAAAAAAATTCTGCCGCAGATTAAAGAGATTATGACAAACTACGGCGACATCTGCCTTGCATGGTTTGATGTGCCTATGACAATTTCGGCACAGCAGAGTGAGCTGATTTATAAAACGGTAAAAGAATTACAACCCGATTGCCTTATAAATTCAAGGCTCGGTCACGGCAAATATGACTATGTTTCTTTAGGAGATAATGAAATCCCCGAAAAAATGGAAAATGTGGAGGATAAGGACATTGACTACCGTGATATTGGCGGATTCAAACCGTCACCATACGGTCTTTATGAAAGTGCCTGCACACTTAACGACACATGGGGATTTTCATACTATGACAAGAACTGGAAATCAGCAGAAAATCTTTCACAAAATAAGGCACATCTTAACTCTCTTGGGATAAATTATCTTTTAAATGTAGGTCCTGACCCATTGGGCAGAATACCCATGGAGGCAAGGGAGCTTCTTAAAAATATAAAATAGATACAATCATATATAACAGAACTCATTCCCTTAAAATGCTTGACTAATATCAATTATGTATGTATAATATTGTATAGATGTAATGCATATGCACTAATATGCAATACATCTTATATGTTGCGCAATGTTTTTTAAGGGGACGATATTTTGAAGGGAAATCAAAAACTAAACAAGATTTTTTCAGAGAAAATTGTAAATGCAATTTTAATATTAGTTATTGTTATGTTTTTGGCGTTGATACTATATTTAAATTTTTTGCAAAGACCAAAATTTTACGACGCTGATATGTATTCAGATATGTGTTTTTCACAGCAGGTTTGGGAACAAAAAAGTATTTTTCCTGACGGGTGGGTATTTGGCAATCAGCTATATGTTATTGCAACACCCATTTTGGCATCTGTCTTTTTTGGTATCACCAAAAATCTTACGCTCTCCATGGCCATTGCTTCAAGCCTGATGTCATTATTTATTTTATTGAGTTTTGTATGGATGATAAAGCCACTGTGCAAAAAGAAGTCTTCCATCCTTGCAGGAACGGCAATGTTGCTTTTATTCCCGCTTGCACAAATGAAACCTGTAGTAAGTTGTGCAGGATGGCAGTTACTTTACACAATGTGTTCATACTATGCCTGCTACTTAATAACTGCATTTCTCAGCTTTGGATGTTATTTTCGTTTTCAATCACAAAAAGCATCAGTAACAACCAAAATAGCGTTTGTTATTGCTATGTTATTGTCTTTAGGCTGCGGAATACAAAGCCTGCGCCAAACGGTTGTTATGATACTTCCTCTTTTGGCGTTGGAGTTTTTATCAATGATAATCCGCATAAAGAATAAAAAGAAACTCTTCCAGCCAGAAACATTTGCTGTAATTCTGCTGTCATTTGCAAATGTGATCGGTCTTGCAGTTGCACGCTTGGTTTCCGTACCTAAACACGAAATCTTCAATAAAATAGAAATAAAATCATTTTCTGGTATTTTAAAATCTATTTTTCCATCTCTCAAAACAATTGTACTCCTGCTTGACAGAACTTGGATTTGGGTCGTTGTTATTGGAACTATCTCGGCTACTCTGATGTTTATTTTAATAGTACGAGATAAAAAGAATCTGGATTTGGAAGTGAAATACTTCTTACTCTTTGGTTTTGGTATTGCTTTAATATTCGCTATTTCTATACTGACAACTATGAAAGTGCGTGACATATATTACTTTATGATATATCCTTTTGTCGCCATTTTGTTCATATTTATCTTTGAGAGTAGCAGTTCAACTATTCGATATATTTTAACACCAACACTGTTAGTCGTTTCAATAATATATTGCGGCTTTGGAGTAAATTCAATAAGAGCAATTTGCAATCCGCATGCCTTTGAAGCCACTTGTGAATATCTTGCAGAGCAAAATATCGATACAATATATACCGGGTTTGGTTTTGGACAAAAAATAGCTGTTGCGTCTGATTTTGAGATTAAAGCAGGTTTTTGGATTGACTCAAAAAATGTATTTAAAAAAGTAGATTACATTTGCAACCCAGATGTATTTGATGCCGACCCGAAACATTCAGCTTATTTATTTAACAAAAAAAAGGAAATAGCTACTGCTGAAGAAAAAGCAAAAGAACTTGGCCTTGAGTTTACATTTGTAAAGTATATTCCAGAAGATAAAACATGGATTTATACCTCTCCGTCAAACTTGATGAATCAGGAGCAAATAAATGCTCTACCATAAAATAATAATAATTATATGTAACAGGCTCTTTTAATTATCAAGCTAAAAATAACCGGACAGCCCTTTTGGGTTATCCGGTTGTTTTTTATTTATTCAGCGTTTGCGGGTGTGTATTCTTCGGTTGTAACTGTGCAATAGCTTGAGAAAAACTCTTCAGGCTCTTTGCTTCCCCAGCTGTCTGTCATTTTATATGTTTCGTCTTTATTCACAATATCTTCGCCAACAAGATGCCATCCATCCCAGTTAAGGGGAGTTTCAATCCAGCCACGCATTGTGCCGTCATCAAGTGAAG
>JAKSUR010000104.1 GCA_024408765.1 bacterium | reverse complement strand
CGGTTGGTAAAATCCCAGCTAGTTTTGCTACTTTACTTTTATCTTTTTTGCCTGGTTCATATTCACAAATACTTAATGTTACGCCCGATATGTTTATAACATTATTTATTTGTATATATTTAAAAACAGGATTATTAGGATTTGTGCTTATTTTTTCAGTACCAAAATATCTTACCGCATTTAATTTTTGTAATTCATCAGACATCCCAAAATCGGTCATATTTATGTATTGTGAAACCAGCTCGGAAATTATTGTCGATTTAACATCATTTGAACTTTGTCCTGAAAAACCTATTGTTATATTTGCAGATGAAGTTTTGTTTGTTACAAAATCCTTGCGTACATTGGTTTTTATTGGGGTTATTTTTTCATCAAACCTTTTCCCGATTGGACTTTTTGTTGAATGAAAATTTTTTGCAACAATTTGCATTGTTTTTTCAGGATTAACATTTCCTGTTATTACAAGATGCATATTATCAGGAGTATAGTATTTATTGTAGTATTCCAAAATTTTTTGTCTGTTCAAATTTTGTATGTGATTTACGCTTCCTCCGACAAGTTCATCCGATGAACTTCTGATGTTAAAAAGACTTCTTACAGTCTGATCAATTGCAATTGTTTCCGGACTGTCAAGTATCATATCAATTTCTGAACATACAGGAAATTTTTCTTTTTCTACCATATCCTCAGAAAGTTTTAAATCTTCTGTCATTGAAGCTATTATTTGAATTTGCTTTTCCAAATCATTATCATCTAAAAGCGGGGTGGAATTTACATAATCAGTCAATGCGTAATTAGTGCTTGCATTTGTCCAACCGCCCATCTCATCAACTTTTTTGAAAGAATCACCTCTGTTTAATTTTATATAACCTTCCGTTCCGTTTGTGCCGTTAAAAGCCATGTGTTCAAGAAAATGGCTAATCCCTTTTATATCATCTGTTTCATTCATTGAGCCGACATTAACATAATTTTTAACCATGGCAGGAGAATTTTCCATTGGGATTATAGTTACTTTATGCCCGTTTGCGAGTTTATAAGAATATAATTTTAAACCGTTTTCCAGTATAATTACATCTGTTTTTGTGTATTTTTGAGGAATTTGCACTCCAAAATCGGGAGTCACTTTTTGCAACTCCGTTATTTTAATTTCTGAATTATTTTCATTTATCGGCAGGGTTTGTTGATTTGCACTGCGAAAATGAACATTGTTAATTTTTCCTACCTGAAGCACCATATTATATATAAAACTCAGAAAATTAAAAAATTGCCTATATGTAACAAATTATTATTAAAAATTAATTTAGTATTGTATCTTTTTTGAAAAATATTCTATTGTTTTTTCCAATCCTTCATCAATACTTACGACAGGATACCAATTCAGTTTTTCTTTTGCAAGGGTTATATCAGGTTTTCTTTTAATCGGATCATCCCCGGGAAGCGGTTTATGTATAATTTTTGATTTGGAATCTGTTTTTTTTATAATTAATTCTGCCAAATTCAAAATAGTTCTTTCTGATGGATTTCCAAGGTTAACAGGCCCTATAAAATTTTCCGAATTCATCATTTTGACCATTCCGTCAATCAAATCCGATACATAACAAAAAGACCTCGTTTGACTTCCGTCACCATAAATAGTTATATCGTCATTTTTAAGAGCTTGTGCTATAAAATTTGAAACTACTCTTCCGTCATTCGGATGCATATTAACACCATACGTGTTAAATATTCTTATAATTTTGATATCTGTATTAAATTGTCTGTGATAGTCCATCATAAGAGTTTCAGCACAACGCTTGCCTTCATCATAACAACTTCTTATTCCGATTGGGTTAACATTTCCCCAATACTCCTCCTTTTGCGGATGCATAAGAGGATCTCCGTATACTTCGCTTGTAGAAGCTTGTAAAATTCTTGAATTATATTTTTGGGCAAGTTCCAGCATATTTGCAACACCGACAACCGAGGTTCTGACTGTTTTAACAGGATTAAATTGATAGTGCGGAGGACTGGCAGGACATGCCAGATTATATATTTCATCGGTATTAATATCAATCGGATTTTCTATATCATGCTCAACAAACTTAAAATTCGGGTTGTTTATAAGGTTATTAATATTTTCCTTTGAACCTGTTAAAAAATTGTCCAAACAAATAACCTTGTGTCCATCTTTTAATAGTTTTTTACACAAATTAGAGCCAATAAAACCGGCTCCGCCGGTTACCAAAATTTTCTTCACCAAAACCCTCCCTTATTATAAGATATCACAGGATTCAAGCATAATCAATATGTTATTAGCCGTAATAAATAAAAAAATACCGAATTTTGAAGTTCGGCATTTTTATTTTTCCTATTTTCCTTTATCTTTAATTATTGCTTAAAACAAGTCTGAATGTAGCAAGATTTTTAATAGATAACATTTTGTGCTTGTTTCCTTGATTATCTGCTATTGCAAATATTCTGCAAATTCTTTGGATTTCTTCTATATCTTTTCTTGAATTCAACTTATAAACATTGTTGACAGGATCCGGGATTACTGATATTGCGGCATTTAATTCTTCTTCTCTCATGAATGAGACTCCTTATTAACTGTCCATCTGTATATATAAAGTTTTTTTATTTTCAAAAATTGCCTTTTTTGAAATCAAATATTAAGAAATGTTAATTCCATTTTGTAATTAGAGGATGCGGAAAAATCCAAAAATTTGTCATTTGGGGGATAGATTCATATACAATTGCTTTTGCCGTGGCGATTTAATTATTAAATATTCTTTAAGTGTTCTATTTTTAATTGCGGTTTCAATGTTATTGCAAGTGCATCTATACGGAATTTTTTATATTGCGTATGCTCTTGCATATACAACAATACCCCTTTTTTTATATTTGCATACAGTGGTTCCCCTGAAGCAGGCACTGTTCCTATATTCTGTGGAGGCGTTTTAAATATCACATAACCATTCTCTTCCTCCACATCCCCAAGGGTACTCTCTGTGAAACCA
>JAKSUR010000103.1 GCA_024408765.1 bacterium | reverse complement strand
TTTATGATTTATCTGCTGACTATTCAATTGGACTTTCTGACACACCAAAATCTTATAAATAAAAAAACTAGCCACCGTTAAGGTGGCTCTGATTATTTTTGTTGCAGGAGTGTTTCAAAGTCATAACTTTCCGCATATGATTTCATTTCGTTTATTACGGATTGATAATTTTCTGCTGTTATTTCGTCTTTACCCGACACGAAACATTCAAGCATATATTTGTTATAATCGGTACAATAATGGTTGGCGTCTTTATACTTATCAAGATCTGTTATCATTGAAAATTCATTCTGAAAATAAAACATTCGCACATTTTTATTCTCTAACAATTTTGAATATGTATAATTTAACGCATAAACTGTTGCATCAAGTGTTCCCCTCGAAAGCTGATCGTACCAATACATTATGCTATAAGGCGGAGCAAAAAAGATATAATCAATTTGCGGATTTTCTTTGACGATTTTGCCCACTCTGCTGATAAAGTTATCGCAATCACCAATAAAATAATTTAAAGGCTTCTTTTCCTCAAAGGGTTTAATAGTGAAATCACTTAAAACGCTCTTTGCTGAATAATTCGGGTTATTATTATCCCATGCGTGCATTTCATAAAAATCATAATCGCTATAGTTTTTGTATGAATTGTATGTAACAAGATAATTAAACAGGATATCTTTATTTAAGAGATATTTAATATCGGTAAAGGGGTTGTTATCAATAAAATACTTGGGGATTCTGTTTTCCTCTTTATTCAACTGACTATCAGCTGTAATCAGGTAATTATCAAGACCAAAATAAACTGCTTTTAACTGATTATTTTTGTTACTTAAGGCTGATTTCAGAAGTTCCTCAAAATCGGCTGTAATACCACCGTCAAAAGACAATCTGATTGCTTTGCAGTTAAGTTTTTCATCAAACCACCACGCACGGAAATTCTGTGTCATTGAAGAGCCTGTAATAAGAGTATCATACTTTGTGTATTTTGCGATACCTACATTCTGATAATATGGCATTGTATATATTATTTTGGTGAGGTCAGAATTTGCCCTGTAATGATTAAAGGGGTCAACGATATACACCACCGAGCCAGCGGCAATAAGCACACTTAAAACTATGCAGAAAAAGCATACAATGAATTTTTTAAACATATTCTTCACCATTAAAAATTAAAATAAAGGAAAGTGCTGACACCTGATAAAGACAAAACCGACCATATAAAGAGTATAACTGAAACGGCACAGTTTAAAGGATTTGGTTTAAATGATTCCAGTCTTTCGTTGGTATTTTTCATCTTTACGCTTGCAAAAATGCCAAATCCAAACATTGCCAAAAGCAAGCCGTGCGAATAAATTGCAGAAACTGACGGGATAATTTTGCTGATAATTTTTTCCGGAAGAGCAAATTCAGCAGACTTGACAGATTCTATAAACACATTGCCTACAGCACCAAAATCAAAGCTGAATATTTTTGCTATCATTTGATTTGCAAGTGTAATTGAGTCTGCTCTGAAATAAATCCACGCTATATTTATCAACGCAAATGTGATTACCCAAAACAGCAAAGGAACATTTTTCTTAAGTTTTTCGGTTTTAGGTGCAATCAATTTTGAAATGATAACTAATACTCCGTTTATAGCACCCCACAGGATGAATGTCCAGTTTGCGCCATGCCATATACCACTGATTATAAAGACAATGAACTGATTAAGAATCGTTCTGAATTTGCCTTTTCTGTTACCGCCAAGAGGGATATATACATTTTTAGTCAAAAATCTTGTAAGGGTTATATGCCATCTCTTCCAGAAATCGTTCATATCCAATGCTCTGTATGGTGAATTGAAATTCATTGGAAGAACGATATTAAACATGTAGCCGATACCCGTTGCCATATCGCAGTATCCGCTGAAATCAAAATAAATCTGAAGAGTATACGCAAGCATGGATAACAACGCTGTTGTGCTGTTAAGTGAAGGAATGTTACCGAAGCCGACATTTGCAAAATTGCCAAGTGTATCTGCTATCAGCACCTTTTTAGCTAAACCAAAGGCAAAAGCATATATTCCCTTTGAGAAGTTTTCGGGATTGAGCTTTTTGTTGTTTTCATCTGCAAACTGCGGAATAATCTCTTCATGAAGTACAATCGGCCCTGCAATAAGCTGCGGAAAGAAGCTGACAAACAGAGCGTAATCAAGGAGATTATAATTGGGAACTTCTCTTTTGTAAGTATCGATAATAAAAGAAACCTGCTGAAATGTAAAAAAGCTGATACCGAGGGGAAGAATTAAATTGATAACATTGAAATCCTGTTTAAATAGATAATTTATGTTTTCGGTGAAAAATCCAAGATATTTGTAATAAAAAAGTAATCCTATATTAAGCAAAAGTCCTGTTACAAGCATAGACTTTCTAACAGGTGATTTTTCGCTTTTTTGCATAACAAGATAAAGAATATAGTTTATGCCTATACTGCCAATAATTAACGGGAAATATCTGATATTAAAATAAGCATAAAACCACAAAGACATCCCGAGAAGATATACTTTAGGGATAACTTTTGATTTTGTTTTATTTAATAAAAACCAGCCAGCCAAAGTCAGCGGCAGAAACAAAAAGATAAATATGTGCGAATTAAAAAGCATATATTTCAGCCTCAATTTTCTATAAAAATCTTATTATTTTAATACATTTTTGCCATTAGAGTATATATTATTTGCAGTTTAATGTCAAGGGATGCTATTGAAGTATCGTTCAATTTGTGATATATTATTGTTATACTAAATTGAAAGGCTGATTATATGTTTACTGTTAAAGCTGAACCTATCACAAATGAAAATTTTGCTCCTTTCGGCAAGTTTTACACTATGGATAAACCAGAGGGATATCCTCTCAGCGGTGCGATTCACAAGTATTTTCCCGACCGTCTGACCGCAAGCGCATGGAAAAACATTGGTTTTTCTCCTATTCTTGTAAAAAAGCCTGCGGAATATGTTATTACACAGCAGGAATACCACACCACCACTTGGG
>JAKSUR010000102.1 GCA_024408765.1 bacterium | reverse complement strand
TCTTTTTTATCCCAAATATGATTTCCTGATGTCATACAATGAATGCCGGACTCTGTCAATTCATCATAATTCTTTTTTGTCAGTCCGAATCCGTGAGAAGCATTTTCAATATTTGCAATGACAAAATCATATTTATTTTCAGGCATATTCAAATAAGACTTGACCGCATTTCTGCCTTGCCTGCCTGTTATATCACCTAAAAATAATATTTTTAAAATTGTCATATAATTACTCAGCTATTTAGCCGCTCAGCCACCTTACTTTGCAATTTCCGTTGCCCTGAATTCACGAACAACCGTTACCTTAATTTGTCCGGGATAATCCAGTTCATCCTCTATTTTCTTCGCAATATCTCTTGCAAGTTTTTGAGAAGCCAAGTCATCAAACTTTTCGGATTCAACAATAACTCGAACCTCTCTGCCTGCCTGAACAGCAAAGGATTGTTTTATACCTTCATAACCGTTCACAATTTCTTCAATTTTTTGTAAACGCTTGATATAAATTTCTAAAGTATCACGCCTTGCCCCGGGTCTGCCTGCTGATATTGCATCTGCGAGTTTTACGAGTACGGCTTCTATTGTATTTGCGGTCACATCATCATGGTGCGCCTCTATTGCATGTATAATCTCTTGTTTTTCACCATACCTTGATGCAAGTTCAACCCCCAGTTGAATATGCGTTCCTTCTTGTGTTTGGTCGACAGATTTACCTATGTCATGTAACAACCCTGCACGTTTTGCAACTGCTACATTTGCACCGAGTTCCGCCGCTAACATTCCTGCTATATGACCTACTTCGAGTGAATGTTTCAAAACATTTTGTCCGTAGCTGGTTCTGTAATATAAGCGTCCCAAGTTTTTAATCAACTCTTTGCTTAAACCCATAACACCCATGTCTACAGCAGCATTTTCGCCTTCCTTCATTATTTTACGTTCAATTTCTTCTTTCGATTTTTCAACGGTTTCTTCTATTCTGACGGGGTGAATTCTTCCGTCTTGAATGAGTTTTTCCAATGCAACTTTTGCAATTTCACGCCTTACAGGGTCAAAAGATGAAAGGACAACAGCCTCCGGAGTATCGTCAATAATTAAATCAACACCGGTAAGCGTTTCCAGAGTTCTTATATTTCGACCTTCACGTCCTATAATACGTCCTTTCATTTCGTCGCTTGGAAGTGAAACTACAGAAACGGTTGATTCTACCACTTGCTCTATCATACACCTTTGCATTGTTGATGAAAGAATTTCTTTTGATTTTTCAAGTGCATCCTCTTTAATTTTTGCTTCATTTTCACGAATTAGTTGCATTTGCTCTTGCGCCAATTCGCTTTTCATTTGTTCTACAAGCATTTTCTTTGCATCATCATTCGACATTCCCGCAATTCTTTCAAGCTCTGTTGTCCTTTTTTGCGTAATTTCATCCAGCAAATCTTCTTTTTCAATGAGCTTATCTTTCATTTTATCAAGTTCGACTTCTTTGTCAGTTACTTCTTGTATTTTGCTTTCCAACAAATCTTCACGTTTTGATAACTTATTTTCGATAGCTGCAAATTCTCTTCTTCTTTCTCGCTCATCCTCGTTTAATTGCTCTCTTTCATTTTGCAAAGCCTCTTTTGCTTTAATCATAGCTTCTTTTTGAATTATAGCTTCTCTTGATTGCAAATCTTGCAAACTTTTTTCGGTTTGCTGAACGAGATTTTTATACTTAACTCTCTGTACTGCAATTACAGCAACAAGTATTACAGTTATTAAAACTGCAATAACCAGCAATGCACTGTTCATTCTGCACCTTTACCTTTTCTATTTTCTTATATATACACGACACTTCGGCACATATAACCTACCGAACAACCTCTATATTGAATACATAAGTCTTATTATCGCATATATCCTCAAAAATTTTTATCTACTACTATAATTTTATCATATCATATATTTTGGATTTTGTATATAAATTTTTTAAGATTGTAAACAATTTAATTTATCAAATTTGCTCATGTTATGTTATAATAACTTTAAGGAGTAAATTATGAGAAAGATTATTTTAGTGTTTATTTTTATAATACCGTTATTTGCATTTGCGGAAGAAGATTTTGGCGTAAATGTCCCGACTTGGAGTGATTTTGCACCAAAGGCTTTTGTTAATATAACAGAACCAAAGGGAATACAAAAATTAAATATTAATGCAAAGTACTGGTATCAAAGAAGAGTGGAATTCGAAAACGCAATCAGCGAGTGCAAAAAGCTTGAAGCAAATGATGAGCGTTTTAGTTGCTATGAAAAACTAAAAACGGAACAATTCAAGTTAAATGATGATTATAATGCAAAATTGGAAGCTGAAATTAACCGCAGAACATCAATCCCGGGAATGGAAAGTCAAGCGGATAATATGCTTCCTTTGAATAATTATATGAACAGCTTAAGATTAATGCCTAATGAATTGAGATAATTAAAACAATTAACATTGAGTTTTTATCCTACACTATTAAATTGAAAAATCCCGAATACTACTTGCAACTTTATAAGATTTTCGGTAAAATGAACTTATTATACTTGTAAGAAGAGGATTTTTTAATGTTTGAACGTTTTACGGAAAAAGCAATTAAAGTTATTATGCTTGCACAAGAAGAGGCAAGGAGATTAGGGCATAACTTTGTCGGAACAGAACAAATTTTACTTGGTTTAATAGGTGAAGGAACGGGAATAGCTGCTAAAACCCTTAAATCCATGGGAGTAAATCTTAAAGATGCAAGGGTTGAGGTAGAAAAAATAATTGGCAGAGGTTCCGGCTTCGTTGCAGTTGAAATACCATTTACTCCAAGAGCAAAAAGGGTTTTGGAGTTATCTTGGGATGAGGCAAGACAATTAGGGCACAATTACATAGGTACAGAACACTTGCTTTTGGGTTTGATAAGAGAAGGTGAAGGTGTTGCGGCAAGAGTTCTGGAAAATTTAGGCGTTGACTTGAATAAAATAAGAACAAATGTTGTAAAAATGCTTGGTGACTCAAAGCCAACAGCAGGCGCGGGCGTCGGTAGCAGTTCTTCTTCAAGCTCATCGTCATCAGGGAACAAGGTTAAAACACCGAGTCTTGATGAATACGGTACAGATTTAACCCTTGCCGCATCAGAGTTGCGTTTAGATCCGGTTGTCGGACGTGAAAAAGAGATTGAACGTGTTATTCAAATTCTAGCAAGAAGAACTAAAAACAACCCTGTTCTTTTAGGTGAACCCGGTGTTGGTAAA
>JAKSUR010000101.1 GCA_024408765.1 bacterium | reverse complement strand
AAGCGGAAATTTTAACTTTGCTTAAAAGAGGAAATTTCTATTTTGCTCTTACAAATAGGACAAGTTACACTTGAAAAATATGTATTATGTGTTAAAATATGTACAAATTCTAGGAGTGTGTAAATTATGTATATATCCCCTGTTAACGTATATTCATCTGTGAATTATTGTGGTGGAAGAAAACTTGATCCTTGTGTGATAAAAAAAGCAGAAGAAGAGTTGAAATTGATTAAGTCAGAAGGAAAAGTTGCAGGAACAGATTCTGCTTGGTGGCGGTACGGATATAATGAGGCTGTACAATCTTTGCAGAACATAGCAGCCGGTAAAGAATCTGTTGAACCAAAGAATTATGAGTCACCTCTTGCAAGATTTTTAAGTAATGATGATGACGGTTTTATCTAGTCATTAAAATAAGACAATCAGCTAATACACATAATCATATTTCATATTGTAAAATAAGGTTATTCTATGGAAAATATGAAATATTATTGTTGTGGTTTAGAGTATTGCACAGATTTTTTAGATTCGATTTTTAAATCTTATCCTGATGGTATTGTATGCAAGGATTCCGAATTAAAATATATTTACATAAATAATAGCTATCGTAAGTTAATGTCAGTAGATAATTTGGAAAATTTGTTGCATTTTTGTGAAAATAAATTTATTTCCTCTCATAATTTTAAACTTATTAATGATGCTGACAATGAAATAAAAAAGAATTTGTATTCTCTAAATTACATTCTCAATACTGATAATAGAATTTTGAGTATTACTTCTTCACCAATTTTAAGGGATTCCAAGTTTTTAGGGTTGTTTTCATGTGTTAAAGATATTACTCATGAGGAAAATATTAAAGAAAATTTTGTAAATAAGCACTTTAAACATATAAACAAAGAAAAACAGCTTCAAGCACAAAGAGAAACATTTGTAGCTTCAATCGGTCATGATTTAAAAAACCCGACAATAGCACAAATTAGAGGGTTAGAACTATTGCTTAACGGTTCGTTTGGTGTTTTAAGCGGAGAACAAAGAGAACTGTTAACTATGATTTTAGATTCATGTCGTTATATGAACGGTATGCTTTCTTCACTTTTAGATACATACAGGAATTATGGCGGTGCAATAAAATTGAATTTTTCCGAATTTTGTTTGAATAATCTTTTAAACGAATGTGTTTCCGAAATGTTGTATGTTGCAAAAGATAAAGAAATAGAATTTATAATAAATTCAAATGAAGAATGTTTCATTAATGCAGATATCGTACAAATACGAAGAGTTATTATGAATCTGTTATCAAATGCTATTAAATACGCTTTTAAATCAACGAAACTCAATCTGAGAATACTCAAAGAAGGAAATAATGTAATATTTGAATTTGAAAATAAAAGTCCATATATAAGTGAAGAAAAACAAAAAATGCTGTTTGCAAGATATGTATCTTATGCAAATGCATGCAATGAATTTGGAATAGGTTTGGGATTGTATGCTTCTAAAAAAATAATTGAAAGTCACAACGGAGAAATTTACGTTAAAAGTTTTAAAAATAATTCCAATATTTTTGGCTTTAAAATTCCGATAAACCAAATTTCAAAAACATCACAAGAAATATATCTATAGTTTTGTAAATTATTTTGTTGCAATTGAATAATATTTAATATAGAATAACCTTAGCGAACTGCTAAAATAAGCTTTTTAATGAGCAAAGATTAATTTAGCAAGCGTGTAGCAGAAGATATAAGTATTATTGGCATTTGCAGGTAATATACTGTATCGCAAGAGAAAAGGAAGAAAATTATGAACACAGATCCAATAGCAGACATGCTTACAAGAATCAGAAATGCAGGATTAGTTTCTCATCCGTCAGTAGAAATGCCTTCATCAAAATTAAAAATTGCATTAGCAAAACTTTTAAAAGAAGAAGGTTATATTTCTAACTACGAAGAAAAAGTTGACAGAAGTTTTAAAACTTTATCAATTGAACTTAAATATGATGAATCTAACAAATCCGTAATTTCAAGTTTGAAAAGAGTTTCAAAACCGGGTTTAAGAAGTTACTGCAAATCTAAAAACTTACCACAAGTTCTTGGCGGAATGGGTATTGCAGTCGTTTCAACAAGCAAAGGTTTGCTTACTGACCGTAAAGCAAGAAAAGAAAACCTCGGCGGTGAAATTCTTTGCTACATTTATTAATACGGTATAACGACAGAAAAGACTTGCATGGTTGCAAGACTTAAAAACTATCAAAACAAGACAGGTCATTGACAGAAAGCCTGTAGAAAAGGAGAAAGATTATGTCACGTATAGGTAAAAAACCGATTGATATTCCTTCAGGAGTTGAAGTTAAGCTTGAAGGAAATGTAATAACCGTAAAAGGTTCAAAAGGTACTGAATCAGTTGAATTTAGAGATGAAGTTAAAGTTTCGGTAGCTGATAATAAAATTATTGTTGAAACCAATTCTGATGACAGAAAAGCCGGTGCTTTACACGGTCTTTTCAGAACTTTAATTGCAAACGCAGTTAAGGGTGTTTGACAAGGGTTTGAAAAGAAGCTTGAAATAGTTGGTGTCGGCTACAGAGCAAATATGGAAGGCTCAAATCTTAATATGGCTTTGGGTTATTCACATCCGGTTATTATTGTGCCTCCGGAAGGAATTAAACTTTCAGTTGAAGCTAATACTAAAATTACTGTTCAAGGTACTAATAAGCAAACAGTAGGTGATGTTGCAGCTTATATCAGAGGTAAACGTCCTCCTGAAGGATACAAAGGAAAAGGCGTTAAGTATGAAGGCGAATATATCAGACGTAAAGCAGGTAAAGCAGGTAAAAAGTAAAATAATTTTTCGCATTTTTAGCAAATGTTTCAAATTCATACAAAAAATTATTACAGGATTATTTAATCCAAATTACTAAAAGCCCACACGAACTCTTGATAAGTTTCAAGCAGGTTCGGGCAAAGGAGAAAAAAATGATTAAACAAGAAATTAGAAAACCAAAAGTACAAAAAAGACATCAATCAATAAGGGTTAAATTGTCGGGAACGGGAGAATTCCCGAGATTGGCAGTTTACAGAAGCACAAAGCACATTTATGCACAATTAATTGATGACGAAAAGCATGTTACAATAGCTGCCGCTTCATCCGTTGATAAAGACTTAAAAGAAAAATTATCACATGGCGGAAATATTGAAGCTGCTAAGGTTGTTCGGGAAGCTATTGCAAAAAAAGCAAAATCAGCAGGAATTGAATATGTAGTATTTGACAGAGGCGGTTTCTTATACCACGGTAGAGTAGCTGCATTGGC
>JAKSUR010000100.1 GCA_024408765.1 bacterium | reverse complement strand
GACGGTATTGCACGAAAACTTATGCAGGGAGACCATGTTGAGCATTTCGTGGTTAACGGTACATACTACATCCCGAAAAAGTTTGTTATCGAATATGTCACAAGTCCGCACTACTATATGCTCCAAATGAAATTGAAGCACCGTATCTCCATTCCTGAGTTTTGGA
Organism: bacterium; assembly: GCA_024408765.1. Classification (GTDB taxonomy): domain Bacteria; phylum Cyanobacteriota; class Vampirovibrionia; order Gastranaerophilales; family Gastranaerophilaceae; genus CAG-196. The sequence goes on along the minus strand of JAKSUR010000100.1, from coordinate 3,211 downwards.
ATGAAAAACAAAAGGGTAAAAAGTAAATCGCACAATTAAGCAATACCACCCTGAACTTGGATTTCAAATTCAGGGTGGTAATTATTACGGATATAAAACAAAGCTATTATCAAAACATTGACAAAGGAACAATGAATTTCTATAATTAAAATAGAAATATACATTTTGGAAGAGGATTGGATATGTTATTTGCATTTGATTACAATGACAATCGAATTCATATTGATGATACGCAAAGCAATAAGGAATACTTCTGTCCGTATTGCGGCGCACCGCTTGTTACCAAAAAGGGTGAAGTGCGTCAGCATCATTTTGCACATAAATCTAATCATCTATGCTCTGATTCATGGGAGCGAACCAAAAGTTATGATATTTCCCCTTGGCATAATGAGTGGCAAAACTTATTTCCGAAAGAAAATCAGGAAGTAAAACTTTCACTCGGAGAAATAACACACCGAGCAGATGTTTTAATCGGCAGAACCGTTGTGGAGTTTCAGCACAGCATTATGTCATCAAAATCCTTTGACGAAAGAAATAATTTTTATTTTAATCTTAATTACAAAGTTGTTTGGCTGTTTGATCTTTCGGATATTATCCAAAGCGGAAATCTTTCATATTCGGCTTTACCCGACCAACTCGAGTTTACTTGGAAGAATCCAAAGAAAGCATTTAACTGTTATGATGTGAAATCAGGTTGTATTGACCTTTTCTTTCAGCTATCCGACAATGATTCCGAGTGTATTGTCAGAGTATCTGATGTTTCCAATGCAGGTTTTGAGGAATTTACTACATCAAGGCTAATGAGCAAAAAAGATTTTTTGGAGTATGTAGGTTTATCAAACGATTCTTGCCCCAAACCTGACAGAACCGATTTCTCAATAAATGAAAGTTACTTGAGTTTTAAAGAAAAATATCAAATAAACCTTAACAAGCAGCAAGAGAGAACCATACAGAGTATTGAGGGTAATGTTTTACTTCTTGCTGTTCCCGGCTCGGGAAAAACAACAGTACTTGTTGACCGTTTAGGTTATATGGTATGCGAAAAGCATATTGACCCGCGAAGAATACTTGCAATAACATTCAATAAAAATGCTGCAGAAGAAATGAAATCACGCTTTATTGATTTGTTCGGAAGCGAATACGGTGAACAAATTGATTTCAGAACTATCAACAGCTTATCTTATTATATATACACCTCTTTTTGTTCTGATAGGAATAAAGAATTAAACCGTCTTATTAAAGATAATGAACAAAAAGCATTGTATATTAAAATTTACAAAGAATTCTTTCCGGATGAGTACCCCTCTGAAGGCGATATTACAGATTTGGGAACTGCGATTGCCTACGCCAAAAATATGATGCTCACTGATGAAGAAATCCGTATAATTGATAATGATTATCCTGAATTCAGTTCAATGTTTAATAAATATTGCGCTGTTCTTAAAGAGAATAATCAAATGGATTATCATGATCAAATGAAATTTGCCCATTGGATTCTTACACATAGCAAAAAGCACAGATTATATTGGCAGAGAAAATACGATTATATTTGTGTTGATGAAGCACAGGATACATCAAAAATTCAACATGAAATCATAAAAATATTGGCAAGCGGGAACAATTTGTTTATGGTCGGAGATGAAGATCAAAGCATATATGGATTCAGAGCGGCTTATCCCAAAGCATTGCTGAATTTCCGTTCGGATTACACTAATCCGTTTATTCAGCGTATGGAAGTCAACTATCGTTCTACCCCGCAAATAGTAGAGAAAGCTCAACAATTTATCAGTGAGAACAAAGGACGTTATGAGAAAAACATGGTCGCCGCCCGTGCTGATGGTGACCCTGTTGAATTATTAAAAGTATATTCAGTTGAACAACAATACAAAATAATACTCGAAATCGCAAAAAACTCAAACAAAGAAACAGCATTTCTATACAGAGATAATGAGAGTTCGGTTGTTTTGGTTGACTTGTTTTTACGCAACAATGTTCAATTCACCTTAAAGAAGCCTGAAATGAATTTTTTCGGAAATAGCATTGTTCGGGATATTGTTGCATACCTTCGTCTTTCGATTGATCCTTATGATGCCGACTCTTTAAAACAGATATGCAATAAAGGTATTCTATATCTTAAAAAGCAACAATTAAATTACGCAATAAAAAATATTCAAAACGGTAGAACAACAGTATTTGATGCTCTTGAAGAACAAATGAAATATTTGCCGACCGGCAAGCGTGATAAAGCAGACAGATTAAAAACAACGATTTCTTTCCTTAAAGGTCAAAAAACAGAAGATGCTATACAAATATTACTTGACTACGGCTATGAATATTATATTGATAAAAACCATTTGGACTATTCAAAAATTGAGATTCTATCAATCTTAGCCAAAAATGAGCCGAGAATTCAAGGTTTCCTTAATAGATTAAATGAGCTTGAACATTTAATTCAACAAGGATTTCGAGGCTCTGAAAATGTCATTTTATCAACTATACATTCAAGCAAGGGGCAGGAATACGATACTGTATATATGGTTGATGTTTACGACGGAAGATTTCCTTCATCCGAAAAGAATATGTTCAGCAGGTCAAAAGACAATGCAGACGGTGAGCAGGAAGAACGAAGACTTTTCTATGTGGGAATTACACGAGCAAAGAATAAGCTCTACCTTTTCAGCATTAAAAATAAAGAAAGTTCATTTATAGAAGCTCTTTTCCCTGAAGCAGCAGCAAAAACGATTCCTGCAAAAAAGCAGGATTTCATGAGTTTTTATTACGAGAATCAGCGGCAGATTGCCTATAATCGACAATTGCAAGAAGAAAAATGGCTGAAAGAATACGAGTTGCGTAAAAAACAATCTCTTGAAGAAAAGCAAAGGCGCGAAGAAATCAAAAGAAAAAATGCTGAAATAGTATATGCTGATTCGTATAACGAAGTAAAGGACAAATTTACACAACAAACAGCACCGATACGTGATTCACACGGTATGAGATGGGTGAAATGCGAAGTATGTAATAGAATCCTTCCTGCAGATAAATTCAGTTCCTACGGCGGAACCGATCACGTGAATCTCGGAACGTGTAACGATTGCGGACGAAAAAGTAAAAATTGAGCATATAAAATTGTTAAGTGCTTTTGTTATTTAGTACGCAAATATGCGATTTTGAAATTCGCACAATTAACAAACCTCCCTGAAATTGGTACAAT
>JAKSUR010000010.1 GCA_024408765.1 bacterium | reverse complement strand
GCGAGGAGGAGGGGGCAGGTAGCGACGCTACCAAGCTGCGTTCCTCAAATTGAAAATTTAATACTTTTAATCGGGATGTAGCGCAGCTTGGTAGCGCACTTCGCTTGGGACGAAGGGGTCGCACGTTCGAATCGTGTCATCCCGACCATTTAAAATAAAGGCTTTCAGAAAATCGCTGAAAGCCTTTATTTTTTATCATTATGTAAATATTATGTAATAATTATTAAATATAGGAAACTGCCCTTTTATCCAAAATTACAGCTCCACTTATTTGTTCGTTGGGTTTTACACGAGTTTCCAATTCAATAAATTGTTTATTTTGTGGCGCAAAATAAACATTAAAATTCCCTTTTGAATCTCTTGATATGGTAATTTCATCCGCAACAATATTTTCTTTGCATAATAATCCGTTATTATTATATGTCTTTGTTAAAATATCACCGTCTGGTAATAAGAATTCTTTTGATATTCCACCATCTTGTGAATATTTTTCAATTGGTTTTATTGTTTGTGTTTTTTTAATTTCCTTATCAGCATTTTTAAATACTTGATCAACAGTACCTTTTGCATTAATCAGCATTTTATTGTACCATCTGTCAAGTGGTGATTTTAAAGGATTTGGAGATGTCTTTATAAATAAAGCTTCTATATTATTACCATTTTCTGTTTTTTGATATAAATAAGAGTTTTCGTTATTCTTGATGCGATATACACAATCATCTATTTTTATAGATCTGGATATAAGTTTATTATTTGAGTCAAATACATTCGTTATGCTACTCGTGACTTTTGGCTGTTGTGTTGCGATACTATCGCAAAAATCTCTTTTTATTTTGTTTGATGTTGGTTTGCTTGGGCAAAAAGCTTCAAGGATTTCTTGTTTAAGTGATTTTGCTTCACGAGTAATGTCTGACCTTTTTAAATTTACAGTATCATATGCTTCATACAATAATTGCTTATTTTTAGGATTTATTCCAAAATTAACATTTTTGTTATTTTTGTTTGTCATAACACAACATGGGGTAACTGATAAATTCATAATCCAAGACTCCTATTATTCAATCTTTCAATCATATAAAACAGATGAAAATAAAATTTGCTAATTAATTCATAAATTGTTACATTTTTCGACATTTTTCGCAGGTGGGTTCACATTGCATACACCGATGCAGAAAAATCCAAGAATGACAATTTTTTTAAGACTTCTTGGTTATATGCAATAAGCATACCTAAGTATTCAGCTACACAAAAGAATTTTGCATTCTGCCAATAATCCACCTTCAAATTTGACCTCAGAGTTATATGTCATTCCGCAGGCAATGTTATGTAAAACAATTTTACTAAGTTCACGAAAAATGATAAAAGTTTCCCAAAATTTATACTGGCAAAAAATATTTTTTCGTGTTTTATATATAAATGTGTGTATTATTAAAAAAGGGAAAAACGTATGAACATCCAATCAATCAATTATCAAATGCATAGCAATAATCAAACAAGTTTTAAACAAATTAGGCTTGCGAAAGATTTACGCATTTCTGACAACATGTTAAGCAAGATAAAAGAACAAGGTTTTGCTAATAAAACAGAACTTTTTAACAATATTAGTGCATCTCCTTATATTTTCCACTTTGGCAATACTGAAATATCATTGCTTAAACCTGATTATACTAAAATACATAAAGTGCCGTATGGTATAAATATATGGGACACCATCAATGAATTATATAAATCCAGTATTGCTGATAAAATAAAATCAGAAGATGAACATTGTCAAGATCTTATTGACAGCGTACAAGCATAATTACTGTTTAACATATAATATTACTTCTTTACTGATTTTCTATACCAATAATAAACGGCTCTTGCGACTCGGTTAGACGAATGTCTTACTAAACCTTCTTTGTTTTCTTCAATTAATTTTTGGGAAACAACAGCTATACCGGTTGGAACAATATTTTCCATATCTAATCTTACAGGTGATGATCCGTTTTTTGCGTATCCTTCGGAAATATTAGAAGGCAGTGAATTATTCACGAGGACAGCATCAATTATATGCTTACCATTTGCATGGCTTAATAATGCATTAATATGACTTGCAACAGAATAGTTATCAGTTTCACCGGGTTGTGTCATAATATTACATACATATATTTTTTTTGCTTGTGATTGTTCAATAGCATCCGTGATTCCTGCAACAAGGATGTTGGGGATAACACTTGTATACAAGCTTCCCGGGCCTAAAATTATTAAATCGGCATCTGCAATTGCTTCAAGTGCTTCGGGTAACGCTCTGCATACAGCAGGCTCTGTAAAAAGCCTTTTTATTTTTTTGTGCGCTTCGGGAATACTTGACTCACCCTTTACAAATGTTCCATCTTCATATTCTGCTGCGAGTTTCATATCATCAAGAGTAGTCGGAAGCACAACGCCTCTAATATTAAGAACATTAGCAGATTCCCGAACAGCCTTAACCATATTGCCCGTAATTGCACATAATGCTGTTAAAAACAAATTTCCGAAACTGTGACCTTCTAAGCCTTCACCGTTTTTAAAACGATATTGAAAAAGTTTTGTAATCAAATCCTCATCATCAGCAAGTGCGGCAATACAGTTTCTGATATCACCCGGTGGAAGAATTCCCATTTCTTCACGCAATCTGCCGGAACTTCCGCCATCATCCCCAACTGTAACAACTGCTGTAATGTTATTTGTATATTTTTTAATTCCTTTTAAAAGCATGGAAAGCCCTGTTCCGCCACCTATTGCAACAACTTTTGCACCTTTGTTCAACTTACTTCTCCTATAGAGTCTTTCTAAAAGGGAATTGTTGCCTTTGGACGAATCCATATCAATAATAGAAAGTGTGGTTTTTTTCCAGCCTTTAAAAAATATAATTGCACCAATCATGAAAAATACTGTTGCCAGAACATTTGAGGGCAGTATTAACGCAGCTTTTCTAATCAATTCCATTGTCGTATAAATTGGTCTTACGTCCATTATAATGAGCAAGCCCAAAATCATAAAAACAGAGCCTAAAAAAATCAAAAACAGCCAGCGTTTTACATTTAACCCCGGAATTAACCAACCGACATCTTTTACAACCTTTATTTTTTTATTTTTTAAATCTACCATAATTAATCTACCCAACCTGAAATTTTTGCATGATTATAATTTACCGGAGCAGGTGTAATAAGCCCTTTTGCCTGCTTAATTAAGTCTAAGGAATTTTTGTACTTATTTGAAAAATGTACAGTATCGACTTCAACATAACTCATACCGTTAAGATTGTTCCGAATTTGAGATGTATGCAATAAATGTTGAAATCTTTTTATAAGTTCAAAATTATTAGTGTTGTCATCTTTTGAATAATCAACGGTTAAATTTGCGTTATATGTTTTTTCAAGTGAAATTTCTCTGGCGACAGAAATTCCCGTATCATCAGCTACTCTCTCTGTAATATCGCCAATTGGTGCATAATAAACCAGCCACTCGGAACATTTTTTAATTGCATTGGCAACAGATTTTGAAAAATCATAATTTTCACTTACGAGTTTGTACATTGCGCCATGCGGTCTTACATGTTCTATACTCAATCCATAAGCCTTAGCAAAAGATATTATTGCACCAACCTGATAAACAACCAGTGTTTCAAGTTCATCAGCCTTTAATTCAACGGGTCTGTAACCGAATCCTTGAATATCATTAAATCCTATATGTGCACCTATTGCTAAATTCTTCTCTTTTGCTTTCAAAAGGGATTCTCTTATTGTTAAAGGATCTCCGGCATGAAATCCTGCGGAAATATTTACTGAACTCACATAATCAAGTAGCTCATATTCATTATTATTTTTGTACACGCCATAGGATTGTGCCAAATCACAGTTGAAATCTATATTTTTAATTGATTTTCGTTCCAAAACTTCTTGCATAATACTCTCCAAAACTTGTAGCAGATAACTGAATTATACAACAAAAATTATTCTTAAAAATTTTAATTATAAATTTTTGTAACAGTCAACTTTTTTTAAGTCAATTTTTCATTAAAAAAAAACTTGATATATACATAGAAGAAATTTGTGTGAAAGTGTATTAATGTCGTCAATCTATGGTAATTATTATATTAATAGCGGATTTAACCTTCCGCAAATAAATTTCAGAAGTAATCCTGCGACTTATGTACCAAGCGGAATGCCGCAAAAAGACGGATATATTTCTAATCCGCTCTATGATAATTTTGGCACAAAAGCTGAGATTGAATGTATTGCAAAAAATAACCCTCGAATAAGAGAAATTATGACCGAAAATAACCTTCCGATTAAGGTTAATGAAAAAGAACTTGAAAAACTTAAAAACGGACATTTGCGAGCTGCTCGTGTAACTTCTGCAAAAATATATTCAAACCTTCCTGATGAACTAAAATCAAAAGTTAATCCGAAAGTGCTTCAAGAAGCTGCAATGTTTCATGATTACGGAAAAATTTTAATACCTGATGAAATACTGAATAAAAAAGGGAAGTTAAATGATAAAGAATGGGAAATAATGAAATTACATTCCGAGCTTGGCGCAGAGCTTTTAAAAGATAAAAATTTGGATGAAAGAACAATAGAACTTATAAAATATCATCATCAAAATGTAAATAATAGCGGATATCCATTAATTACTGACAATTTTGAGTATGGTCTTGATTCGGAAATACTGTCGGTAGCCGATAAATATGAAGCATTAAAAGAAGAACGAAGCTATAAAACACCAATGACAAAAAAAGAAGCTCTTGACATTATTAAAGAAGATGTTGCAGAAGGAAATATATCTGAGGAAGTTTTTAATTCATTAAAAAAATCCGTTGAATAATTTTAAATTTCAACAGAAATAATTTATGCATTTAAGTTAAAATGTTTATCAACAATTTGTTTAACTTTCTCTTTCCGCATTTTAACTATATCAAAAGGAGAATAAGCTTCATTTGAATATGTCATCATAAAACTATTATCATCAAGAATTCCACCTGAAAAGCTTTCGTTATAACCCTTTGCCAATAAAGCTTTTTTTTCGGATTTTTTTATTGGAGCTCCTGTTTTTATATAATTCATTTGAAATAAATCAGCTTTATTGTGATTATCAAAATTATCCCATAAACTAAAACTTCTTCCTACAAAGTGTTTATCAATTTGCCTTTTTATAGCTTCTGCCGATTCATCTTCCCACGGATAATATGTAAATTTATGAACAGTATACATTGCTTTGTTTTTGTAATATATGCCGTTCTCCTTTTCTAATACTCCTTCAAATTTCCACAATCCGTTAAAATTCGTTGAACAAATATTACTTATAAACATAAACACTCCATATACAACAATCACATTATAACTCGTAAATACCGTTAATCAATTTGATAATTATTTTTATAAGATTTTTTTGTATATAGTTTTTTCGTGTTATTATAATATAAATTATATAAAGGAGATGTTTATGCAAGCACGTCACGCATCAAGAGAACTTGCGCTAATATTGTTCTCACAGCTGGAAAAAGAAATTTCACATTATTCAAATAGTGATTTTGAAAATATTATGGTTAAATCAGTCAGGATTTTATCAGAATCCGCATCTGACGATTTAAAGTTAACTGTAGGTTCTTTAATTGACATAAAGAGCATGCTTGAAGATTATGAAGCTGAACATGAATCAAATCTTTCCCGACCGATTGGAGCAAAAAATCAACCTGTCCAAATTCCTATGACAGATGAAATGATTTCAAAAGTTGATGTAATGCTTGATGTTGTTGAAAAAGCTCTTTTGGCTCTTGAGATAGCTGAATTTACCGCTCTTGAAAATGAATCTGATGTAAAAAATTACACAATCAATATTGCAAAAAATTATAAAATACATTCAGAAGATATTGATGCACAAATTCAAAAATTTTCAAACGGATGGGACATTTCAAGACTTGTTAAAATTGATAAAGATATTTTAAGGATTGCTATTACAGAACTTATGTACATCAAAGAAACCCCTATCAAAGTAGTAGTAGACGAAGCGGTTGAAATTGCAAAAAAATATTCTACAGAGGATTCATCGTCGTTTGTAAATGGAATACTCGCTAAGGTTATTGTTGAAAACGGACTTAAAAGTTAAACTTAAATAGAGGGATAAATATTGTTCGATTTTTTAGATAAATTAAAATCTACTGTTACAAAAACAGCCCAATCACTTGTTGGAAATGTAATTGAGTCTGTTTCGGACGAAGCCGAATTCTCGGACATTGTGCTTGATGACATGGAAGATATCTTAATATCAGCCGACTTAGGTGTGGCTTATGCTTTCGAGCTTACCGATAAATTGCGTGGTCAAACAAAAATCAAACCTTCACAAGTAAAAGAATACCTAAAAACAGAATTTCTAAAAACTTTATCCCAAGCCGGCTCTTGTGAACTTAAATTTATGCCTGATAAGCTGAATATATATTTTATAACAGGTGTGAACGGAGTAGGTAAGACAACACTTATCGGCAAAATGGCTTATATGTTTAAAACAAATGGGCAAAAAGTTCTGGTAGCAGCGGGAGATACATTCAGAGCAGCAGCGGAAGAGCAGGCAGATATTTGGTCAAAACGCTCGGGTGCTGATATTTTAAGAAAAGACAAGGCTGATCCTGCATCTGTTGTTTATGAAGCAATACAAAAAGGCATAAATGAAAATTATAATGTTATTTTGATAGATACCGCAGGCAGACTGCATAACAAGTTTAATCTTATGGAAGAACTTACAAAAATCAAAAAAGAAAAAAAAAAAAATGCATCGGATTTGCTTATGGAAAGCATTTTGGTAATAGATGCAAATACAGGTCAAAATGGATTACAACAAGCTAAAGTATTTAAAGAATGTGTAAATCTTTCTGCGGTTGCACTGACAAAACTTGATGGCACAGCGAGGGGTGGAATCGTACTTGCAATTGCGAAAAATCTCGGATTGCCGGTAAAATTAGTCGGAGTTGGTGAAAAAATGGAAGATTTAAAACTTTTTGATTCAAAAGAATTTGTAGAAGCATTGTTTGTTTGATAATGCTCACTGATTACTTCTTAACCTTACTCTTTAATGCCATGTTAAGTTTTGTAACATTTAATTTTTGTCTTGAAATTATGGCATAAATAAATACTTTATATATATGTAAGATGTTAAATTAGGGCTATTAAGTAAGATGGTAAAAGTTGCACAATCAAATAATGATGAAAAATATATGTACCTGCAACAAGGAGCGAACTTTTTAGGACAGCTCGGTCAAAAGACAGGACTGATTGGTGGCGGAGCAGTCGGGTTTATGAATAGCATTATGGATGTCGCTTGGGGTGACCATGGGCAAAAAGTTGCAGGGATAGAGCAACTTGCTTCTATATTTGTCAGCTTGGTTGATGGCGGAATTTTTGACAAAGCTAAAAGTGATGTTAAAGATTGTGAAAAAGATATACAAGAAGGCGAAAGGAAAGTTATAGATGCCAAAATCGAAACAAATAAGACGATTAATAAAATTATAAAAGAAATAGAGGCTGATTCCAAAAAAATTAAAAAGATAACAGAAAAACTTGGCAAAGAATATAAAAAAGAAGAAGAAAAATTTAATAAGCAATTAGAAAAAGAAAAGAAAGAAGTAAAAGAAAATATTGAAGTATTAAATGATCCTAGTGCCAACAAAGAAGATAAGGAAGAAGCTCTTGCGGCGATTAAAGATTGCAGTGCTGCAATAAAAGAAATACTTGGTCAAGCTGATGAATTTTCAAAATCAATCGAAGAGAAAACCTCAAAAGTTGACGAACTACAAGCAAATATTGTAACAAAATCAAATGACGCAAATGAAGAAATCGCAACACAGCTTAATAAAATGAAAGCATTAGAAAATGAAACTGCAAGTAAGGCTATAAAAAAATGCAACAATTTTACCACACAAGGTGGCGAGGAAGTTGTAGTAGGTGAAGAACTTCAAACAAAAGCTGCGGCAATTGTAGCCGGAACAGCAGGTACAGGTACCGTTGCAGCAGAAGAATTAGAAAAAGCCGCACTTAATAACATAAAAGCAGGTAAAACTCATATTTCAGGCAGTGCTAAGAATCTAACCACATTAGGCAGATCATTGGGTGAAATGGGCGGAAATTATGCATCTGTTTCAAGTTATGCAACCACAGTCGGAAGTGCATTAACTGAAGCTGAGAAGATTATCGGAGCTTATCACACGAAATGCACAGAAATAATAAAATCTATCGGGAGTTTGGAAACTCCTACCGATGAATATCAAAAAGGGTTAGAGACTGCAATTGATCAATATGAATCAGCTCCGGATGAAAATAAGCAATTTAACTTTGAATATAGCGAAGCAAATCCTGTTGATTTAATTGATACTGCAATAGATGAAAACCCAGAATATGATCCTAGTGACATTATAAATAAAGTATTTGGTATGGTTTAATAAATTCAACCTTTTGAAGTATCTCAATTGCTTTATTTAAGTGTTTATTGTACAATTAATGTGTTGTAGAGCTATTTTTAATATGGAGGGAAATAATCTATGGAAACTTACGGAATTGAAAAATTAGGTATTACTTCTCCTTCATCTGTTCACAGAAACTGGACTCCCGCACAACTTACGGAAGCGGCTTTGAGAAGAGGCGAAGGAACATTGTCCGAAACAGGCGCGCTTGTTGTTACAACAGGTAAATACACAGGTCGTTCACCTAAGGATAAATTTATTGTTGATACAGAATCTATCCACAATGATATTGCATGGGGTAAAGTAAACAGACCTATTTCAAGAGAAGCCTTTGATTCAATTAAATCAAAGATGATTGAATACTTGAACGGCAAAGAAATCTTTATTTTTGACGGTTATGCAGGTGCTGATAAGAAATATACTCAAAAATTCAGAGTTATTAACGAATTGGCATCTCAAAATATGTTTATTCACCAATTGTTAATCAGACCAACGGCAGAAGAACTTTCAAGCTATGGTGAAGCTGATTATACAATTATTTGCGCTCCGGGATTCAAATGTAATCCTGAAATTGACGGCACAAATTCGGAAGCTTGTATCGCTATTGACTATGAAGCTCACACAATTATTATTGCCGGTTCTCAATACGCAGGAGAAATTAAAAAATCTGTATTTGCAACAATGAACTATGTTATGACAAAGAAAAATGTTCTTCCAATGCACTGTTCAGCGAACATGGATCCTGAAACTCATGAAACAGCAGTTTTCTTCGGACTTTCAGGCACAGGAAAAACTACTCTTTCCGCTGATCCTAACAGAAAATTAATCGGTGATGACGAACACGGTTGGTCGCCTGACGGTGTATTCAATTTTGAAGGCGGATGCTATGCAAAATGTATTAATTTAACCGAAGAAAACGAACCGGATATTTACCACGCAATCAAATTCGGTTCTTTGGTGGAAAATGTTATTATGAATCCTGAAACAAGAGAATTAGATTTTGCAGACGGAAGCTTGACCGAAAATACCCGTGTAGGATACCCCGTTAATTATATTAATAATGCTGCAATTCCTTCTGTAGGCGGAATACCAAAGGTTGTAGTATTCTTAACAGCTGATGCATTCGGTGTACTTCCTCCAATCTCAAGATTAGACAAAAACGCCGCTATGTACCATTTTGTAACAGGATTTACTTCAAAACTTGCAGGAACTGAAAGAGGTATTACAGAACCCGTTCCTACATTCTCAACATTGTTTGGTGAACCGTTTATGCCAATGGACGCATCGGTTTACGCAAAAATGTTAGGTGAAAAACTTGACCAATACGGAACAAAAGTTTATCTTGTAAATACGGGATGGGCAGGCGGTTCGGCATCATCAGGCGCAAAGAGAATGAAACTTTCATATACAAGGGCAATGGTAACGGCTGCTCTTAACGGTTCATTCGATAATATTGAATTTAAACACCATGATGTATTTAATGTTGATTATCCGACATCTTGTCCGAATGTACCTGACGAAATGCTTGATGCAAGAGGAATGTGGGCAGATAAATCGGCTTATGATGAAGCTGCTAACAAACTTGCACAAATGTTTGCGGATAATTTCTCAAGCAAATATCCGAATATGCCTTCGGAAATTATTAATGCAGGCCCAAAACCGTTGAGTATTGTTTAAGACAGTTTACTCATATAAAAGTAAAAATGACTTCTGTTGAATAATAGAGGTCATTTTTATTTTAGTATTAATTGCCCCTTATATTACCTTATTTTACTTTTAGGATCAAGAAAATCTCTTATTGCATCTCCAAGTATATTGAAAGATAGTACCGCAATAAAAATTAATCCCCCGGGAGTAAGAAGCCAAGGACGATATAATATATTCGTAAATTCTTGTGCTTCTTTAAGCATGTTACCCCAGCTTGCATCAGGCTGTTGTATGCCGAGTCCTAAAAAACTCAATCCTGATTCAGCCAAAATATAAGAAGGAACGGAAAGCGTTAAAGCAATTATTACATAACTGGTTGTTTGAGGAAGAATATGTTTTGTTATAATTCTTAAATTTGATGCACCCATTGTTTTTGCGGCTTGTACAAATTCTTCATTTTTTATTGACAACACCATACCTCTTATAACCCTTGCAAACCCTGCCCAACCAATCAATGCAAGTATCACGATAATCAGACAAAACCTTTGCACACTTGTCATGCCGGAGGGAAGTATTGCCGCAAGAATAATCAAAAGATAAAAACTCGGAATAGCCATAACAGCTTCTGCAAATCTCATCATTATATTATCAAGTATTCCGCCAAAGTATCCTGAAATTCCGCCATACAGCAAACCTATCGGGAATACTATAAACAAAGACAAAAATCCTATTGTCATAGAGATTCTGCCACCGAATAAAAGTCTTGAAAACACATCTCTTCCGTTTATATCAGTTCCCAAAATATATAACATTCCTCCGTCTGAAACTCCGAACAAATGTCTGTCACAAGGTATTATCCCTAAAAATTTATACTTTTCGCCTTTAACAAAAGGTTTGATGTAGTATTTTACGCTTCTGTCCTGTTTATAAATTGTCTGCATTAAATTCGGCTCATATTCTCTTATATAATTATATGTATATGGTCGTGAAATTTTGCCGTTTTCATTTATGGTATATATTTTTGAAGGAGGAGCATAAGACATATTGCGATTTGAATAATGATTTGAGTAAGGAGATATAAAATCAGCAAACAATATAATCAAATACAAAAACAGAAGTACCAAAAATGCGGTGAATGCGAATTTATCTTTATATATTTTATTTATAAATTCCACTTTTCTATCTCCTTATTCTCGGATCTGTAATCATAAGTAAAATATCCGCAATTAAATTCCCCGCAATAAGCATAATTGTTCCTATCATTAAAGATGCCATAACAAGATTGATATCGGATTTCATAACCGCTTCTAAAATAAGCCTGCCTAATCCCGGATATTGAAAGACATATTCTGTTAAAGCGGCACCGCTTAAAAGACCGGCAAATTCAAACCCCAAAAGTGTAATCATAGGATTTACGGCATTTCTGAGTGCATGCTTAAAGATAATTTTCCACTCACTAACCCCTTTTGCTCTGGCAAATTTTATATACTCGCTATCCATTACGTCAAGCATATTAGCTCTCATTTGTCTTTGCAAACCCGATAATGATATTGTAAACAAAACAAGCGAAGGCAACGCAAGATGTTTTGCAATATCAAAAACTTTATGAAAAAAATTCATATCATTGAAATTATAACTTGTAAGTCCGCCAACGGGGAAAAATCCTGTTTTAACAGCAAAAATAAGCATAAGAATTGCGAAGAAAAAAGAAGGAATTGCCATTCCGACACTTGCAAAAATTGTCAATAATCTGTCAAAGAAGGATTCTTTTTTGTAAGCGGCTGCTATGCCGAGCGGTATTCCGACAGACCATGTCATAAATATTACAACCAAAGTTAAAAGCAAAGTATTTGGAATTCTTTCTTTTAATTTAACGGAAACTTTTTCACCTGCAGAAGTGTACCCTAAATCACCTTTTACAAAAGACTTTGCCCAATAGCAGTATTGCACAATTATAGGTTTGTCCAACTGCAATCTTTTAATTTCTTTATCCAGCGTTTCCTGCGATATAGAAGGATTCAACCTGAGTTCTGCAAGCGGATCAACGGGAGAAAGTCTTATAATAAAAAAACTTATTAAAGAAACGATTATAAGCAGAGGAATTGTTTGAAGGAGTCTTTTTCCGATATATTTAAAAATTTTCATTTATTTCCTCCGTCGATATAGATTTCATCAACATTGTACAATAAACCGCTCAATGGTGACGGAAAAACATTCTTAATTTTTTTTCTGATTGCGTGAATTCTTATTGGTGAATACAAATAAATTATGGGATTTTCTTCATAAATAATCTCTTGGTATCTGTCATAAATTGGTTTGCGTTCATTAAAATTGAGTTTTAATGCACCTTCTTCAAATATTTTATCAAGTTCAATTTCCCAACCGAATCTGTCATCATTTTTGTAATTTTGCGGTCTTTGATTAAACAGATGCAATTGTCCGTTAGAAATCCAAACATTTTTCCCGTCATGCGGTTCTAATGGTGAGCCTGTTAAGCCCATAATTGCCATATCCCAGTCATTTGTATTAGATAATTTATTCACGAGAGAATTAAATTCGATGGGTTTAAAATTCACCTTCATTCCTAATTCTTCCAAATCTTGTTTAATCATTACTCCGACTGATTCTCTGTCAATTGAGCCTGCATTTGTGTATAAATCAAACTCAACTCTGTTACCTTTGTTGTCATACAAAATATTATTTTTATATTCAAATCCTGCGTTTTTTAACAATTCTTTTGAAGTTTCTATATTTTTTTGGTGTCCTTTTATGTTTTTGTTTAAATAAATTGAAGTCGGACTTTCTGCCGTATATAATGGAGTTGCAACTCCTTGTGCAATATTTTGAACCATACCTTTTCTGTCAACCGCCCAATCTATTGCAGAGCGAAAGTCTTTGTTTCTAAACCAGTTTTGCTTAATCGGATTAACATTCCACAAACCTTCTTTGTTTTTTCTGTTGCTCAAATTTATAACCAAAAACAATGTTCCGTTATCCGCACCCAGATTATATATTTTGTAATCAGAATTTGCTTCTTTAATTTTATACCTTGCGACATTTGAGCCTCTAAGACCTAAAGCATCAATTTCACCTGCTTCAAATTTTAAAATTTCATTATTTGAATCTCCGACAATCAAGTATATTAATTTATTCAAATAAGGAAGTTGTTTATTGTTAAGATTGACCTTGTAATAATTCGGATTCCTTTCAAAAACGACTCTTTGAGCAGCCACATATTCTTTTAACTTAAATGCACCGCTTGAAACGATTTTGTCAGGCGAAGTATCGGGATTAAGAAAAGCGTTAAAAACCGAATCACCTTTATCGGAATAAGGTTTAAAATAGTGCTTAGGAACAATGGGATAAGTTAATTGTCTTAAAAACGGTGCGAAAGGCTCGGGAGTGGTGAATTTTACCGTATAATCATCAATTTTCACGAGTTCCGGCAATTTACCATGCATTGTCATAGCATCTTTTGTTGCGGTATTCCCGAGTCCTGCAAAGACTATTTCTTTATATGTATATATAATATCGTCAGCAGTAATCGGTTTTCCGTCCGTCCATTTTATTCCTTTTCTTAATACGACAGTATAATCATTTCCTTTTATTTCAAAAGATTTTGCCAATAAAGGTATAACTTCTCCCGTAATCGGATCGGTTGACATAAGTCCGTCATACATAAGACCTGCCATTGAAGCTGATGTTGCATCTTTGGTATTGCAGGGATTGAATGTTTTAGGGCCTTCTCCTATTGTAGAAATAACAACTTCTCCTCCGAACTTTCCCACACTTGCTTGTGATTGCAAATATTCAACGCCATTTATTTCAATATTTTTATTTTTTTGCGGATAAACTATGTTTTCTATGTTGCTTGAAGGTATATTTGGCGGTATATTTTCGGGAATATCTTTTTTTACACATCCTTTAAAAATTAATATAAAAATAATTAATATAAAAATCCAAAATATAATTTTTTTCATAATTTAACAATATCATTAATTAAGCAATATGTGAATAAGACAATTGAGTGAATATAAGTAAAACGAATATTTTTCCGCAAACAATTCAGGAATAAATGTAAATAATTGTAAAGATTACTTTTAAACGATTAAAGTTTATAAAAAAAGTGTCGTTATCCATGCAAAGAAGGTAGTTATAGAAAGGAGATAACTATAATGACTGATGAATATAATATAGAGCTGATATATGATAGAATGTTGAAATTGATAGCACAAGGAGCAGACAAAAACGGTAACAATAACAATCGTATTGATAAAGACGAATGGAATAGTATTATGGATGCTGTATCGGATGAAATTAAAAAGCTCGATGAGTATAAAGAGATGGTAGACTTTTTCAAATCCCAAGGTAGTACCGAAGAAGGTGAAAATAAACAGAATGTTGAACGTAAAGAAATCAAAGTTGAACCGGAAAAATTATATCGCAGCTCAATTGATCTTGATAATGCTATTAAAAATGCAAAAGACGAAGGAACACTCAATGACAATGCTGTTTATTATTTAACAGAATATTATACTACCGGTAAAAAATATAAAATAACAGTGATGTCTGATGGTACCTACAAAAAAGAGCTACTTGAGAATGTTCAATTTCAACTTGATAAAAGTAATAATGCCCCTGAACTTAAAAATAGTAAGCAAAAAACTTTTGCAAAAAATATAAATGGAGAAATAAAAGCAGGCCGTATTAAAACTCTGGATGACTTAAGGACTTATGTTATAACTGAGCCGTTATATCAGCAACTTAGTATAAAAATAGATGACTATATTAAGATTGCAAAAGCACAACCTCATAAAACGGTGGATGACATCAAAAAATTAAAAAAATCTTTAAAGGATGAAATAAAAAAGGATAAAGATATTCCTGATAACGTACGTAAAAAAATAGTGAATGCAATAGTTTATACATTTGTATTGGAAAATATACAAACTGCTTATGACGATATCAACAAAGAATATGCAGAATATGCTAAGAATAATGAAGTTAACTATACAGACGCAGCAAAAGATATTAAACAACAATTTGCAAATAAGATAAAGGATAAAAATAAATTCTATGCAGATGCTTATAATATATTTGTAAAAAATTTATATAATGAAGATGCACAAATTGAAATACGTAGTGATATCTATGAAAAGTATTTTGCTGATGATGCTAAAATAGGTGATCAAGAATGGGAAGATAAATCTACAAAGAAAAAAAAGATAAGAAAAGAATTAATAACCGAACACAAAAAGGATATTAATGGAACTGAGGATGAAAATTATGAAAAACAAGTAAAGAAAGAGAATAAATCCGTAATTAAAATTACCGCAAGACATAATAAGGCGATGAACAGACAAAATGAATTAAAGGATATTACATTTGATGAGATTAAAAGAGGGCTGGGCAATGAGTTAACCGACAAAATAGAAGGGTATCTATCACAATACTGTCCAAGGAAGGGTGATAGTTATGATTTATCCGACTTATCAAAAGCTATTTTAAAAGCCGCAGGTGCAGATTATTTGATTAATCAGAGTGATGATCCAGAAATTTCTGAAATAACTAAAGTTAGAAGAGAATTAAGTAAATTGAGTGGCTTTCCGGATGAAACTGATACCGATCGCTTAACTGATCATCAGATAAAAAAATTAATAAGATTCTGTGAAATTGAACTCCAGAAAAATGACCATACTCCTACAATTGCGAACGCAGCAGGAGGTGCTGTAGCAGGAGGTGCCGCCGGAGGTGCTTCTAAATTGGTATCCAATGCTCTGGCAAAGAATTTAGAAATTACGGTTAATCATAAACCGATAATTGTAAATATTAGTGAAGAAATAACAGCTGATGATTTGCAGGCGCTAGTCAAGATTCTCGAGGATAATAATTTTAATGTAACAGTTGATAACGGTGTCAACGGAACTATTAGCACAGTGATTGAAATTTTACAAAATCCTGACAACATCAAAATTTTAGCACCCAAGTTGATGGAGGGTGTCGTAGGCGGTATTATTAAAGGAGCATGGGCAGGATTAATTGTCGGAGCAATATCTACTCTTATCTTTGGTAATCCTCATGATGAAAAAGCCTGTATAGATAATAGTGATTATGACATTAGTAGCGATATCTACATTAATAAAACTAAATTTGAAGAATACCTAATAAGAAATAACAAATATGAGAAAGTAAAAACTATTCTGGAATGGTTCCCCGAAAATGAGAACGGCGACTGGGATCATGCACAATATTTTAATTTCCTTCGTGCCATATCAGGTAATCAAACCACAAATTGTGAGGAATTGCTGGGTGCACTGCTATCAACACGCGAAGAAGACATAGAACCACTGCTTCAAGAACCTGTTAGAGGTCAAAAATACACAAAAACAATAACAACACTCGGCGAAACAAAAACTTATGAATTAAGCAAAGGTGATATACTCGAAAATGCACACAAATACGATTGGGTAGATATTGTTGGCATGTATGACTGCCTTAATAATGGGAATATGCCTGAGCAAAAAGCAATAAAAATAATGAAAGTGATTCAAGCAATTGAGCCTGACAAACTGGAGCCTCAGGGACAATATAATTTAGATGAAATTGTAAAAATTGTAGACGCAGCATTTGAAAAACCAAGCTATAAACCTGATTGGATTTATATAAATAGTAAGTTGGAAACTGATTTTCCGTGTGTAGATAAAAATAAGCTAAGAAATGTATTGTATGCAACCTACCTTGGCGATAAAGAGTCACATAAATTAATAGTACCTGCTAAGTTATATCGTAATGATGGTGATCCATGCGAAAAAACAACAGACCCTGTTCAGTTACAACGAAGATATGAAGATGCCCAAGCCGTAGGTGATGATATTAAAAATAATGTAAGCATAACTACAAAATATACTGTAACTACTTCGGGTACAGAAGAAAGTAAGTGGTGGATTCGTAGTAAACCTGATGAAAGCTGGAAGTTAGTTAAAGAAAACGAATATAATAAGGCTAGCGATTTAGAAGTGCTAACAGATGAATCCGATGGTTTACCTGATTGGGATACACAATAAAACTAATTCATTGAAAAATGAGTAAACAAATATGTAGGGTGCAATTTTTGCACCCTATTTTTTAAATTCTCTTCATTGAGAGAGGATTAGAATTTTGCAAAACAAGTTTTGCAGAATAAATTACAAAATCCTTTTTTCCTTGGTATTTTCGGTTATAGTAAGTTTATAATTATTATTTTCAAGATATTTTCTGAACATTTCATCATAAGTTACATTAATTTTACTAAAATTGTTACGAATTTTAGGCGGATATTTTATTGAATTTTTCAACAAATATTTGCTTCCGATTGCGATTTTGTAATCTTTTGACATATCAATCGGTTCAAAGTCTTGCGTTTTCGGATTCCTAACACGTATTGCCTCATAATATTGAGCATTTGAATTTCCGTTTTGAATATCTTTTATAAGACTTCTGTTTACTTGAACATCAGACCAATGCAATAATGTATTTCGACTTTTATTTGCAAGGTTGTCTATTACGTTTTCAACAATAAGACCTGTTAAATCCTCCCCTTTAACATATCCGGATTCAAGCCCTGCAAGCTCTTTGCTTATTCCGTCAAATATTTTCATAATAGTTAAATTGTCTGCACCATTTTCTATTCCGCATCTTACAATTGAGGATAAAAGCCCTACCGTATATACATCAGAGTCAATATTTTTAACGATTTCTTCTTTAATAGCTGAGGTTAAAAAGTTCATCAAATAACTGTTTTGATATCTGATTTCATCACCGTAAGCAAGTTTGAATCCGTCATTTATTTCAATCAAGGGCTTGGTGTCGTTTGCGAACCTTGCTTTTAAGGCAATTTGAAAAGGATGTTCATCAATTCCGTCAAGCAACGTTCTGTTTATATCATACTGCGTTAGAGAAGGTACTGAAAAATTACCGTCATTATCAAATTTGCAATTCAAAGCTTTTATAATTTCATTGTCTTTGCCGAGTGAACTTATTGTTGTTTTTCCGATTGTTTTTTGAGTTGTTTTGTGGTCATGACCATTCAAAACATGATCAATATCAGGTACATTTTTGATAATAATTTCGGCTAAACTTTCTCCCATGTGTGACATTAAAATTACTGCACCTTTGGGATTCTCTTTTTTAAATGCTTCTACTTGTTCACGAACAGAATTTATTGTTCCTTGTAATTTTTCTTCCGTTAAAGTGGTATCTTTTTGATCCGAATCATCATAAAATTCCAAACCTTTGCAAAGTCCCGGATTGTAATAACCCATGCTTGGGATTGTTATTCCAAGTACCATAACTTTGTGTATCAAATCCGATTTTTTATCATCAGGAATTTCATAAACCACAGATTTAACTATATTATCAGAATCAGCCATTGCTTTTTTGACTTTATCGGATTTATCTATGTTTACATTTGTAATTAATGATTTAATCGGGCATGTTTTCATTACATTAAGTACAAAATCCGTACCTGCATCCAAGCAATGATTTCCCATTGCATAAACAGTTGCAAAATTAAATTTAGAATTTTGTGCTTGTTTTTGTACAATTGCTTTAATATTATCAATAGTTCTTAATAATGCCCACTTTTGCATATCACCGTTCGTAAGTGCAGGATTTGTAATAAATCCTTGTTTTGAAGGGTTAATAAACCAATCTCCGACTATTGAAAACAGATTTAATGTAGATTTATTTCCTGCTTTCGGGAAAATACTACCGGCATTGTTTTCTATACTTTTTATAACTTTCGGAAGTTCCATTATTTTCCCGTGATTGTCAGCCGTCGCCAAAACATTAAGGTAGCCCGCTTTAAAAGCCGTGTTATTTGTTGTGTGTATTCTTGTATCCATAAATTCCTTCTATAACCTATGTATGTTATAAAACTCCTGAAAAAATTTTTTGCGTTAAATTTATAAAAAACACAAATTTTTGAACTCAAAATTTATACTTTTTTTACAACATAAGAAATCCATTGATCTTGTTCAATTATATCAACAATTTCCAACTTTTCTCTATCGATTGCTTTTAAAACCATATCTTTTTTATCAAAGAGAATTCCACTAAGTGACATCAATCCGTTTGGTTTCATTATATTTTTTAAATCCCCCATTATTTCAGCCAAAACAAAATGTAAAATATTTGCACAAACAAAATCGAAAGTTTTATTAATTTTATCAGCAGTATTGAGTTCAAACTGAATTTCAACATCGTTAATTTTTGCATTTTCTTTGCAAACATCAATAACGGTTTCGTCATTGTCACAGCCGTAAACTTCACTTGCACCAAGCTTTTTGCCTAATATCGAGAGTATTCCCGAGCCTGTTCCGATATCAGCTAAGGAATCTCCGACTTTCAAATATTTTTCAAGTGCTTTCATACAAAGCTGAGTTGTTTGGTGAGTACCTGTCCCGAAGGCACACCCCGGATCAAGCGTAATTGTAACTTCGTTTTCGTCTTTTTCATATTTCAACCAGCTTGGAATAACTGCAATTTTGTCGGTTACATGAGTTACAGTCCATTTTTCCTTCCATTTTTTTGACCAATCTTCATTTTCTTTCTCATCAATTGTTATTTCCCAGCTTCCCAGTTCTTCATCTGAATAGCCTCTGTTTTTCAAAAGTTCACGCTCAGTTGACAAAATTTCATTCAAATTATTCGGATAAGTTGTTAAAAATACTTTAAGAATACCTTTTGTGGTTGAAATCATTTCCAAATCTTTATAAGCTTGTTCTTCCAGTACAACACCTTCACAATCAAAGTTAGTGAAAAATATGTCCGAAACGATATCTTCCATTTCAGGATTAATATTAATTTTAAGTTCAAAATAATTATTCATCTTTGACAACTCCACAATTAAAGTATAAGCTGATTATATCATGCTTGAAACGTCAGAACATCTTTTTGAATATGACAAAAATTTTAACCAAATAATTATCGGTACGGATGAAGCCGGCAGAGGCCCGGGAGCAGGCGGTGTATTTGCGGCTGCTGTTTGTTTTGATAAAGTTACAAAAGGTCTTATTAATGATTTAAGTATTCTTAATGATTCAAAAAAACTTACACCTAAAAAACGTGATTCAATTTTTGATGTGATAAAAGATAATTCTTTTCATAAAATAGTTTGTGTTGAAGTTGAAGAAATCGAAAGAATAAACATTTTAAATTCCTCTTTAAAAGCAATGAATATAGCTTGTTCAGATGTTTATAAACAATTGTTTGCATCAGGAAATACAAATATTCTTACGCTTGTAGACGGAAATAAGTTGATAAAAAATTATGAATATCCTCAGCAATATATAATTAAAGGAGATGCAACTTCTGCCTCTATTGCACGTGCAAGTATTCTTGCAAAGGTAAGTCGTGACAGATATATGGAAAGGCTTGATAGTGAATATCCTGTGTATAATTGGCGAAAAAATGCCGGATATTTAACGGCAGAACACCTTAAAGCTATTGACAAATATGGGCTTTCTCCATATCACAGACCTTCATTTTTGAAAAAACATTTTGCAAATACAAAAGCAATTGTATTAAATGTACAAACTTAAATTTTTCAATGAATTAGATTTAGGTTGAATACGTCTTTTAAATTGACGATGAACAATGTAACTCGATGTATTTTTTTTTAAAAATTGTCCGATTTCTTTTTTAGGATATAATTTTATTTTAGGTCTTTTCTGAAAATTTATTTGGGTGTTAAATTGCAGGTTTTGAATCATTATTATATTCCTTTCTTATTTTTCTATTAATATATATAAACTCTAAAAATAATTTTTGCCTGTTGAAATTGTAAATAATTTGAAAATGATTAAGTTCGTAAAAAATCAAAAAATGACATTATTTGGATTTTTTCACATCCTCAATTGTTAAATAATGCTTTGGCAAAACATCTTTACAAAATTTTACAAAATACACAATTCAATAATAGTGTGACTTTTGCCTTTAACATTTGTTATAATAACAAGTTTTTAATTAAAGTTTTTATTATAATTGCCGTTATTCATTGTAAGAACTCAAAAAAGGAGAAACAATGGCTGTTAACAATGTAAATGCAAATGAAGTTGCCTCAGAAATTAGAACTATTTTCAAAGACAATAAGAAAAAGAAAGATGTTCTCAATAAAATAGCTGAACTTGGAGAAAATGTTTTAAATAATCTAAATTCAATGGATAAAACCGTTTATGAAATAGTTGAAGATTATGAAGTTTGCTATAACGAATTTCAAGAAGCACAAGAAAAATTGGAACAAGCAGAAACAGATTACAACGATATATCAGGAAATATAGACGGAACTAACGAAAGAATAGCCGAATTAGAAGAAAAAATGAATAATGGAGAATTGACAGCTGATGAGAAAGAAGAATTAAAAAATTTATATAACATGTTGAATGCCTTAAATTCTGATTCTCAGAACTCAAATAAACTTTTGGGAACATTGCAGTCAACAATTTATAGTAATGGAAATAAGCTCCAAACATACAATGGTCAGTTGGATAATATAGTTTCCCAAATGCAAGACTATTCCGAAGCCGGAACTGTAATTAAAGATTCGGCAAATAAATATGGCAAAAAAAATATGAAGTGCGAGCGAGCAATGGAGCGAAATGAAACTTCTTGGTGGAATTTCTTTAATATTAAAACTGATGGAAAAACTCAGCTTGATCGCTATACAAATAAAGCAGGTTTAACTGAAATTACAAATCAAACATTTTATGATGATGAATCACATGAATTTATTACAGAGTATGAAGCACTTGAGAAAAAAGGCAAAAATCAGATTGGAGGGAAAAAGCGGAAAGGAACAGCAAAAGTATATTCATACGGAAAAACTATTGAATCTGCAAGTAAAATCCTCAAAATGAAAGCAGATGCGGTAAAAAACGAGAAGTAGCAAGCCGATAATTGATTTCGTAATAACAATTTATTTTCTTATTAGTTATAAATAAATGCTCTTTCTGTCAATGCACAAATAATGTGACCAATCATTATGTGTGATTCTTGTATAATCGGAGTTTTATCGGAAGGAACTTTTATTAAAAAATCACATAAATTATCCATTTTCGAAGGTAATTTGCCCGTTAATCCCACAACTTTAACTCCGCATTTTTTAGCTTCTTCTATTGCTAATACAATGTTTTTAGAATTGCCTGACGTTGATATTGCAATAAAAACATCTCCTTTGTTACCATAAGCTTGAATTTGTCTTGCAAAAATATGTTCGTGACTGTAATCATTTCCTACAGATGTCAAGATTGAGCTGTTTGTGGTTAAAGCTACGGCATTCAACGCTCGTCTGTCATACATAAATTTTGATACAAACTCGGCTGCAATATGTTGTGCATCCGCTGCCGAACCGCCATTTCCGGCAGTTAAAACTTTGTTCCCGTTTTTTAATGCATCTGTAATTACATCAGAAATTTTTTCTATTTGTGCAATAATCTCAGAATCCGCCAGTAATTTTTCTTTTGCGGAAATTGATTCTGTGATGTATTTTTCGATATATTCTTTCAAATATAAAACTCCCAAACAAAAACATATTATAGCATATCATTTATAAATAGTAAACTTTTATTGTAAGAGTGTAAGTGCAAATAGAAATTTCCGCTTTTTAGCAAAGTTAAAATTTCCTCCAAATGTATGTTATTTATCATGACGGTATTTCATAAAATACATGTGGGAGAGGTTTATGTTAGTTAAATCAAATATCAGGGAAAATATGGCAAAAGCTGTTAACAGAATAAGTCTACCGATTAAATCACGTTCGTATGAACTTTGTGTTAAAGCTGACGCATTAAGATTTTCAAAATTATATAAAGAGTCAGTAAAGTGTTATCTTGATTCAATTATGCTGGACAGAAATCAACAAGAGGCATATTGGGGACTGGCATCGTCATACAAATATCTTACCGAATACAAAAAAGCCGTTTCTATGCTCGAAAAATTGACAAAGTTAGATGAAACAAATGATAAATATTTTTATGAACTTGGAGTTTGTCATCTTTCGGACGGCAATCCTGAGGTAGCTATACCTTATTTGATTAAAGCGATTGTATTAAACAAAGAAAATTTAGAAGCTCAAATTCAGCTTGCAATTGCTCATGAACTGGTTGGTGAAGAAGAATTATCTTTAATGATTTACAACAAAATTATTGAAACAAATCCTGAATTTTTAAAAGCATACTATAACAAAGGTGCAATGCTGATGGGTATGGGAGATTTTGAAGAGGCTTCGCAAACATTTTTTAAGCTTATAAAAAGAAATCCTGATTATTATAAAGCTTATTTGGGTATAGCTATGAGTTTTGATAAACTTGGCAAATATTCCGACGCCGTAAGGTATTACAAAAAATTCTTAAACCTCAAATCTTTTTCAGAAGATTCTATTTTTGCAAAAAATAGGATTCAGGAGCTTAAAAACTTATTACCAAAGAAAAATAATTTTTTAAGAATTATTTAATTGATATTTTTTAACAAACTCAATTGCTTCTTCTTTTGTATTGATATTTCCGCACAACTGTTCTTCATAAAGAGCGTTAATTATTTTACCCAACTCAGGGGAAGCTTTTATATTAAGCAATTTCATTATTTCCAATCCGTCAAGTAGTTTTGGAAGCGGTTTTAATAAATCTTTCTTTTCAAAATAAAAGTTTTTCAGTTTATTTAAACCATCAATATTATCTTTTACCATTTTTTCTGTTATAACCGCACCTCTTGCAGATAGCCTGTCCGCTTGTGCCAGCATGATATTGTCAATAACATTTTCTCCCATTTTTCTTAAATATCGCATCATAATTTTTTCTGACAATTCAGGCGAAGCGAGTACATTTGAAGGATAAATATGGTTTTTTATCATATTTGAAATATATTCAATTTGTTTTTTGGAAAATTTTAAATCTTTGAGATATTCGACACACAGTTTAGAGCCAATCTCATCATGTTTTATAAATCTATGCCGTTTTGTATCTTCTTCAATAGTCCAAGTTGAAAATTTGCCTATATCATGCATAAATCCTGACAGCTTTAAGTGATTAATTCTTGAAAATCCGCCAAAATCAATTTGATTCAGGTGTTCTTTTGTGCATTTATCGGATTGGGCATACAAAAGCTCCAATTGTTTAACCGTTTCAACAGAATGGTGAAACAAATCCAAATGATGGTGACTGTTTGGTGTAACTTGTTTTAATTCATTTACAAACGGAAATATCTTTTCTAATATTTCCATTTCGTCCATTAAAAGAAGCGTTTTAGAACAATGCTCACCGCCAAATAGTTTCATAATTTCATAATTTATACGTTCGGCAGATGGATTTAAGACAAGATGTTTATATTGATTTATTGCCTCAATGAGATTTTTTGTCGGTTCAAAACCTGTTACAGCAAGGAATCTAAATGCTCTTAGCATTCTCAAAGGATCATCAACAAAATTAGAATCCGCTATATGTTGCAACCTTCCGTTTTTTAAATCATCAATCCCGCCTGTTACATCTATAAATTGATTTGATTTTAAATCGTAGGCTATTGCATTAATTGTAAAATCACGCCTTGTTAAATCTTCTTCTATCCGACTTCCTACAAGCTCTGATATATCAAGGTAATTGATTTTATCTTTTAAAACAACTCTAAATATTTGATTTTCTTCATCTAAAACAACCATTGTACCGTCAAATTGCCTTGTAATTTTTTCGGCAAACTTTTTTGCATTGCAAATTGCTATATCTCTGTCAATAAAAGTTTTTCCGCATAGAAAATCTCTGATTGAACCGCCAACCAAATAACCTTCATTAATTTGTGATAATATAAAATCATCCTTTATATTCATAAACAATATTTCCTAATGTTACAATAACTGCGGTTTCAGCCTTTAAAATTAAATCTCCCAGTGTAATTAACGGTAAGTTTTTAGATTTAAAATAATCAAACTCTTTTTGCGAAAAACCGCCTTCCGGCCCTATTACGACAAGAATTTTATCACCTGAATTAATTTTATTTTTATTTAAGTAATCTTTTAATGATATTTCCGTTGAACGCTCAGCAAGCACAAGAATTTGGTCAAAATCGTTTTCTAAAACCGATTTTAAGCATGTAGGTTCAAAACATGTAGGTATTTTCGCTCGTTCACACTGCTTAGATGCTTCATACATAACCTTTTGCCATTTTTCACACTTCTTAACAGCAATATCTTTTGAAACAGAACAATTGTCGGTAATAACAGGATAAACTCCTCTTACTCCGAGTTCTGTTGATTTTTCCATAATTGTAAGTTGTGAATCACTCCTTAGCGGTGACTGTGCAAGATACAAATCAAAATTCAAATCATGTTTTGAAAGATAAGCTTTTTGGATTTCGCAAACAATTACTCTTGAATCAATATTTTTAATCACAGTTTCATATTGCATTTGATTTTCATCAATTAACAGCAATTTTTCACCTATTCTTGCACGCAATGATTTTGATATATGTCTGTAATTTTCAGAGTCATCAATAGTTATAGTATTTTTATTTACATTTTTTGAATTTATAAAAAAATGCGGCATTTTTACCTCCAAAGATATTATATTATAGAGTGGGCGGTTTCGCAAAGCGAAACCGCCCGCATAAATTTAACAAAATAATCAAAATTTGCACCTGTTAACTAATAGCTAAAATTTTTATTTTAAAAAAAAATAAATTATGAAAAAAATATTAGTTTTAATTTTAATTAGTTTACTTCAACCCTCCTATGCTTTTGACAGAGAAGAACACTCAATTGTTTCTTTATACAAAAAAATAAATCCTGCTATAGTATCCGTAGATTCTCATATTCATCATGGAATATCATGCGGAACGGGCTGTATAATTGACAAATCGGGTATTATATTAACAAGTGCGCATGTGATTGGTTCAGGTAAAAATATTATTGTTACAATGTCAAACGGTCAAAATTATGATGCAAAAATTTATAAGCGTTTTGATAAAAATGAAGATATTGTCCTTTTAAAAATTCCTGCAATTCAAAATCTAAAAACCGTAAAATTTGGTGATTCGGAAAAAATAAAAGTCGGACAAAAAGTGCTTGCGATTGGTAATCCTTTTGGATTTAACGGAACATTGACGCAGGGTATAATTTCAAGAATTGATTATGTAAAAAACAGAATACAAACGGATGCGGCTATCAACCCCGGTTCATCCGGCGGGCCTTTGCTTAATAAACACGGTGAAATCATAGGAATTAATCAGGCTATATTTAATCCTGATGATAATATTTCAAATATAGGAATCGGTTTTGCGATTCCTATTAATGTTGTTAAAGAATATATGCAAGGTTCAACGCACAAAGAATTATAATAAGATTTAATTGCAACTCCTTTGTTTTAGTAATATAATATACTAAACACTTGGAGTTTATTATGTTTGAAGATTTTAATGAAGTTGTATGCTTGGGAATGGGCGGTTCTTATTCGGAAATAGCAAAAGATAAGCTTTTTGCAAAGCATGATTTGTATTTGTATCAGCGTTCTTTATCATCAATAAAAGAATGTATAGATTATATTGACGAATATTCAAATGCTGTCGCAATTTTGCCTATTGAAACGACTTATAAAGGAATAATAAGAGAAACTTTGGATAATCTTATACAAACAAAAAACCAAAATATAAGAATTTTGGCAGAAACTACAATTCCGGTAAATGATTGTATTTTATCAAAAACAACTGAATTTTACAGCATTATGGGATTAATCGCCAACCCGAATGCACTTTCAAAATGTAAAAATTTTGTACGGGAAGAAATGCCAAGACAGTTAAATGTTGTTATGGCAGAAAGTATGGATGAATCTGCAAGATTATTACCTAACTATAATTTGACTTATTCAATTATAGGAACTCACAAAACCGCTGAATTATACAATTTGAATATTTTAAAAGAGCATATTGAAGATTATAAAAACAATAATCGAAGATTTGTTGTAATTGGCGACGGTAATACAGAACCCTCAGGATGTGACAAAACGAGTATTGTATTATTCTTGAATGACAGACAAGGTGCTCTGCTCGATATAGTTCAGGTTTTTGTAAAATATCATATCAATATTACACAAATTAATTCAAAAATGATGAACAATAATCAAGAAGAGCAAGCTGTATTTATTGATTTTGTCGGACACGAAAAAGAATCGTTAATTCAAAATTTAATTTCTGATTTAACACCTCTTGTACAAAGTGTAAGGGTTATTGGTTCGTATACGACTTTTTAAATTATATAATTTCTGACAGCAGGCATTTTGGCACAATTATCCAAATATTCAATTGTGGAAAGTTTTTCTTTGTATAAATATTTGATAAAATTCAAATACGAAATATCAAATGAACTAATTAGAAGATTTATTTCAAATCCTTCCGAACAAAACGGTTCATAGTCATATACGACATAGCTGTTATATTTGCTTTTCCATTCATTTCTTTCGATTCTGCAATTATTTTCTTCTGCGACATCTTCAACCCAATCTACAATGTCTTTATTAATATTTTTTATTTCTAAATATTTATTCTGAAAGTTTCCCATAACAATTTCTCCATACAAAAATTGTAAATTGTTACGAATTAAGATAAATCACCATTTTGTCTAATTAACGGGGAGAGTAAATATAGTAATATTATATTAAATTTTATATTCCCGTTAGTTTAATATAATTTAATGAAGTTTTTGGGGCAGTATATTCAGAAATTGTATTATATGTGTTTAACAACAATCCATTTTTATCATTAAAATTAATAATATTTTCAATAGTTTTTTTAATTTCTTCGACAGTTGTGGAAGTCAAAAAACCATTTTCCCCGTCTTTTATAATACCATCAACTCCGTCACCTTTTGTACAAACTGTAATACACCCCATAGCCATTGCTTCAAGATAAACCATTCCAAAAGTTTCATTAACCGAGGGGAGTATAAAAATATCGGATTCCCTCATTTTTTTTATAACTTCATCATGTACAATTTGTCCGGTGAAAATAGGTTTAGAGGATATTTTTCGGAGTTCTTTTTCATTTTTTCCGCTGCCTATTACCGTTAATTCAATATTTGGAAAAAATTCGCATGCTTGTATAACTTTATCAATATTTTTTCTATCTATAAATTGTCCGCAAGTCAGCACTCTGATTCTATCTTTTGGATTCCACTCACGTTTAATTATATCTGTATTTACACCAGAAGGTGCTACAAAAGTTTTTTCACTAAATTCCGGATAAAGCTTTAAAAATTTATCTTTTAAAACAAATGAGCGGCAGGCAATTTTTTTTGCATTTTTATACGCTTTATAAAGTTCATTTTTAAAATAAATACTGTATATCGGATTGGTTAAAACTTCTATATCAGAATTATGAACCGCTGCACAAAAATTCAGTTTAAGTTTATTTGCAAAAATTATTCCGCTTGGCATGTGAGCAAGTGCAATATCATATTTCAATGGGGTTTTTAGTTTGTTTTGTATTTTACCTAAAAACGGAAGCCAATAATTTATATTCTCTACATTACCGTATATTCCGCTTTTGTAAATCGGTTTTTTTCTTAAAAAAGAATTTAATATAAAATTCGGTTTTATTATTTTAACTTCATGTCCTGCTTTTTCCCACTCATTTACAAAATTCAAAATCGTTTTGGGTGTGTATATTTCATCATCTTTAATAGGATACAAGTCTGTTATAACAAGAATTTTCATTAAATATCCCCATATTTATTTTTTTCAAAACAAAAAATATTTATAAGCGAAAACAGCATTACGATAACCAATAAAACAACTGCCATGGCTGAAGCATAACCTAAATCGAGATTTTCAAATGCTCTTTCGTAAATGTAATATACAATTGTCTTTGAAGAGTTTAAAGGCCCACCCTTTGTCATTACATAAATTTCAGCAAAAACTTTCATTGCAGAAATTGTACTTATTGTAGAAACAAGTGCAATGGTCGGCATAATGTGTGGTATTGTGACCGTTAAATGTTTTTTAAAAAATCCTGCACCGTCTATGTCACAAGCTTCATACAAATCTTGCGGTACACTCATGAGGGAAGCAAGATAAATCATCATATAATATCCGATACCCTTCCATATAGTTACAACCGCAACTGAAAACAATGCCCATTTTGTATCCGTCAGCCAGCCGATTGGTGATAAATTCATCTCAGACAATACATAATTCAATATTCCCTGTCCTGCAAAAAGCCATTTAAAAGCTATTGCTGCAACAACAATTGAAACTATAACAGGAAAATAAATTAATATTTTATATAAAGTTATTCCTCTGATTTTTTGATTTATTAAAATAGCTACAAAAAGCGGAAATATAACCAAAAACGGTACTGCTATTACAAGATACATAAATGTATTAAACATTACTTTATAAAATATCGGTTCTTTAAAGAGTTTTATATAATTATCCGCACCGCTAAAATGAGGATGATAAAGACTTGATGAATAATCAAAAAAACTTAATCCCAATGTTTGAAAAAAAGGAATAAAAAAGAACACAACCAAAACTGCTAATGCAGGAAATAAAAATAAATACGGTGTATACTTTTTATAATAATTCATAAAATAATTATAACATTATGTTAAAAATTCAATCAAGCACCCTGAAATAATACTTATTAAAAGTAATATTATAACAACTTTTGTTGTATCTTTAATATTATTATTCTTTAAAAGCACCAAAAGACCAAGTCCGCCGTTGGAAAGCAATCCGCTCATTGCAGCGCCGAAAGAAATTGTACCTTTTATTAACATCATTGTAATAGCAATTGATATTGCACAATTAGGAATAAGCCCGATTACAGATGCAACTATACATTGTGCAAAATGATGAGATGAATTTGATAAAAATTCAGTAATAGGGAAATGCTCTAAAAGATAATTTAAAACCAAAGTAATTATCAATATAAATGATAATATATTAATCGTGTGCTGAATCGGATGAAGAAAAAGCTCTATTTTATTCATTCCTTCGGGTTTATGATTGCAACAACCTTCGTCATGAACATGCTCATGTGCTTCTTCCAAAACTTCTTCCACAGAATCCTCATGATTAATTATATCGGGATTGTTAAAATGCCCTGCAATTATATCAATCAAATATCCGCCAAAAATTGCGATTAAAAGTTTTAAACCTACAATCGGAACAATTAAGTGTGCCTTCTCCGGATGAGCAAGCAAAATAGGTATTGTTTCATCAGATGTGCCTAAATATACAGCAATTAAGCACCCCCTTGTAATCATTCTTCTTGAATATAAACTGCTTGCAATAACAGAGAAACCGCATTGCGGGAAAATAGATGCCAAAGCACCTACTGCAACACTTCGTTTCCTCGCTTTTTTTATGCAAGAATCCATTTTATCCGAAAAATAAAATTCCAAAATCTCAATTACCACAAAAATAAAGAATAAAAACGGAAGCAAATGTATGCTGTCTAAAATAGCATCTGCTATCCATTCTTCAAGCGGCAATTTTTCAATAATTCCGTCAAGCGGAGCAAATATCGTTTCATTTAAATTATTTATTTTTTCTAAAAGTGTTATAAGCATCTATTTATATCTCCTAACTTATTAAACTCTGATTTTGTCTATAAATCAAGCTGATTATTTAATTTATCGGTTAATTTTCCATAATCATTACTTATGATAGTATTTTTTGATTTTTCAATTGTATCAATAAAAACTTTTTCATTATGTTCAATGTTTTTTATGAGGTTGGAAGTATCCACTCTTGCCGGTGTAATCAGTCCCGTCTTTGTAAAATATTCAGAACTCTTTTTATCGGATAAATATTTAACCAATTTAATTGAAGCATCTTTGTTTTTAGTATTTTTTGATATAGCCCAGCCTGAAATATCAATGTTTTGAGGATTTTTACCATGAGGAAAATTAATTACCGCCCAATTAAACTTCGCTTTTTCAGATATTTTAGGATACATCCATTTACCGGAAAGATAAAATACAATTTTCCCGTCAATAAACATTTGTGCTTGTGTAGAACTTCCGACTTCACTTTTAGTCGGAGCATAATGATATTTATTTTTTAAATCTTTATAAAAAGCTATGCTTTTTTTGCTCAAAGGATTGTCAATTATTAAATTATAATTATTATCCAAAACGCCACCACCAAAATACATAAGGTAAGGCATCAACCAATATATTTTATCTTCATAACTTATACAAAATAAGTTTTGTGATTGGATTTTTTTACATTTTTCCATTAAATCATCCAGCGTCCAAGATGAATCGGGCAATGTCGTTTTATCAAGATTTACATATAAAACCAATCCTGAAATATCTCTCGGAACAGCAAAAAGCTTGTTATTAATACTTAAACCATCCAAAGATTGTTTATAAAATTCATTCTCTTCAAAAACTCCGTTTAAATCTTCCAAATAAGAAGCATAAACAGGCAAATAAAGATTATTCACAAATAAAACATCCGGTGGTGTATTTGAAGCGAACAGAAGGTGTATTTTTTGAAAATAATTTTGCGGAATATGCATAAATTTAACTTTGATACTCGGATTTTCTTTTTCAAAATCAGAAATCAAATTTTTTATAATTTTGACCTCTGTCGCAGAACCCCAAGAAGAGAATGTAATTTCATCGGTTGGATTTTTATGACATCCACACAAAATA
>JAKSUR010000001.1 GCA_024408765.1 bacterium | reverse complement strand
AAATTTTTACAATCAGAGAATGTGGAAAAATTATTTTCTTGAATCCACTCTCAAGGTGTTGCACTTCTAATCCGACTACGTCCTTAAAAACACATGTTAAGAAATGTAACAATTTGAGCTGTGGTCTTAAAGATTTTGGGGTAAAGTGCCGTAAATCATGGCACAAAGGGACAATTTAAGGATTTTACTCAAAATGGGAATGGCGGCATCACAAGCACGCTTGCTGACATTAACAGCAAGAATACACGATGTTGAGTACCTGGCACAAAGTATACAAAATGCCAAGGTACAACTTGCCACTAAAGAAGATCAGGTGTATGAAGAGTATCAAAATGCCTTAAATGCAACAAGTCTTACTTTTACCATGATGAATGGTGCAGAAACTTCAACTCAAATAGCTACTTTTAATAATTTATTCTCTATCAACAGCGCTACAACAGGTAATTTCTCAAATTATGTATTAATAGGCAAACACGGCAAAGTTGTTGTAGATAATGATATTTATGTCGGTTATAACGAATTTAAGAGTTTAGGTTTGGCTAATGAAACAGCTTATGCTTTTGCTATGTACATGATGACCGGCGGAGATGCAGATTCCGTAAATTTCGGAAATTCCGGAAATAATTGGTCAATAACAAGCGGAACACAAATTTCCGGAAATCCCGGCAGTGTATTATCCAGAAATACAAGTCCTTCTGATTTTGAAGAGGCTTTGATAAGCGCCGAAGAGTTGGTATATGAAAATCATAGTGATGATAGCATTTTGTCTGATGCATACGAATCAGTATTAGCTGTATTTGATAAATATCACATTGATGCTGAGGAGGATATTTATAATATAGGTGCATTTGATGAGTTACCTGACGAAGAATATGACAAAGCAATAGAAGAATATACTAATGCTATGAACAGATTTACAAAATGTTTGTATACAAGAGGAAATTATGCAGCAGAAATATATAGCGAGCTCATGGGATATGATGAGGATGAATTTGACTTAGATGACTTTAATACAAATGAATTTAATTATTATGTAAGTATTTATAAAGCAATTGAAAAAACAGGCGGTTGTGAATCAATAGAAAATTACAACGGAATGATAGAAACAGGAGAGAATGTAGCAAACAACTCTGATTGGCTAACCAATATGGTACAGAGCGGTCAAATGAGCATAGAAAAAATAAACGAGGACAAGAAAACAGGTGAAATAACTTTAATGGGAACAAGTCCAAGTTCTGATACAAATTTGAAGTATACAACAACCTCCGATATAGACAAGAGAGCTTTGGCAAAAGCAGAAGCTAAATATGAACATGACATGAAGTTAATTGACAAAAAAGAACAAATGTTTGATTTGGATTTATCAAAATTAGAAACTGAAAGAACAGCATTAACAACAGAATATGATTCGGTTAAAAAAGTAATCCAAGATAACGTAGACAGAACATTCGGTATCTTCTCATAAAAATGACCACCGAAGGCATAAAACACGAACCCACTCCGAATAAAGCCCTCAGAGGGTTGTGGGTAAACAAAACAAAAAAAGAAAAACAACAAGAGGTAAGCAAAGGTAAAAAAATCAAAAAGAAAATGAATAACACCAATGCAACCCGACCTCCGAAGGCATAAAACGCGAACCCGCTCCGAATAAAGTCAGCAGAGGGTTGCAGGGTAAAAAATCAAAAAGAAAATGAATAACACCAATGCAACCCGACCAAAATTATAAAATCCCTTTTCCCTTTTTCCGCTTGAGCTAAATGACTCAAGCTTTTTTTTGCGGAAAATTAGTCTTGTATATTGTGCCTGTTGTTAAAATCTTCAATAAAACCTGTATCAAATTTTCCGCTTTTAAAAACTTCGTCCTCTATAATTTGTTGATGAAATGGAATGGTTGTTTTAATCCCTGTAATAACATATTCTTTCAAAGCCTGATACATTCTGCGTCTTGCTTGTTTTCTATTTTCACCCCAACAAATAAGTTTACCTATCATAGAATCATAATAAGGCGGGATTGTATAACCGGGATAAGCGTGTGAATCAACTCTAATACCAAATCCGCCAGGGGCAAAATATCCGTCAATTTTCCCCGGGCAAGGCATAAAATTATTTTCTGAATCTTCCGCATTTATTCTACATTCTATTGCATGTCCTCTAAGACATATATCGTTCTGTGTGTAGCTTAATTTTTCACCTGATGCAACAAGGATTTGTTCTCTTACAATATCAACTTGTGAAATCATCTCTGTAACACAATGTTCAACTTGAATACGGGTATTCATTTCCATAAAATACCATTTTCCGTCATGGTCAAGCAAGAATTCACAAGTGCCGACACCTTCATAGTTAATTGCTTTTGCGGCTCTTACTGCGGCCGCACCCATTTCACGTCGTGTTTCTTCATTTATTGCCGGAGAAGGTGCTTCTTCAAGAAGTTTTTGGTGCCGTCTTTGAATGGAACAATCACGTTCTCCAAGATGAATAATATTTCCATAGGAATCACCTATAATTTGAACTTCAATATGACGAGGATTTTCAAGGTATTTTTCAGCATATATATTCGGGTTTCCGAAAAATTTATCCGCTTCTTGTTGGCAAATAGTCATATTAGATTCTAATTCGTCATCATTTCTGACAATTCTCATGCCCTTGCCGCCACCACCTGCTGTGGCTTTGAGAATAATCGGATATCCGACTTTATCGGCAAAATCTTTAACTTCATTTTGTGTTTTAATAATTCCTGTTCCCGGAGTGACCGGCACATTATTTTCAATCATTGTTTTGCGTGCAGTGGCTTTATCACCCATTTTACGCATTGATTCGGCAGATGAACCGATAAATTTTATACCGTGCATATTACAAATTTCTGCGAATTCGGCTCTTTCGGATAAAAATCCGTAACCGGGGTGGATAGCATCACAACCTGTCGTAAGTGCAGTTGCGACAATTGTAGGTATGCTTAAATAGCTGTCTACACTTGGAGCAGGCCCGATACAAAACGCATCGGTTGCAAGTCTTACATGAAGAGAGTTTGCATCAGCCTCAGAATATACTGCTACTGTTGGAATTCCGAGTTCTCTGCATGCTCTTATAACTCTTACTGCAATTTCGCCCCTATTAGCTATTAATACTCGTTTAAACATAGTTCTACCAGAAGTCAGGAAGTAAGGATGTATGGAAGTCAAGCCACCAAATTGCTTGCCTGTTTGTTTTCCTGCCTTCTGTCCCTCCTATTCTACATACATCAAAACTTGACCGTACTCAATCGGATCACCGTTTTTAACGCATACTTGCACTACTTTTCCTGCGTGTTCGGATTTGATTTCATTCATAAGCTTCATAGCTTCTATTATACAAACCACATCGCCTTGTTTAATTTCTGAACCGACTTCAACAAAAGGTTCTGAATCAGGCGAAGTCGAGGCATAGAAAGTTCCTACCATTGGGGAAGTGATTGCTTTTCCTCTCTGTGTCGGCTTTTGTATGGTTTCGTCTTTTATTTGAACGACATTCGAAGCTTGAACAGGTGTTACAGTTTGAGCAGAAGTCATATTAACAACTTCAGGCACATCTTTTCTTATAGTGATTGCCTGATCACCTTCTTCCAAAGAAATTTCCGTAAGTCCGTTGTCATTGATTATTTTTGCTAATTTTTCTATATAATCTGTTTCGAGTTTCATTATCTCCTCCGTATATTATTTCCGGATAGTGATTTGTTGATACTATACTCTGTCCAAATATTCGTTGCTTCTTGTATCAACACGAATAATATCGCCGTTAGAAACAAAGAAAGGAACATTAACAACCGCTCCTGTTTCAAGAGTAGCAGGCTTTGTACCACCTTGTGCAGTATTTCCTTTTTCGGCAGGCGGAGTATCAATAACTTCCAATTCTACGTGAGCAGGGATATCTACTCCTATAATTCTTGAATCATGTGTAAGAACTTGAACTACCATATTTTCTTTTAAGTATTTAACACCATCACCTACTTGGTCTTCTGTTAATTGCAATTGCTCGTATGATTCCATATCCATCATAACAAATTCTTTGCCTTCTTTATACAAATATTGCATTTCTTTGCGGTTCAACATAGCTTTTGCAACTTTTTCACCTGCTCTGAATGTTCTTTCAATAACATTACCATTCTCTGCATTTTTAAGTTTTGTTCTGACAAAAGCCGCACCTTTACCCGGTTTGACGTGTAGAAATTCAACTACCGTCCAAAGTCCGTTATCAAGCTCTAATGTTAAACCGTTTTTCAAATCATTTACTGATATCATAAATACTCCTTATACTTTTATATTTTACTATTTTTCTTGATATTACCATAAACACTTCTGATGGGCAATTATGTTAAGAAAAAAATATAAAGAACTGCACAGATGAGGTTTACACTTGCCGATTAAATGAGGTTAAATATTTTATAACTTCTCTTAATGCTATTGAACGGTGCGAAATTTGGTTTTTTTCATCCTCTGAAAGTTCTGCAATTGTTTTACTATATCCTTCGGGTAAAAATATCGGATCATATCCGAATCCGTTTACACCTTTCGGTTCATTTATAATACTGCCTTTACAAATTCCTTCATAAGAAAAAGCAATTTCACCGTCAGGGTTAATAAGTGTCATGTGGCATACAAAATGAGCTTTTCTGTTTTCAATACCTTTAAGTTCTTTTAATACTCTTTCGATACGTTTCTGTGGCGTTTCAGCATATCTTGCCGAGTATATTCCGGGCTTACCGTTCAAAGCTTCAATACATAATCCGGAATCGTCTGCAAGACACCAATTGCGAGATAAATTCCAGCCTTCTTTTGCTTTTATATATGAGTTTTCCGCAAATGTTTCACCTGTTTCATCAGGATTAAAGTCAGTTGGCGGAAGTATGAAATTTATGCTTTCCGTTAAATTAATGTTATTATCCACACAAAATTGCGTGGTAATTTCATTAATTTCTTTGACTTTATGCGGATTTGATGTTGCTAAAACAATTTTCATGAGATTCCTTTGTTATAATAATTTAATTCTACGCTTGTATCCAGCGATTTTCCTTTACAATTAAACAATTTGACGGGGATTTGCATTTTTGCGAATCTGTATTTTAAGCTTACCCAAAGCACTTCAAATCCATATTTGCAAGAACGCAAAAAATTTATTGAAGATGCTTCCGGAAAATACTTTGTCGGACAAGAAATCTCACCTATTTTATATCCGTTATACAAAATCAAAGCCAACATTTCGTTATCAAAAATGAAATCATTACTGCAATCTTCAAGCGGTAATTTTTCAAGTATTTCTCTTGTAAATCCCCTAAACCCTGTGTGATATTCAGACAATTTTTCCCCTATCAAAACGTTTTGAAATTCCGTTAAAAATCTGTTTGAAATATATTTGTATAAAGGCATACCACCTTTTAATGCAGAATTACATAACATTCTTGAAGCTATAACAGCATCATATTCTCCAAAAGCCATCATAGAGGCAATAGCAGGAATTAATTTGGGCGTATATTGATAATCAGGATGAAGCATAATTACTATATCAGCATCGGCTTTCAACGCTGCACGATAACATGTTTTTTGATTGCCTCCGTAACCTTTGTTTTTTTCGTGTACGATTGTTGTTATATCAAGTTTTTTTGCAACTTTTTTTGTATCATCAGAAGAAAAATCGTCGACGAGAATAATTTCGTCAACGATTTTCTGATAAATTTCATTATAAGTTTTTTCCAATGTTTTTTCTGCATTGTAAGCAGGCATTATAACTACAACTTTTTTATTATTAATCATTTTTGTTATAAAACCTTAGCTTTCTACTACCTCTTCTTCAATTTCTTCAGCTAACTCAGAGTTTCTTATAGAAGTTTTGTCAGAATAAAGAGCCTTGTTTTTAAATTTTTTGACTTGTCTGTCAAGTTTATCCGCAAGAAGATCAATGCTTTCGTACATTGATTCTGCTGATTCTTCACAGCGAATAACACCAGTATTCGTCTTACAAGAAACTTCTGCAACATGCTTGCCTGTTGCGGCGGGGTTTTTAATTACCGAAAGAATAACATCCATTCCCGTAATTTGATCATAGTGATTTGTTACTTTACCAAGCTTATCTTTAACATAAGCTTTAATTGCATCGGTAATCTCGATGTTTTTACCATTCACGTGTATATACATTTACACCTCCTAATGTCTACCTATCTATTGTACAACATTTTGAAACATTTTTAAAGGGTAGTTATTAATATTCCAAAACCTGTGGAATTTCAACATTAGGTGCACCAATGGTTCTAACAAGTTCTAAGACTGCTGATTTCATTTGGCACTTTTGTGCTGTTGCACTGAAAAAATCACTGTAAAAACAGCCTTCGCAATTACAACCACGTTTATAACATTCCAAAGCTGTAGGCGTCCATCTTTTAGCAACTATAGCTCTTCCCATATCACGACTTTTAAACACTTATTTCCTCCCAAAAAACAAGTTAAAATATATTAAAAATCCCCAAATCTCGAATAACTCATTCTCGACTATTCTTCCATTATAGTGGCTAAGAGTTCATTTACAACCCACTTTAAAGCAAATGTAACAACTTTTTAACATACATGCTAAACCGCAAGTTAATTGATATTAAGCATTTTCGTACATGTCAACATGCCATGCCCACATGGTTTTAGGCAAATAGAAACATGAAATCATGTGCTACACATGGATTTGCATGGATTAAGAATTAGGTTAAGTTTTGTAAAAAATTAGGCATGACCATTTTGCGAACACGATTTAATGTTTTAAAAGTAACAATTACTTGGATTTTAAAACAAATTGTATATCCTTGTCACCTCTGCCCGAAACATTTATAAGCATATTATTATACTTATTTTCTTTTGCAAGTTTTAAGCCGTAGGCGATTGCGTGAGAACTTTCAAGCGCAGGGATAATTCCTTCCGATTTTGAAAGTTCATAAAATGCATTTATAGCCTCATTATCACTTATAACATCATACTTAACCCGACCTATTTCACTCAAATAGCAATGCTTTGGGCCCGCACCGGGGTAATCAAGACCGCTTGCGACAGAATATGCATTGGCTATATTACCGTCAGAATCTTGTAAAAGTTTGCACTTAAATCCATGAATTATACCATCTTTGCCATAATTAATACTTGCGGCATTATCACCCAAATCAGCACCTCTTCCAAGAGGTTCTACGCCATATATATCAACATCTTCATCATCCAAAAAACCGTTAAATAATCCTATTGCGTTTGAACCTCCGCCTATACAAGCGATAATACACTCAGGCAAATGTCCTTCCTGTTCAAGAAATTGTTCACGAGCTTCTCTTCCTATTACCGATTGAAAATGTTCAATCATCATAGGAAACGGATGTGGTCCAACCGCAGAACCCATAGCGTACATTGCCGTTTTATATTCATTAATGTATGCATCAAACGCAGCATCAACAGCTTCTTTAAGAGTCTTTGTCCCCTCCGAAACAGGTATGATATTAGCACCTAAAATTTTCATTCTCTCTACATTGGGACTTTCTTTTTCTATATCAAGTTCACCCATATATATATCACACTCTAATTTCATAATTGCTGCTGCCGTAGCAACTGCAACTCCGTGTTGTCCTGCACCGGTATCAGCTATCAATTTCGTT
This sequence comes from bacterium, assembly GCA_024408765.1. Taxonomy (GTDB): domain Bacteria; phylum Cyanobacteriota; class Vampirovibrionia; order Gastranaerophilales; family Gastranaerophilaceae; genus CAG-196. Next base: position 76,234 of record JAKSUR010000001.1, on the reverse strand, counting down.
TTCCCCATTTTTTTAGCCAGCAAGGCTTCGCCCAGCGAATGATTAATTTTGTGTGCTCCGGTGTGGTTTAAATCTTCCCTTTTAAGATATATTCTGCAATTATATTTTTCTGAAAGATTTTTTGCATAATAAACAGGCGAAGGGCGACCTGCATAATTTTTCAAAAGATAATTTAATTCTTTGTTAAATTCAGTATCATTTTTGTAGTGCAAAAAAGCTTCAGTTATTTTTTTAAATTCATCCTTAAATTCGCTTTGTATAAATTGACCGCCATAATTTCCGTAAAAACCTTCTTCTGTCGGCATTATATTAAATTTATTTGTATTCATTTTTAATCTCCTTTAAACATTTTACGACTATTGATTTTTCATCTTTCAAAATTTGAGCACCTCTTGTAACCTTGCATAAACTCACTTTCAACTCCTTTGCAATATCACGCTGAGTTCTCCCTTCTGAAAGCATTTTTAATATTTGCCATCGTTTTGACAATGTTTCAAGTTCTGATTTCGTCAGCATTTCTCTCATTAAATCACAAATTTCTTCAGACTTATTTATCTCTGCCAATAAATCGAATAATTCGTTATTATCATTTTTACTGTTTCTATGCATAGAAACAGTATAAGTCAAAAAAGTTTGGTGTCAAGCCGTATACCATAGAAGTTATTTAAAAAAATTTTAAATCATTCCACTTGTACAACTGTTCAGATAATAATATCTATGATACAATAAATTCAAAAGAGGGAGAATTATGAATAAAAATCAGTCTATCGGTATGTATATTATATTGGGAATTTTGGTGCTTGCTTTCATTTCCATGTTGTTTTCCGGCCCGACTACAAGTACGGAAGAACTTTCATATACGACTTTTATACAAAAAGTTGAAAATAAAGAAATTAAAAATGTTGATATGAGCAAAGATGTTCTGATTGCACACCCTGTTAACCAACCCGAAACAAAACCTGTTCAAAATCCTTGGTATGGCGAAGTAAAATCTCCAACAGTTCAATATAGAGTAGTATTCCCGGAAAACTCCGATATTGTTCAAAAACTGGAGGATAATAATGTTGAAATTAACATTACAAAATCATCCGATTCAGGTTCAATGTTTGGTATGAATTCATCTTTTATAACAATTCTTATAATAATCGGGTTTTTATTCTTAATAATTCGTACAATTCAAGCAGGCGGCGCTCAGGCAATGTCCTTTGGCAAATCAAGAGCAAAAATGCTTATGGATAATAAAGTTAAAACCACTTTTAAAGATGTTGCAGGCATTGACGAAGAAAGAAAAGAGCTTGAAGAAATTGTCGATTTTCTTAAACACAGTGATAAATATGTAAAACTCGGTGCAAAAATACCAAAAGGTGTTCTTCTTGTGGGCGCACCGGGAACAGGTAAAACATTGATGGCAAAGGCTGTTGCAGGAGAAGCAGGCGTTCCTTTCTTTTCAATAAGCGGTTCTGATTTTGTGGAAATGTTTGTTGGGGTTGGTGCTTCTCGTGTAAGAGATTTGTTTGAACAAGCAAAAAAACATCAGCCTTGTATTGTTTTTATTGATGAAATAGATGCTGTCGGACGTCAGCGTGGTGCAGGTTTAGGCGGAGGGCATGATGAACGTGAACAAACACTAAATCAATTGTTGGTTGAAATGGACGGATTCGATGAAAACACCAATATTATCATTTTAGCAGCAACAAACAGACCTGATATATTGGATAATGCTTTATTAAGACCCGGAAGATTTGACAGACAAATTGTTATTAATAAGCCTGACGTTTTAGGTCGTGAACAAATTTTAAATGTTCATGCAAAAAATAAACCGCTTGCAAAAGAAGTTGATTTAAAAACATTGGCAAAACGTACTCCCGGATTTACGGGTGCTGATTTACAGAATTTATTAAATGAAGCTGCTCTTCTTGCTGCTCGCCATGACAAGGCTGAAATTGACATGCCTGATTTAGAAGAAGCTATTGACAAAGTTATGGCAGGCCCTGAAAAGAAAAGCAGAATTATATCTGATGAAGAAAAAGAAAATACAGCATACCACGAAGTTGGTCATGCGCTTCTTGCAAAATTACTAAAAGATTGTGACCCACTACACAAGGTTTCAATTATACCAAGGGGCATGGCACTTGGTATAACACTTACTTTGCCTGAAAAAGATCATCTTACAATGAGAAAAAGTCAGCTTCTTGACAGAATAACAATGATTTTAGGCGGAAGAGTCGCGGAAGAATTGATATATGGCAAAGACAATATTACAACAGGAGCTTCAAATGATTTGGAAAAAGTTTCAAATCTTGCAAGAAGCATGGTTACAACGTACGGTATGAGCGAAAAAATGGGAAATCTTGCTTACGGAAAAGAACAAGAACATGTATTTATGGGACGCAATTTCGGCAACACAAGAGATTTTTCCGAAGAAATTGCTGCCGATATAGATAAAGAAGTTAAATTGATTGTTGATAAACAATATGAAACAGCGAAAAATCTTTTGAATGAAAACAGAGATATGTTGGAGCATATTGCTAAAACTTTGCTTGAAAAAGAAACTTTGGATGAAAAAGAATTTGAAGAATTAATGAATGAAGTAAAATCAAAAAGAGGAGAAGAATATAATGGATAGAGATGAGCTTATTTTTGAAGAATACAAATTATATACAGAACAAAAAGATAATTTTATTGACAGAAATTTCTGTACAAACAGATTCTATATGATATCTTTTATTGTAATTATTTTTGCAATGATATTTACGGGTAATGTCACTTTTATGGAAAAAATAACAGCAACTCTTGTATTTTCAATGTTTGGAATTGCTGTTTGTGCTTTATGGTGGATGAATGTTGATTCTTATAACACAATAATTAAGATTAAATTTTCTAATGTTATTGAACAAATTGAAGAAAAATTACCTGTAAAACCGTTTACTGAAGAATACAAAGGTATTGAAGAATTTAAAAATAAAAAAATATTTATGTTCTCTGACATTCAAAAATTTATCGCAGTTTTAGGCGCACTATTTTTCTTTGCAGTATTTGTAACGGAAATTACTCCTATAATAGCTACAATTATGGGCAAACTTGCAAACCTTATAGGAATAGTTAAAGGCGGTATATAAAATTTTTATTTGGAGTGAAGTATGAAAAATAAAGAATATAATTTAGCAATAAATTTGCATTATATTGTAATATCAGTGTTTTTTATTGCTGTAATAACATTGCTGGTTTTATATTTGCCGAATATCAGAGAATTTGATTATTCTATTATGAAATCTGTTCAATCAATTACCGTTAATTATCCGCAATTTGTTCTTCTTTTGATTAATGAATTTGGTCGTTATAATCTTTTGTGGCCAATTATTGTTTCAAGTGGGATTTTGATTTCTCACAGATATTATTTACAGACTGCCATGCTTATAATTTTCACTCAGTTTTCATATTTTTTAACCGATTGGATAAAAGAAATTATTTGCAGAACAAGACCTTGCGGTGATTCATACTCGGGGTACAGTTTCCCATCAGGCCATACTCTTATTAATATGTGCTTTTTCGGAATTTTAATATATCTTATTTCAAAACATTTAAGCGGATTTTGGAAACACTTTTTAATAACTTTGTTAGTTGTATTTATAATTTTGGTCGGAATTTCACGTTTGCACTTGGGAGTGCATTATCCGACAGATGTTCTTGCCGGAATGTTTATCGGGTTTATTTTGGTAAATTTATATATAATACTTGATAAGTTTTTTGACAGATAAGATTAAATAGACAATGCTGTTTTCTTATTGTAAAATTAACTTAAAATCAAAATTATATTGCATTTACGGTAATTTCAATCAGGATTAATAATGACTAAAACAAGAGATAATGTTAGAAATTTTTGTATAATAGCCCATATTGACCATGGTAAATCTACACTTGCAGACAGACTTTTGGAAGCGACAGGAACAATTGCCGAAAGAGATATGCAGGAGCAATTATTAGATACTATGGATATTGAGCGTGAACGTGGTATTACAATAAAATTAAATGCCGCAAGAATGAATTATAAAAGCAAAAGCGGTAAAGATTATATATTTAATCTTATAGATACACCGGGGCATGTTGACTTTTCTTATGAAGTGTCACGTTCGCTGGCCGCATGTGAAGGAGCATTACTTATTGTCGATGCAACACAAGGCGTTGAAGCTCAAACATTGGCAAATGTTTATATGGCAATTGAGCAGAATTTGGAAATTATTCCCGTAATCAATAAAATTGATTTACCTTCTGCTGATGTGGATAGGGTAAAACAAGAAATTGAAGAGATATTAGGAATAGATTGTTCAATGGCAATTCCTGTTTCTGCAAAAACCGGTGAAGGAATTGACAAGGTGCTTGAAGCAATTGTGGAATTTGTGCCTCCTCCGATTGATACAACGGAAAAACCTTTAAGAGCATTGGTTTTTGACAGTGCCTATGATCCTTATCTGGGAACGCTTTGTTTCTTTAAGATAATGGATGGTAAAATGAAGCTGGGCGACAAAATTCGATTTATGGCATCAGGGAAAGAATATGACATTGTTGAAATAGGTTATTTAAAACCTGATAGAATGCAAGTGAATGAACTTATTTGCGGTGATGTTGGATATTTTGCAGGGTCGATTAAAGAAATTACAAGATTTGTCGGAGATACGGTTACACATGTAGAAAATCCTGCGGCAGATCCTTTACCCGGGTATAAAGAAGCTTTGCCAATGGTATTTTCCGGCATGTATCCCGTAGATAATGAAGATTATCACGAATTAAAAGAGTCATTGGAAAAGCTTAAACTTTCTGACAGTTCGATTACGTTTGAACCTGAAACATCAAGTGCTTTAGGCTTTGGCTTTAGATGCGGTTTTTTGGGTATGCTTCACATGGAAATCGCACAGGAAAGATTAGAGCGAGAATATGACTTGTCACTTGTAACGACAGCACCTTCCGTTATTTATAAAGTGCATAAAACAAACGGAGAAGTTGTCGAGATTGATAATCCTGCAAATCTTCCGGCTGCTCAATACAGAGATTATATTGAAGAACCTTATGTAAAGGTTTCTATTATTACACCGAATGAATTTGTAGGAACACTTATGGATTTGGCACAATCAAAGCGAGGAATTTTTATTAATATGAATTACCTCGATAAAGTCAGAGTTGATTTGATTTATCATTTGCCTTTAAGTGAAGTTATTACTGACTTTTATGACCAATTAAAATCTCGTTCAAAAGGTTATGCAAGCTTGGATTATGAATTTTGTGACTATAAACGCTCAAAACTTGTTAAACTTGATGTAATGCTTGCAGGAGAAGTTGTAGATGCACTTTCTGTTATTTGTCATGAAGATAATGCTTATTATATAGGACAGAAATTGACCGAAAAATTAAAAACAATTATCCCGAGGCAAATGTTTGAAGTTCCGATTCAGGCTGCAATTGGCGGACGAGTTATTGCAAGAACAAATATAAAAGCACTCAGAAAAAGCGTTTTGGATAAATGTTATGGTGGTGATATTACACGAAAACGTAAGCTTTTGGAAAAACAAAAGCGTGGTAAGAAACGTATGAAAGCAATTGGTCGTGTTGAAGTTCCGCAAGAAGCATTTATGGCTGTTTTAAGCTTAGATGACGAATAGTTTTAAGATTTTAAAATTTTTTCAAATGAGCATATGATGCGTCCATAGCTTTTTTGCCAAGTTTGCCGAAATCTATTGTGTACATTGTGCTTTCGCCTATTTGTATAACATCCGTTATATGTCCTACACCAAGTTTTTCGTGAAAAACACGTTCTCCGACATTAAAATAATACTGAGTAGCAGTATTTTTAAGCTCGTCCGCTTTTAATTTTGCTTCTTGTTCTTCCTGTTGCTGTTTTTTACGTTCTTCAATTTGTTTTTTTATTTTATTATTTTCAAAAAATGCTTTTAATTTTTCTTCTTCACGTTGTTTATTTATCGGATTTTTATTTATAAAAGCTCTTGAAGGAGTGCGTTTTACAACTTCCGTAACCTGTTTTGATTTAATAGTGTTTGTTCCGAGCGATTTACCGCTTTGCGGTGCGACAAAATTTTTACCGAATCCTGTTCCGTTTTTTATCTGTTCATCAAAATTATTTGAAAAAGATTTTGATTCATAATCACGATTTTTTACACTTTTTACAGCGTTGGTAAATGTGCTTCTTGGTGAATATTCACTTTCCGAAGATTGTTCCGTATCAAGCAAATTAACCGGTATTTCTTCAATAAACCGGCTTGGTGTGTAATATTTGTACTCACCCCACATTTGTCTGCGTTTAGCAGTTGTAAGATAAAGTTTTTCCCTTGCTCTGGTAATTCCGACATACATAAGTCTGCGTTCTTCTTCAAGTTCTGAAGGAATATTCATAGTCCTTGCCGAAGGAAAAATTCCTTCATCACAACCGGCTATATAAATAATAGGAAATTCCAAACCTTTTGATGCGTGTAATGTCATAAGAGTAACATTGTTAGCGATTTCGTCCATTCCGTCTATATCAGAAACAAGTGAAATTTGGGTTAAAAATTCTCCCAAAGTATTATCTAAATCCTCCGGCTCAAATTCATTTGCAACATTAACCAATTCTTGCAAGTTTTCAATACGAGTTTGATCTTCATCAGTTCCGGACATACTGAGTTCGTGCAAATATCCGCTTCTTTCAAAAATTAATCCTAAAAACTCAGGTAAATTGTATCTTGTTTGTGCTTCTTGAAGTTTTATTATCAGTTCGGCAAAGTTTTTAAGTTTGGTTGTTGTGCCTGATTTAAGAGTTTCAATATTTTCCGATTCTAAAATTGCTTTAAATAAGCTCATATCGTTTTTATCCGCATAGTCTTGCAAATGTTTTAGTGTTGCCTCGCCTATTGCTCGTTTCGGAACATTTATAATTCGTTTTAATGATTGTGAATCGTCAATATTGTAGATTAATTTTAAGTATGCAATCGCATCCTTAATTTCTTTTCTGTCATAGAATTTTAAACCGCCATATATTCTGTATGGAATACCTTGTGCAATTAATGCTTCTTCCAATGCACGGGATTGAGCATTTGTTCTGTACAAAATAGCAAATTGATTATAATTTTCGGATGTAGATGAAATGGAATTAACTATATAATTTGCTTCATCAGCTTCATCTTGAGCTTCATAATAAGTTATTTTTTCTCCGTCGCCTTTTTGCGAATACAAAACCTTTTCAACACGTTCTTCATTGTTTTCAATGACAGCGTTTGCCGCGTTTAAAATATTGGCAGTTGAACGATAGTTTTGCTCTAATTTGACAACTTTTGCGTTAGGAAAATCTTTTTGAAAATTCATAATTATCCTAAAATCCGCACCACGCCAGCTATATATTGACTGGTCAACATCACCCACAACACAAAGCGAGCGTTCTTGCGGAATAAATTTTTCAAGGTTTGTATACAAAGCATTGACAAGTTTGTATTGCGCAAGGTTCGTATCCTGATATTCATCCACCAGAATATGTTGAAATTTGTCAAAATATTTTTTTCTGACATCAGGATTTTGTTCCAAAAGTTTAACGGTTAAAAGAAGCATATCGTCAAAATCTATGGCATTATTATTGTTCAAAGCGTTTTCATAAGCTTCAAAAACTTTTGCAATATTTTGTGATTTAAAATCTTTTGCAAATGTTGCAAAGCTGAATGCGTCTTGCATTTTGTTTTTGGCATTTGAAATAACTGCTTTTATCAATTTTGGTGCATAAATTTTGTCATCAAGATTCAATTTTTTAACACATTGTTTTATAACCGCAATAGAATCTGTTTCATCATATATTGTAAAATTTTTATCAAGTTTTTTGCCCGATTGAAAAGAATAGTTTTCTATATCCTGCCTTAAAATTCTTCCGCAAATACTGTGAAAAGTACCAACCCACATATATTTAACAACATTTTCACCAAGAATAGAAGAAAGCCGTTCCTTCATCTCTTTTGCTGCTTTATTCGTAAATGTTACCGCCAAAAATCTTCCTGAGATTGCCCCATGTTGAATCATATATGCTATTCTGGTAGTCAAAACTCTTGTTTTTCCGCTTCCTGCACCTGCAAGTATAAGCAAAGCACCCTCTGTTGTCGTCGCAGCTTCACACTGTTCTGAATTCAACTTTTCTAAAATATTTTCCATTCCCTATTCCCAAATGTCTGATTTTATGATATTATAATTCAGCATACACAAAATAATTAATATTTGCAAATGATAAAGGTGGTAAAATGATTGATATTTTAGATTCTTTAGACGGTGAACAACAGCAACCTTCCATAATGGTACCAATTGGAGATAGTATGGATACGGCAGACAATTCTCCGGATACAATTGATGAACTTGCTATGGAGCTTGCTACAATAAAACAACCTGCAAAAAGAATCGCAATCATAGGTTCAAGAAACCTTGCAATTACTCACCAACAGATGATAGAAACTTTGACTACCGCACTCGTAATGCAAGGTAACACAATAATCACCTCCGGCGGTTCTTGCGGTACAAATGCGGCCGCTATTCGTGGTGCAATGAAGTCTAATCCCGACAAATTGAAGGTGATTCTTCCTCAAACAATTGGTCAACAACCATCGGATGTTCAAGACCAGTTAATCGGAGTTCCCAATATAGTTGAACATTCTGACAGAGCAATGATGACTCTTGCAGATGCTTCAAGAGTTTGCAACAGAGAAATTATTGACGATTGCAATCAATTGATTTGCTTCTTGTCACATACAAGTAAGACTCTTCATGGTGCAATTGATTATGCGGAAGAAAATCATAAAGTAGTAACAGTATTTTATTTGGATTAATTTGTATTTATGGATTTGATAAAGAAACTCACCGGAAAAAACCCTTCTGAGTACGAGCCTGTTGCACAATCACTTGTGGATAATTCTGATGTTGTATTGTTTGAAAAGCTCGTTTCGCAGGACGATTTTTTATTTGATTTCATAAAAAACAATGTCGCAAAACGTATTCAAAAAGCTTGCAATAAAGAAAATTATTTGAATTTATTAAACTTTTTGAATATATATTCGCCTTATTACGATACGATGATTGCCGAAGTTTTACATAATTTTGGCGGAGAAACCATATTTGCAAAAATGAAGGAATTATTTCTTAACGGCAATAATTCTCAAAAAGCTTATGCTTTGAAATATTTTACTTTTGCGGATTCAAATATGGTTAAAGAACTTTTGCCGGAAATCAGAAATGCCTCAAAGTCTGATATAGAAATGCTTTCTGCAAATGCTATTGAAGTTTTATCTCTTTTAAATGACCAAGAATCAAAAGAAGAAGCTTTAAAAAAACTTGATTCGGAAGATGAATTTGAGCAATATGAAGGTATCAAATTTTTAGTCGCATTTAATTCAAAAGAGAGTTTACCTAAAATTATTGAGGTTATGAAAAAGTCGGGGCTTTCGGAAAACATTGCCTCTGAAATTCCGTACCTTGTACCTTTATCGGAATTGTTAAATACTGATTATGAAAACGGGCTTCTTGTAATTGCACACATACTCAATTCTATTCCTGAGATTCTTCCTCTGTCTGTAGTTTGCGATTATGATTTAAACAATGTGTTTCAAGAACTCTTATCAAAAGAGTTTGACAGCATTTCCGCTTTAATTTTAAGAATGGCAAAAGATAAGTTTGAAGAATTTATTTCCAATGACGAATACCTTTTTGATTCCGATAAAAATACAAAAGATGCTGTTAATGAAATTACAAGAATGTTAAAACCTTTAAATAACAACAAATTAAACAGCCTTTTATATGACGAACTTTATGAAGAAAGTGATTTTGTCTTTTTTGCGGTTGATTATGTAAATGAACCCGAGGAACTTGAAACTTTGCTTGAAAGCAGTAATCAAACTTTGATTTTAAAAGTTTTAACAATATTAAAAGAAAAAGAACTTTTAACTCAAAACCACAAAGACATGGCAATGAAAAGCATTACCAACATTGATATAAAAAACATTGCAGAAGCGCTTTAAAGCTTATACATTACGATACTTGTCCAACCATGTTGTAGGTTTAACATACCTGAGTCCGCCTTTTCCGTTATAACCTGCCCTTGCCTGTTCAGGTGTCGGACGACCGTGAAAAACGATTATTTTTGCATTTTCAGGGTCTTTCGGAAGCAAAAAGAAATTTAGCGGAAACGGTTGTAAACAGTTTCTTTTAAAACTTACACACCAGTCAGAATCCCAATATTTTAAAATTCCTTTTTCGTGCATTTGGTATGATAAAAAAGCTTGCTCATTTTTGTAATCATGCCTGATTTCATTTCCAAGTTTATAAAAATTTTCCAAAACTTCGGGATATTTGCCGATTTCAAATCTGAAAACAGATGAATTTCCTATAATATCTTTTGGGAAATCCCAATCTTTAATGATTAAAAAATCACCTTCAACTTCAAAAAACGGATCTAAACTTTGTTTTATAACAATATCAAGATCCAAGAATAAAGCTGTTCCATGTAAATCGGCTAATTCTTTATTAAAAAGAGATAATTTTCTCCATCCCTTATCTCCAATATTTGGGTTATCACTGTATGGCGGAAGTTCTCTCGTTTCAATACCTTCAACCAAACCTTCCGAGTCGTCTGTAAAACAAACAAATCTATGCGGAAAACTCAGATTTTTTTGAACCATTTTATAAAGACGATTTACATATTCGGAACCGAATTTTGTTCCCCATTTTATACATATAACATTTTTTTCCAAAGCCATACTCTCCATAAATTCAATACTTGATTATATTTAAAGGCAAATAAGAGGTGATGTCAATTATTTAACCTAAATTTTTATATTCGGATTTAAAATTATACTTAAAACCATACATTCAAATTAAACTTATCAGATGATACTCCTCTTTTTTAACTACACTTTTTAAGGTAAGTTTGAATTTTGTTCGGCATGCCTTAAATTTGTTAATATTGTTAATTTTTACCTTATTTATAGACCATGTGGTCTAGATCTGTATATTTAGCCAAAACCCTTTAAAATTAACCTTTTTGATGATGAAACAATCATCTGTTAAGGGGTAATATACATAGAGTAGAGTTGAGAGAAAAAATACAATTTACAACATATAAAGATAGGGAAGAAGGAGAGAGTATGAGACGAGAATTTAAAAAGAAATCAAAAGTTTTGCTTATTGATGACAATTATGAACACCTCGTTGGGATTAGAGAATTATTGAATCTTGAAGGTACATTTGATGTAGTTGGTATCGCCACAAATGTTACGGTTGGTTTGAATTTGATTAAGAAATATCAGCCGGATATTGTACTTTTAGACATGAATATGCCGGATAGAGATGGTCTGCAAGGAATTATTGAAATCGGGAAATTGGATTCGGATACAAAAGTTTTGGCACTCTCAGGATACGACGATGCAGACTTAATTTTTAGAGCAATGAAAATCGGTGCAAAAGGTTATGTGTTGAAAACTATGGCATCTGCTCAACTTATTTATGCAATTGAAGAAGTTCTGAACGGGAAAATATATCTTCCGCTTGCACTTTCTTCTAGATTTTTTGAATACTTCCAGCAATCATTCAGAGATGAAAATGCTAAACAAGAATTGAACGAAGAAAATTTGCTTTCTTACTTAACTCAGAGAGAAGAAGAAGTATTGGAACTCTTAACTCAAGGTATTACTTACAAAGGAGTCGCTTCAAAACTCTTCATTTCAGAAACAACAGTAAAAACTCATGTCAATAACATTTTCCAAAAGTTACAAGTTAATGACAGAACACAAGCTGTATTATACGCAATAAACAACGGTTTCTTGACAAAAAAAGGTATGAGTACCGTTGCAAGCAGATAGCTGATAACATTTGCTTTTAATAAATGGGGTTCAAATGCGAAAAATAGTCAGACAACAAAATTATTTAAAAGATTTGATTGAAACTCAAGGAAATCATTTTCTTACGAGGCAATCTTTAAAATGCTTTGTTCGCTCTTCGCTTGAACCTCTTTTAGATAATCCGGAAAATGGAGTCGTTTTATATAGAATTGAAAATAAAGAAGGGTTACAAGGACTTTTAAAGCGTTTGGAGTTTTCAGCAATAGAATCAATAAATTATGCGGATGATTCTGATAATCTCATTGAAAAAGTTTGGGCAAATACAGAATTTTTATGCGTTTTAACTCACAGATATGTTTCAATTATCGTCTGGGATACAAATACAGGTGATAAGGATTCTGTAAGATACTATTCAATAGTAAATTCAAAACTTCAAAATGAAGCTCTCGATATTATAAAAAGAAATTCAAAAATTGATATTTCTGAATATCAGACAAAATACACGCCTGACAGACGTGACAATGTGCTTTTGAATGCATCTGTTCATAAATTGCTTGATAATATGGAAGAATCTGCAAGTGATGCTGTTTTAGGGTATGCTGAGCAAAGTGCGGAAACTCTTATCAACTCTGATTATATGAGTCAAAAATCACGTATTATAGCCCACGAAGTCAGAAACCAGCTTTCTATATGTGATTTGTATTCTGAAATAATAAGAAAACATATTGAAAAAGAAATTGCTGATAAAGAAAGTATTTTAAATGCATTAAATACTATTAATAAAAGTATTAAAATGGCCAATAATTCGCTTATATCTCTAAAAACGAAGGAAAATGCAGAATTAAAACCTTATTTATTACAAGAAATAGTAAATGAAACCATTGAACTCGGCAAAGTTTACCTTGAAGAGCAAAATATTGATTTACAGGTTGAAAATACCTCTGATATTAAAGTGCTTGCCGATTCCGAAAAACTTATAGCAGTATTAATTAACTTAATAAAAAATGCATCAGAAGCTTTTCATACAGATGTTTATAATGAAAACACTCCTAAAAATGGTAAGTATATAAAAATAAAAACAGAAAAAGATAACGATTTTGTTGTCATTATGGTTTCCAATAATGCACCGGAAATAAAAGAGCCGGAAAAAATCTTTAATCAAGGATTTTCAACTAAATCAAACGGTACAGGTTTGGGGTTGTGGATTTGTAAAAAATCGATTGAAGAACAACTCGGTCAAATTGAACTTTCTCGTTCGGGTGAAGATTACACAGAGTTTACAATACGCTTGAAAGGAGTTGATTAATATGGATTTGATTTCTTCAAGAACAATTGAACTTACAAAACTCGGTATGGATGGATTAATGGAAAGACAACAAGCTATATCTTCAAATATAGCCAATGTTATGACTCCTGATTATCAAAGAAAAGAAGTCGCTTTTGAAAGCCAGCTTGCCGAAATAATTGAACGTGAGGATTTAAAAGATTATATAAAAGGTCAAAACAGTATTAAATACACACCTCCGAATGTGGATGTTTTTACGGGAGAAATTCGAAAATATAGAATCCCGACAAAACAAGAACAGGCTTATCTGAAATCCAATACAATGGAGGATTACAGACCTCAATATGTAACAGATATTTACAATGGTTCAAATATTGACGGTAACAATGTTGAGTTGGAACGTGAAATGATGGATTTATCTAAAACCGGTACTCAATATTTAATGCTTTCAAACCTCGAACGTAAGCAATTTAGCGGTCTTAGTGAAGTGATTAGAGGACAATAACATTACTAAAAATTAAAAGGATAAAACTATGAGTTTTAATATTTTTGACATAGCAGGTTCAGGAATGACGGCTCAAAGAGCCAAAATGGACACAATTGCAAGTAATATCGCCAACATAAATACCACCAGAAAACCTGACGGTTCGAAAGGCGTTTATATCAAAAAAGATGTTTCATTCAGAACAATATACGAGGATAATCTTAACAGAGGTCCTTCAAATTTTTCCGGTAATGCTCCTGACCCAGTTTTTGACCCTGCTACAGGCAGAATGTTAATAAACGCAAATTATGCACTCAATAACGGCTATGTTACAGGTGGTGTACAAGTTGAACAAATATACGAGAGAGAGGACGGAATTAAGACCGTATATGACCCTTCCCATCCTGATGCTGATGAAGAAGGCTATGTGGATCTCCCGAATGTCAATGTTGTAGAAGAAATGGTAGATATGATTGCGGCTTCTCGTGCTTATGAAGCTAACGCAACAGTTGCTGAAAACGTAAAAACCATGATGCAAAGTGCTATGAATATATAAAAAGGCGGTTAAATGAATTTTTCAACAAGCATACAATCTTTTAATACTGAATTTAACTTGAATGCAATAAGCGATTATAACAAATACCTTCAAGGTAACGCTTCTTTTGAAATTGAAACCGAACCTTCTGAATTTGGAAAAGCGTTGGAAAGTGCTTCAAAATCTGTTCCCCTGAAAGACAAATTCGATACCTCAGGTGCAGGTTACTTTATGAATAAAATTGAAAACAGTTTTACAGCCGGTCTTGATTCCGTCAATAAAGCCAAGATTGAAGCAGACAGATTGCAGGAAGATTTAGCTATGGGCGGTTCTACAAGTATTCATGATGCAATGATAGCAGCAGAAAAAGCAGAACTTAGTATGCAAATGGCTATTCAGGTTAGAAACAGAATAATTAATGCCTACACAGAATTAACTCAAATGGCTATGTAATGCAATTATAACTATACCTCGCAATTTAATTTATTACCTTCATGTCTGTATATCACCTTGTCCATAGACAAGCCTTCACATCCGTGCTTAAGATAAAAACCCAATGCCTTGATATCATAAGTTGCTACAATATCTTTTTGAAAAATACCTAAAATTGAATCCCAAATAGCTTCTCCTATGCCTGAATATTTACGATTCAATGCTTTATATTTTGTTGCCGGATGTACTTGAAAATATTTTAATTCGCAATCTTTTCCCTCAGGATTGTCATTAACCTGTGCTACCCCAAGTATTTTATCAGTATCCATGCTCTTTATATCACCATCTTTATTAACATTTTCAACAGTCAATGCATAAAAATTTTCGTTATTTTGTTTGGAAGGATTATTAAATAATTTATTAAATTTATCCCTTAATTTGTCTGCATAATTATACTCGTTCGGATTATTATTCAATGCTCTTTGATAAGAATTCGCAACACGATTTATTATACTCATGTCATTATTACTACGTATATCCAGTTTTACAAAGCTTGCATCTTTGTACACATTCCCTGCAATAACTCTTATCGGGGCTTTATTTATATATCGGGCTTTAAATGTAATCTCCATATCATACATAAAACCCCTAAAAAATTTTTTTTGCTTTTTTAATAGAGGTCGGGTTGAATTGGTCTAAAGACTACAAGTTAAAACAAAAACCACCGCCAACCCTCTGCTGACTCTATTCGGAGTTGGTTCACGATTGACGCTTACGAGGTCGGGTTGAATTGGTCTAAAGACTACAAGTTAAAACAAAAACCACCGCCAACCCTCTGCTGACTCTATTCGGAGTTGGTTCACGATTGACGCTTACGAGGTCGGGTTGAATTGGTCTAAAGACTACAAGTTAAAACAAAAGCCACCACCAACCCTCTAACTATATTCCTTCATCTTCTTCGGTTTCTTCTTCCGTTTCTTTTGGAGCTTCAATAGTTACACCAAGTTCACTCAAAGCCTGACGGGCTTTCGGTGCAAGTGCCGTATCGGAAAAATTTTCCAAAATCGTCTTATAACAATCAATCGCTTCCGATTTCATTTCCCTGAGTCGATATACATTACCCGTTTTATAATACAAAGGCGCAAGCTCACTTGCTGTTGCTACTAACATAGAATTATCAAGTTTGATTTTTATTCCGATAAGCGTTTCTGTATCATTTGGAGAAAGCAATGCTCTTCCGTATATTTTTTTAGTAATATTATCCAAATTATCGGACATTTCTTGCACTTCTTCTTTTGAAAGCTTGCCTGCTTTTTTTGCGGCAGATACATCAAGAGATATTGCTGAAAGCAATAAAAATCCGGCAATTAACCATATAAAAATTTTTTTCATTTTTTACCCCGACATTTAAAAATTTTTGACTAACACATATTATTTTACATTAAAAAGTCATCTTGTGGCAACAAAATTAATAAAAAAATAAAAACTTTTTATTTGTAAATTTATAAAAAATTACCCTAAAAGTAGGAGTAAAAAACCTTGCTTGACCTTAAAGTTTATAGTATAATTTCCGAATAGAAGAGAGTTAGAAAAGCGAATTTCGCTATAAATAAGAGGAAGAGTTATGCAAACTTTAAACAAGAATGAAGGTTTAATTACCCAGATTATCGGGCCGGTTATTGACGTTGAATTTCAACAAGGTGAATTGCCTGAAATATACAATGCACTAAAGATTACATGTGATGACGGTCATGTTGTTATTGCGGAAGTCCAACAAATGCTCGGTTCAAATAGAGTCAGAACTGTTGCTATGTCATCAACTGACGGTTTAAAAAGAGGGATGAAAGTTGAAAATACAGGTGAACCGATTAAAATTCCTGTCGGTAAACCTATCTTAGGCAGAATTTTAAATGTTATAGGAGAACCGGTTGATAAAATGGGTGACATTCAAACAGATACATATCTTCCTATTCACAGAGAATCACCAAAGCTCGTTGACCAGAATACTGAAATCGAAATTCTTGAAACCGGTATTAAAGCTATTGATTTGATTCAGCCTTATCAAAAAGGCGGTAAAATCGGTTTATTTGGTGGTGCAGGTGTCGGTAAAACCGTTTTAATTATGGAATTAATTCATAATATCGCTTCTGAACACTCAGGCGTATCAGTATTTGGCGGTGTTGGAGAAAGAACAAGAGAAGGTAACGACTTGTGGAATGAAATGAAGGAATCAGGTGTAATCGACAAAGTTGCTCTTATCTACGGTCAAATGAATGAACCGCCGGGAGCAAGAATGAGAGTCGGACTTTCTGCTCTTACGGCTGCTGAATATTTCAGAGATTTTTCAAAACAAGACGTTTTATTATTTATTGATAACATTTTCAGATTTACTCAAGCAGGTTCAGAAGTATCGGCACTTTTAGGACGTATGCCTTCCGCAGTTGGTTATCAACCAACACTTGCAACAGAAATGGGCGAACTTCAAGAACGTATCACGTCTACAAAAGACGGTTCAATTACTTCCGTTCAAGCAATATATGTTCCGGCAGATGACCTAACTGACCCTGCTCCTGCCACAACATTCTCGCACCTTGATGCTTCAACCGTACTTTCAAGACAAATTGCATCACTGGGTATTTATCCGGCTGTTGATCCTCTTGCTTCAAATTCAAGAGTTTTAGACCCGAATATTATAGGCGAAGAACATTACGAAGTTACACGAAAAGTCCTTGAAATATTACAAAAATATAAAGAACTTCAAGATATCATTGCAATCTTGGGTATGGATGAACTCTCTGACGAAGATAAAGAAACTGTTAACAGAGCAAGAAAAATTCAAAGATTTTTGTCACAACCATTCTTTGTAGCAGAACAATTCTCGGGTATTTCAGGAAAATATGTAAAACTTGAAGATACAATAAGAGGCTTTAAGGAAATTATTGAAGGTAAGCATGATGACCTTCCGGAGCAAGCTTTCTATATGGTTGGTACAATAGAAGAAGCTGTTGAAAAAGCTAAAACATTACAGTAGGTTGCTATGAAATTAAAAATAATAACTCACGAAAAAATAGTTTTTGAAGGCGAAGCTGACGAAATTGTTATCCAAACTAAAACAGGTCAAATGGGTATATTAAAAGACCGTTTGCCGATAACTACAGTTTTAGATGTTGGTGTTACAAAAATTAAGCAAGGTGAAAACTACAAATATTTTGCAACTATTGGCGGAATTTTTCAATTCAAAGATAATATTGCTACAATCCTTACTGATGTTTGCGAGGATGGAAAGGATATTGACATAACAAGAGCAAATGCAGCGAAAAATCGTGCAGAATCAAGACTTGCCGATAGTAACGCAAAAATTGATACACAAAGAGCACAAGCCGCTCTGGCTCGTTCGCTTGCGAGATTAAAAGCCGCTTTAAACAAATAGTTGAAATGATTCCAAAAAGAAATAATTATGCAAAATAATATGGTTTGTCCAGGGAATTTATTTCAGTATTTAATTGGATTTATTTGAGTTTAAAATTGATACAATTGCATTAATTTTATTTTCATCCATTGCGTGAAAACCATCAACCATTTTCAGACTGCGAAAATTTTTACAATGATATGCCATGTTAATCGTATCATTTATGTTTGTATATTGATCAGAATTGGCATAAATAATGTCAACAGGTGATTTTACTTTTTTTAGTTGTTTAGTTGTATTAAAGAAAAGTTTTAATAATTTATCCAAAACTACATGTTTTTTCCCAAGAGTATTTACTACCGATTGAGGAATATGCTTATTTTTATTTTCTTGAATTTTAGTTGATATATATTTACTTGTACTTATTGGAGTTATCAGAATCAGATTTTCTAAATCAGAATATTCTTTTGCAAGCATTGATGCAACAAACCCGCCAAAACAATGACCAATAACGGTAATATTATTATTTTCAATACCCTTTTTATTCAAATACTCTATAGAATTTTTAGTATCTCTAAGGATATTTTTGGGCTCAATATATATATTTTCATTATTTTCAGGAGTCAATCCGTGATATTCAGGTGCTAGTATGGCATATTCAGTATTATTAATAATTTTTTTATACATTTCTTGCAAACTTGAAATATTATTACTGATTCCATGTAATATAACTGCATATTTTTTCTTATTGCCGTTATTAATATCCCACATCCTTACATGCGGATTTTTTTTATTTTCAATATCAACAACTTTTAAATACGGTTGCAATTCTTTATTTGTTATATGCCATGATTTTCTGGAAATCTCAATTGTATGAATAAAATAAGAATCCATAAATTTTAATGCCGGATTGGTTTTATAAATAATCGAATTAGGATTATAAAGCACCGACTTAAAAGCAGGCGAATTATTATTCTCTGCACGATACACATTAGCACATCCGTAGCAACCGTAATTTCCGATCACTGTTAATTGAGAAATAATTTTCATAGCCGATATATTATAGAACGAACTGTTTTATATTGCAACAGAATAATTCAAGCATTTATATAAAAACTTGCACCCCACATTCAAGAAAAACTCTCAATGTTTTTAATTAAGGTGCAAAAAATTGCACCCTGCAAACTAGATCAGTAAGCCATTTTTTATCGCAAATAAGCGTTCTTTACTATATGCCTCCACTTCAGTTGCGGATTTATAGTATAACTCCAATGATTTTTCAGATTTAGGGTCTAGTACTAACATTTCTCTATAATCTTTAAATTGTTTCATCGTATCTTTAGCCAGCTGAGAATTCGGTTTTAATTTTTTATGAAATAGAGTAAATATATGACTTTGTGACCACCATATAGCTTTTGTCATGATTTCCTGAGTTTTTTTAATATCTTGATTTTGATCTAAGAGTAGTTCAAAACATTTATTTAGTTCTTTATACCCAATATTCGGATGTAATAACATATTATTAAATTGGCATGCATGAAAATTTTCGTGTGCTAAACTTGATTTTAAGCTATTTAAACGTTCATTTCTGGATAAGGGTACTAGTTCAACATTTTTTAAACCTTGTTTTTCAATTTTGCTCAACATGCATTTTCTACTTCCATGCATCTGCCATAAACAATTTTTTGAATCTACTGTTTTTCTTGTTGTTTTATCTATTACTTTATATATAACAGGTTTAGTAATCATGTTGGAATCCATTATTGTAGCATTTATATATGGATTATATGCACCTTGACCACCATCGAATGATGCTATACAATTAATGCTTGACCTTTTGGGTTTGATTTGCGGACAAAATACATTGTCATAAAAACCCCGCAGTTCTTTTTCTATTAATTTAAGCTCACCTTTCGTGCATACATTTCCAAGTGAAAAATAAAGACCCTCTTTAGTGCATACCGAATCGAGAATATCTTCTGCATCTCGCAAATTTTTATAAAAATCTTGTTTCCCATTAATAATTTCCATGGCTCGTTGTTTTGCAACAGAATCCGGACACATATTATATTTCTGAACTATATCATCAACATATTCAACTGCCAGACGTCCTTCTCCACGCATTTTACCTGCCTTTTTAAATAAGCCTTCAAACACAGTACGTTCAGAAGCAGAATTAATCTTTTCCAGATCTCTGACAATGTAATTCGGCAAATTTTTTGCTTTTGAATTGCACACGAAGCTAGTCAAAAATTTAGTCATTTTTACATTAAATCCCATTATAAATTCTCCAAATAATTCCCCTTGTATTTATATAAAGAATTTTGGAGTTTAAAAATTGCTAAAGAAGGACACAACTTGCCTCATATCATATCGCAGATTTCACAAGGGTTTCCGCCTTGTTATCAATATTAAAAATTCGTCTTAATATTTCTTTACATCCATATTGAATGAGGTCATTTACTTGCTTGAGTTTAATACACACAAAGCGTTGGTTTTGCGATTGCTTTTTGGATATAGCTAACCCAAGCTTTCATAAACTCTTTTAATTTCTTGAATATCCTGCCACATAAGCCATTTAGGACTACCCTTTTCTCTGCTGTCATTTCTTAAGAGATATGAAGGGTGAAATATTGGCATAAGCTTTGCTCCATGCACTTTTTCATCTCCATCAAACCATTTGCCTCTGATTTTAGTAATCCCTCCAACATTACCGAGAATAGATTGCACTGCAACATTACCGCATAAAAGAATAATTTTAGGCTGAATAATATCAATTTGTTCTTTTAAATATTCCCAACAAGCTTCTTTTTCCTCAGGTAACGGATTTCTGTTCTCAGGCGGTCGGCATTTTATAGTATTGCATATATAAATTTCATTTCGGGATAATCCGACTGATGCAAATATTTTATCTAAAAGTTGACCTGCTTTTCCGACAAACGGTTTACCTTGAATATCTTCATTATATCCCGGAGCTTCACCAATAAGCATTATTTTAGGGTTAGGAACACCATCAGAAAAAACAACATGATGACGTGACTTATGCAAAGGACATTTTGTACAAGTCAAACATTGGTTATGTGTTATTTCCAGCTCTTCATACATAATTAAGCTTTAATAAGCTCCTTAACTTCTCTTCTTTTAATTTTTCTTGTTGCGGTTCTGGGTAAAGGGCCGTCGGTTATAATAACATTTATCGGTCTTTTATATGGAGCAAGGCTCTTTGAAAGATGCTTAACTTCTTCTCTCATGACTTTCATAAGTTCTTCACCTTGGTATTGCTCTCTCATATAACCTGTTGGAACGACAACTACCGCAATATCCTCCGTACCGTCTTTAGCACCGCCTTCTCTTGAAATTCCTGTGACACAAAGCTCGGCGAATTTATCGGATTTTTCAAGCACAGCTTCAACTTCTTCCGGAAAAACTTTTTTACCGCCTGATAGAACTATCATATTTTTTAATCTGCCTGTAATATAAACCCTGCCTTTTTTATCAATCTTGGCTTTATCACCGGTATGCAAAAAACCATCTTTATCAATTGTTTGCTTTGTTAATTCAGGCTGATTGTGATAACCTTTCATAATTGAAGGACCTTTTAAAAGAAGCTCACCGGTTTCGGAATCGATTTTTGCTTCATAGCTCGGTAAAACTTTTCCAACCGAACGCATATCCCTGTTTTTATCAAGGTTCATTGTCGCGACAGGGCTTGTTTCCGTTAAGCCATAACCTTCATATACATCTATACCAATTCTTCTGAAAAATATTGCTGTTTCCAAATCAAAAGGTGCTCCGCCTGATAAGCATGCCTTAAAACTTCCGCCAAACAATTTATGCAAACGCTTAAACATAAGCTTTTTAAAACATCTGAAAGGAATAAATTTTGCTGCAAAAAATTTAATAGGGAATGTAAACTTGTACCATTTTGACGAATTTCTGATTTCTGCTTCCATTACATTTTTTAACAACCGCAAAAATGCCGGAACTAAAATCATAAAATTAATTTGTCTGTCCTGAATAATATTCAAAACATCTTTTGGTTTAAGGCTTTTAGTATAATAAACAGAAAAGCCGAAATTTAAAAATGTAGCTAAACCAACTGTCATTTCAAAAAGATGATTCATCGGTAAAATAGAAAGAATCCTTACATCCCCTCTTTGAGGAAATATTTTTCTTAGCATAACTTTTAAATCAGCCAATTGAGCCAAAATATTCCCGAATGTTGTTTCAACTCCTTTTGGTGCGCCTGTTGTACCGGATGTATAAATTATAAACATTGTAGATTTTCTTGAACGATGACGCCATTTGCATTGATAATTTGTAGGTAATGTATAAATACTTTGCAAGCCGTTTGACAATTGAACTTCATCCATCAAAATAATATGCTTTATTGAAGGAATTGCTTTTTGAAGTTCTAAAGCTTTATCCAAATGACTTTGCGAAACAAACATAACCGATGGCAAACAATCCGAAAGTATAGATGTTAACTCATATATGGTCAATTTTATATCAAGAGGAACAGTTGTCATGCCTGCCATGACTGATGCAAATACACAAGCACCATATTCAGGCTTAGACTCTGATAAAATTGCCATTTTCTCATCACGTTTTGCACCTATATCATTAATCAAGTACGATGCAATCCTTCTGGATAACAAACCCAGTCCGTCATAGGTCAGTTCTCGCCATCCCAAACTTGTTTTCATGCCGAGTGCCGTTTTTCTGGCATACATATTGGATTTGTCTTCAAGAAGAGAAAGAACATTTCCCTCTCTACCATTTAAAATCTCGTCAATAATAGCTAAAAGTTTTATTTGCTTTTTATTTTTTTTCATTACGAAACCCTAAAAATAAAGCTCAACGAGAGTATTATACAAAAGACGAATACTGTTTGCAATTAGCCTTTAAGAATTATGAAGTACGACAGAATTAGTTTCTATGGATTTTTGAACATCCATAACTCTTTGATTTGAACTTCCAACCCAGTGAAGCCTGTTGTCCAAAAGTTCTTCAACAAATTTACCTTCACAAATTACATCAATATATTTCATATCAGGGATATCTTTTACTTCTTCCCACAAAAATCCCGTATAAAGCCAAGTCGTTTTTCCCGGTAATTCTTCCTTTATTTTCTTAGCCAGCCTAAATACTTCATCTCTGTTAAAAGGGTGCAGAGGATCACCACCTGAAAAAGTAATTCCTGAACAATATGGTTTATTCAGAGCTTCAAAAAGTTCATTTTCAGCTTCTTCATCAAACGGAAGTCCGCCTGCCACATCCCATGTAATCGGATTTTGACAATTATGACAATGATGCGTACAACCTGCTACCCAAAGTACAGTTCTCAAACCGTCGCCATTCAACATATCGTCTTTGGTTATATTGTGATAATTCATTCCTTCCCTACTCTCTTAATAAATAAAATTTATACAAAAATGTATAATTTTTCCCCTATTTTCATTCTATCCCAATAAAAAATTTTATTCAAAGAGTTTACAAATTTTAATTTTTTTAATTTTTGTTAAGCTATAAAATTTATATTGAAATTTTAACATATTTTGCCGTAACCCTTTACATTTGGCATATTTTTTAATAACATGTACTCAATAAGATTATTTGCGGAGTTAATTAAATGGTTGATAATAAATATAATCGTGTATTGCTGAAAATCAGCGGAGAAGCTTTATTAGGCGATCAACAGTTTGGAATCGATCCAAAACCTGTCGAAATGATTGCGGAAGAAATACGTTCAATTTATGAACGTGGAGTTGAAATTGCAGTTGTAGTCGGTGGCGGTAACATTTTCAGAGGAATGAAAAACAGTGCAAAACTCGGTATGGATCAAGCATCAGGTGATTATGTCGGCATGCTCGCAACTGTAATGAATGCGGTTTGCCTTCAGTGTGCATTAAAAAAGATTGAAGTCGAATGCAGAGTTCAAACAGCTATTGCAATGAATCAGATTGCAGAACCTTACGTTCGCCACAGAGCAATAAGGCATCTCGAAAAAGGTCGTGTAGTAATATTTGCAGCAGGCACAGGAAATCCTTTCTTTACAACTGACACAGCATCAGCACTTCGGGCATCAGAAATAAATGCAGAAGTCATGCTTATGGCAAAGAACGGCGTAGACGGTGTTTATGATGATGACCCCAAAACCAATCCAAATGCAAAAAAAATAGATAAAATTTCTTATGCGGAAATTATAAAAAAAGATTTGAAGGTCATGGATACTTCTGCATGTGCTTTGTGTAAACAAAATAACATCCCGATTATTGTGTTTGATTTTAAAGCAGAAGGAAGTCTTGTTAATATAATGAACGGAAAATCAGTCGGTACATATATAAGTTAATATTATAAAGGAGAATATTATGTCAGAAGCTCTTGAAGAAATGTATTTGTTTGGCGAAGAAAAAATGGAAAAAGCAATTTCTCAGATGAAAAGAGAATTTTCATCCGTAAGAACAGGAAGAGCCAATCCCGGAATCTTAGATAAAGTTGTGGTTGAATATTACGGTGCACCTACTCCTATCAGACAAATAGCTCAAGTCAGTGTTTCAGAAGGAACAACACTCGTAATAACTCCGTTTGACAAAAGCATAATTAAAGAACTTGAAAAAGCAATTATAAAAGCAGAAATAGGCGTAGCCCCAAATAATGACGGAACTTGCGTAAGATTAAACTTCCCTCCGCTAACCGAAGAAAGAAGAAGAGAAACTGCAAAAGAAGTTAAAAAATTTGGCGAAGATGCTAAGATTGCTATCAGAAATGCAAGAAGAGATATAGTTGATGATTTGAAAAAAATCGAAAAAGATGAAAATTTACCTGAAGATACAGTAAAAGATAATCAGGATAAAATTCAAAAGATGACTGACAAATATGTCGGAATAATTGATTCTATGGTTAGTGAAAAAGAAAAAGAGGTTATGACGGTATAATGGATTGCAGACGTCTTATAACAGGAATAGTTGTCGGATTCACAGCATTTTTTTCAATGCTTGCAGGTGGTATTTGGCTTTCTCTGTTAATACTTGGTGCGTCTTTTTATCTTGCAAAAGAGTATACTGAAATTTTAAAACATAAAGGATTTTTACCCAGTTTTAAAATTATTGTTATATCAAATATTTTGTTTGCAACGGCAGCTTATTTAGCGAAACCTGAATACGTACTGTTTATTGTAACCCTATCATCATTAATGGCTTTATTATCTGTGCTGTTTAAAGGCAAACAGCCATATATTGCTAATGTTGCAACAACTGTGTTTGGATTTATATATTGTGGTTGGTTTCCGCTGCACTTGATACTTTTAAGACACATAGGCAATACTTCACCGAGCAGTTTTATCCCATACCCTGAGGGTGCTAATTATTGCTTGGTAATACTTTTTTCTGTACTGCTTACTGATACTTTTTGCTATTTTACAGGAATTAAATTCGGAAAACATAAACTCGCACCCGTAATAAGCCCTAATAAAACGATTGAAGGCTCAATCGGAGGTGCTTTATTTGGAATAATATCAGCTGTGATTGTTGGAATTATGCTATGCATACCTTGGTATCACGCAATGATTCTTGGTTTAATAATATCAGCATCAGCTCAATTAGGGGATTTATGCGAATCAATGATTAAAAGGGATGCCGGAGTAAAAGATTCCAGCAACATTTTACCGGGGCATGGCGGATTTTTAGACAGATTGGACAGTTATATTTTGACAATTCCGATTGTTTATTATTATGCACTTTATATTATTAATTTTAAGGGTTGGTTTTAATGCTGAATGAATTTTTCGGAGAAAATGCCGATAATAAACTTTTAAAAAAAGCATTGACTCATCCTTCTTTTACAAAAGAAAAAGGCGAACTTGATTCACTTGAAAACTATGAGCGCTTGGAGTTTTTTGGGGATTCGGTTTTGAAATTATATACATCAAAATTATTATATGAACTTTATCCTGAATATCCTGAAGGGAAATTATCCAAAATTCGTTCAATACTTGTTTCTGATTACACATTGCATAAAATAGCTTTACAAATCGGACTTGAAAAACTCATTATACTTGGAAAAGCCGAAGCAAAACAAGGAGGAAGGTATAGAGAATCAAATCTTGCATGTTCGTTAGAAGCTATTTTGGGTGCGTATTATTTAAGCGGAAAAGGTAATTGTGTTGAGCATTTTATCGAAAAATATTTACTTCCATTTGCAAAAGATATAGATGAACATTTTGAGAAATATAATGCCAAAGATGTGCTTCAACAGTATACACAAGGAATAGATAAAACTTTACCCGAATATAAAACTATTAGTATGGAAGGGCCTGCACACAAGCCTGTATTTGAAATCGGTGTATACTGGCATGGTGAAATGCTTGCTGTTTGTAAAGGCTCATCCAAAAAAGAAACACAGCAAGAATGTGCATACGAAGCCTGTAAAAAACTTGGAGTTATATAAAATCTTTTAATTACTTAATTTCGCTTTCAATTTTTTCAAGTATTTCGTCAAGCATTGAAGCATCTTTTATTCCGCCTTGTGCAAAATTCGGTCTGCCACCTCCGTTTGCACCTGTTGCTTTTGATATTTCTCCTACAATTTTACCGGCATTTATACCTTTTGAAATAAAATTATCCGTAACTTTTGAAATTACTGTTTTAGAATTAGCAAGAACTATTACGGAATTACCTAATTTGTTAGATAAAAGCTCAACGCCTGTTTTCATAGCATTACCGTCAATATCATTATCGACTTTAAATATAAGCAATTTGCCTTCACTTATATCTTTTGCTTTTGAAACAAGTGTAATGAATTTTCCTCTTGCGACTTCTCCTTTTACTTTTTCAAGTTCTTTTTGGAGTTCTCTGTTTTCTTCCGCCAATTTCTCAACACGTTCAAAAATTTCATCAGTATGAACTTTAAATCTTGATTCAAGCGCATTTGTAACATTAATTTTGGTATTTACATATTCTAGCGCGGCCTTTGAAACAACAGCTTCAATTCTTCTTGTACCAGCTGCAATTGCACTTTCTGAGATGATTTTTATTAATCTTAAATCACCTGTATTTTTAGCATGAGTTCCGGCGCAAAATTCTCTTGAAATAACTTCGCTTGCTTGATGGTGTTTACAACCTCCTCCACCATGGCAATGGCAGTGTTTTTCTCCGCCGATTGAAACAACACGAACCACATCACCATATTTTTCTCCGAATAGTGCTGTTGCACCGGTCAATTTAGCTTCTTCAATATCCATTACATCCGTTTGAACAGGAAGTTTTGCACCAATCCATTCATTTATAATATCTTCCGTTTTTTGAACTTCCTGAGGAGTCATAGCACGAGAGAATGTAAAGTCAAACCTCATACGATTTTCTTCTACCAAAGAACCGGCTTGCTTAACTTCATCACCAACAACCTTTATCAAAGCTGCTTGAAGTAAGTGCGCAGATGTATGGTGAACCATTATTTCAGCACGTTTTGCATTATCGATTGCTGCAACAACATTATCACCGACATTTATTTCACCATTCACAATCTGACATCTGTGAACAAATAAACTGTTCACCTTAAATGTTGTTAAAACTTCCGCTTTTAAAGTTTCATTTAGAATATATCCGCTATCACCAACCTGACCGCCACATTCTGCGTAAAATGGAGTAATATCAAGGACAACATCCGTATACCCCTCACCGTCGATTAAAGCTATAACTTTAGCTTCGCATGCCGGATATTCATACCCGACAAACTCAGTAGAACCGACTTGTTCCTCGACTTTTGCATATTTTATATCGCCTGTAACGGAAATTTTGGCTGTTGCAGCTTTTGCTCTATCTTTTTGTTCCTGCATTGCGACTTTATAACCGTTTTCATCTACCTTAAGCCCGTTTTCTTCTGCAATTTCACGAGTTAATTCAAACGGAAAACCGAATGTATCATAAAGCCTGAATGCATTTTCTCCGTCTATATCTTTCTTTTTCGCAATAAATTCTTCAAGAAGTTTGTAACCTCTGTCAAGGGTTTTACCAAATCTTTCTTCTTCTTTTTTAATAACATCTTTTATTTTGTCTTTATTCTTGATAAGTTCAGGATAAGCACCACCGTAGTTTTCTATTACAACATCAACCAGTTTGTATAAGAATGGCAAATCCATACCCAAAATTTTGCCATGTCTTAATGCACGACGTAGAATCATCCTAAGAACATAACTTCTGCCTTCATTTCCGGGGATAACTCCATCAGAAATCAAAAAAGACACACATCTTGCATGGTCGGTTATTATTCTGAGCGAAACATCTGTTTTTTCCGACTTTTTGTAAGGAACACCGCTCATTTCCGAAACTTTATCAAGAATAGGTTTTAATAAATCAGTTTCAAAGGTAGATGCTACTCCTTGACAAACCATTGTTATACGTTCTAAACCCATGCCTGTATCAACATTTTTCTTTTCTAACGGAGATTGATTACCTTCTTCATCTTGATAAAGCTCAGTAAATACAAGATTCCAAATTTCAACCCACCTGTCACATTCACAAGTATCAATACCACAATTCGGATGACCGCAAGAGTATTCTTCGCCTAAGTCGTAGTGAATTTCAGAACATGGCCCGCAAGAACCGGAAGCTCCAGGAGGCCCCCAAAAATTATCCTTTTTCCCTTTTCTCTTAATTCTTTCAGCAGGGACTCCGATGCTTCTCCATATTTCAAAAGCTTCGTCATCTGTTTCAAAAATTGTTATCCAAAGTCTGTCCTTGTCAAGTTTCAAAACTTCCGTTACAAATTCCCAAGCCCAAGGAATAATTTCTTTTTTATAATAGTCGCCAAAAGAAAAATTCCCCAGCATTTCAAAAAAAGTATGATGACGTGGAGTTCTTCCCACATTCTCAATATCAGAATCTTTACCGCCGGCTCTTGCACATTTTTGGCATGAAGTTGCTCTTGGAGGATTATAAGGAGGCTTTACAATTCCCAAAAACATTGGTAAGAATTGCAACATGCCTGCTGTTGTCAAAAGCACGGTTGGGTTGTCAGGAACAAGACTTGAACTTTCAACAACCGTATGCTCTCTTTTTTCTTTAAAATAATCTAAAAATAATTGTCTGATTTCATTTCCTTTTAGCATAATTAAATTCCTCAAAATGTCATATAAGATTAATTATACAACAAATCGTTTTAAAATATAATTTTATATAAATTTTCCGTTAAGCAAATTGTAAAGATTTTTTTACGAATCAAACATTTTTTGATAGAATTGAAACAGTGTCATGATTATACGCTAGCTATTTAAGGAAAAGAGAAAAGAGATTATGAAAAGATTTTTAATGACTTTAATGATGATGTTAACTAGTTTGCAATCTGTTCAGGCTATGAATATTGATGCGTTTATAGATAAACACATAGCTCCTGTGACAGACAGAATTGCAGATGTTATTTTCTTTTCAATTCCTGTTGCAGGCGGAAAAGTTCCGCTTATAATTTTCTGGATTTTATTCGCAGGTATTTTCTTCACTATTTATTTTAAAGGTATTGCAATTTGGGGTTTTAAACACGCAATTGATAATATAATTAAAAAACCTGAAAAGGGTCAGGATGGACTTGGCGAAGTTAGTTCATTTCAAGCTTTAGCAACAGCTCTATCAGGGACAATAGGAATAGGAAGTATTGCAGGAGTTGCTCTTTCTATTTCAATAGGCGGCCCCGGTGCGGCATTTTGGATATTTTTTGGTGCAATTTTGGGTATGTCAATAAAATTTGTTGAAGCCACTCTTGCGGTTAAATATAGAAGGTTCAACCTTGACGGTTCTGTATCAGGCGGCCCAATGCACTATATTGCACACGGTTTGACTCGTAAAAAACTACGCTGGTTAGGTCAACCGCTTTCCGTAATTTTTGCAGTTCTTTGTATTGGCGGAGGTATAACAGGCGGTAATATGATTCAAATTAATCAAACAGCGGAACAAATTATATTTATTACGGGTAATACTAACAGTATATTCCATGGTTATGCTTGGGTAATTGGCTTGGTTTGTGCTATACTTATCGGATTGGTTGTTGTCGGAGGTATTAAAAGTATAGCTAGAGTTACAACAGTTTTGACTCCGACAATGTGTGGAATGTACATCATTTCAGGTTTGATTGTTATTTTGGCAAACTTTACAAATATTCCGCATGCTTTGATGTTAATTTTGAAAGAAGCATTCCACCCAACAGCAGTTGCAGGCGGAGTGTTGGGAACAATAATTATAGGTTTAAGACGTTCTGTTCAATCAAATGAAGCCGGAACAGGTGCGGCTGCAATTGTTTATGCGACAGCTCAGTCAAAAGAACCGGTATCACAAGGCTTTGTTGCTCTGCTTGAAACATTCTTAACCGGTGTTTTATGTTTGTTTACTTCTTTTGCAATCGTATTTTCAGGAACTTGTAATCAGGCATTGCCTGAACCAATGGGCATTGAACTTGCATCAAATGCTTTTAAATCAGTAATTCCGTTTTTCCCGATAATTCTTTCAATAATTGCGGTCTTGTTTGCTATGTCAACTCTTATTTCTTGGGCTTATTACGGACAAAAAGCTTGGACTTTTCTATTAGGTGAAGGGAAAAAACGTGTACTTACTTTCAATATAATCTATTGCTTATTTATAATTATCGGTTCAGCTATGAATGTCAAATCTATACTTTATATTACAGATGCAATGATGATTTCTATGTGCGTTCCTAATGTAATAGTTCTCTACATTTTAGCACCTGAAATTAAACGTGACTTAAAAGATTATCTCGAAAGACACAACATGAATTTCATGAAATTTTAAAAATTATACCGATATCAAATACCAAGTAACAAGGGTAAGATAAACTGCCAAGCCGATTACATCAATTGTTGTTGCAATAACAGGCCCTGATGCAACTGCCGGATCACATTTTAATTTTTTCAGAATTAAAGGAGTACATGTTCCTATCATAGTTGCAATAGTCATGTTAAGAGTCATTGCAAGACCGACAATTAAACCTAACCCGACATGGTGTTGCCAACCCCAAGTTACACAAGTAACTACTGCACCAAATATACACCCTATACTTAATCCCGTAATAGTTTCTCTCCAAATGTAATGCCAACCGGATTTAAGAGCAATTTGTCCTGTTGACATACCACGCACCATAAGAGTAATACTTTGAGTACCGATATTACCTCCCAATCCTGCAAGAAGCGGCATAAAAGCTGCAATCACTGGAAGTGCGGTAAATGTACGGTCATATCTGCTTGTGATTGATACGGCAATAAATTCGCCTATAAGTGTAATTAAAAGCCAAGGCGTACGAGCTTTTATTGCGTGTGCAATACTTCCCGTCAATACATCGTCATCATCATCGCCTAAATCCGTAACAATACCTGATGATGTAAGAATTTCGTCAGTTGTTTCTTCTTCAACAACATCCTGAACATCATCCCATGTAACAATACCTTTCAAGTGGTCATACAAATCAACAACCGGAAGTGCATTAAACTGATACTTCATAAATATATCCGCAATATGCCCCTGATAGTCATCAACATGCACCTTTACGATATCTTTAATCATTATGTCCGAAATGCTTAAATTTACGGGTGAAGTAAGCAAAGTCCTCAGAGAAACAACACCAAGCAAATGACTATGTTTATCTACTACATAAACATAATATAATTCCATGCTTTCTTCTTCCGCTTTAATTCTTATGGTTTCTAAGGCATCTTTAACACTCATTGTGTAACCAACCGTAAGAACTTTGGGGTTCATAATACCACCTGCGGTATCATCATTGTAGGTCAACAATTCTCTTAATTCGGAAGAAAATTTTTCAGGCAAATTATCCAAATATGCTTGACTTTCATCCTCTTCCATATCACCAAGGACATCTGCCGCATCGTCATGAGGAAGTTTTGAAATTAAGCGTGAAGCAAGCTCTTCATCAATATCTCCAAGAATTTCAACTTGTAATTGAGGTGTTAAATATTCGATTACTTCTGCTTCTTTTTCTTCGTCTAATTTTGTAAAACATGCTATTCGTTCTTCGGGTGATAATTGTTGAAAAATATCCGCAATATCAGCAGAGTGGTATGCCGAAAGTTCATCTCTGAGCTGTTGCTCAGTATCAGCATCCATCAATTCTTTTATTCTGTCTATTGTATTTTCCAGATTTTGCATTTATTTTTCCTCTGAGTTCAATTTTTAGTACATTTTATCTGTAATTTGTAAACTGAAGCGGATAATCGTATTTATCCTCGTTCTTACGAAGAAGTTGAATAACTTCTTGCAAATCATCTTTGCTTTTTCCTGATACTCTGACTTGTTCACCTTGAATAGAAGCCTGAACTTTTAGTTTTGAGTCTTTAATATCAGCAACTATTTTTTTAGAAAGTTCTTGCGTTAAACCTTTTCTTAAATTATATACCTGACGAACATTACCGCCAAGAGCATTCTCTATTGCCTGTGCATCAAGTATCTTTATGCTCAAACCCCTCTTAATCAGCTTTGATTGAAGAATATCAAATATATTCCTCAATTTCATTTCATCATTTGTAGTGATTGTAATTGTTTTATCAGATTCTAAATCTATCTCCGAATTTGAATTTTTTAGGTCAAAACGTGAACTCAAATCTCTCTTAACTTGATCCACAGCATTAACAAGTTCTTGCTTATCAAACTCGGAAACAATATCAAAACTGCAATCTTTAGCCATAATATAACTCCTATATTTATTAACAGTTATATAATAGCATGAATAAAAAAATTTTAGCCATAAAGTTTATTCAAAAAACGACCAAACCTCGTTCTTTGAATAACAGGCTCAGGCGCCATAGGAATACACTCCATAGGATACGGTGCTACGCTCGGTCTTTCATGGAAATCGGCAGGTGCTCCATACTTCGCTTTCAAGCTTTGATAAACATTACCGCCACCGTATCCTGACATACCACTCATTCCGAAACCGCACATTCCCATACCGCCAAATGACATTACCATAATATACACCTTTATTTATTACTACACATGTATATAAAGTAATTTTAGAGTTAATAATTGCTTATAATATTAAGAATTGTTAATCAATCGAAGGTTCGAGAAACCCAAAAAATGACTTGCGGGAGCAGGAGTTGAGCACATTTTCACACATCAAACCCTCATTAAAGATACTTCTGGTAATTATTAAGGAATATTTACAAAAATCGCAGGAAAATTTTCAAGTTTTCCCTGCTATTTTGTAATTCCGCAAGAATTTTAGCAAAACAAGTTTTGCTAAAATTCTATCCTCTCAATGGAGAGGATTTAAAAAATAAGGTACAAAAAATTGAACCCTATAAACCGGCTGGCAAAAAAAATTTTTACAGGTTTTTATTTATAAAACAGGTAAATATAGTTATTTCAACGTACAAATAACATAAACCATTGTATGATATGCTAATTATTAAAAAGGAGAAAATATGCTAACCAGTTTGAATAAAATATATTATTCGCCTTTTATTAAACCTATAGACATAAATAACAAAAATCATAGCAAAAATAGACAGTTTTCAACTCAAACTCAAATTTGTAAAACAATTAATCCACAATCGAATTTGATTTATTTTACAGGTAGAAAACCACAATTACCATTCTTGGAACGGCTGCCGGGTGAAATTCAAAAAGTACGGGACGACATGATAGACGATGCTATAAAATTTATCAGAAGTCCGGAATTTTATAATGAAAAAATAGCTGGTAAAAATTGGAGAAATCCTTATATTGTTAATGAAATGACTGTATTGATTAATAATCCTGAGATTCTCAGAAGACGTGCTGACATGCTTACTCTTAAATCCTGCTTTGCGTTACAAAGCAATTATGCAAACAAAGAAACCATTATTATTCCTTGGTCAGGTGGTAGAGACAGTTCATCTATTTTGGCAAATTCTTTTGCGTTTTTTAATGATAAAAAATTTAAACTGCTAACCGTAATAAATGGTATGAGTGAAAATATTTTGAATCCTATTATTCAATACAAACGATTACTTTCAAAATTTGAACATCCATCAAATCCTATAAATGTTGAACATTATTATTTGGATTGCGTTGATGATATGAGAGATTTCGTAATTAAAACAGCAAGACAAGATAGAAAAAGATTATCCTGCCCTGCCCTATGTTCATCTTGTAAAATGGTTATGGAAAAAGCATTGGGTAATGTTACAAAAAAATTCAATTCTCATGATATAGTTTTAGGGTATTCAATGTATCAAGGCATGCAGGATTGGATTGAGCAAACCCCGGAACAAATATCATATGTATCAGAAGAATTATGGAAACACGGAATAAGAACATCTTCTCCACTATATAATGTTTTGAAATTTCCGTTTGATCCTATTTTATCATTATCTTCCATCGGAGTTCCTATAAACGAACAAAAAATTGAAATGAAATGTAAAGCCGGTGGTTTAAATCCAAAAAATCTTGATAAAATGAAACTTTTCGATTTTCTTATACACAAAAATGAACAAACAAATAATATATTTGACAAAGATATTAAGATTGTTACCAAAGATGAAATTGCTAATCCTAAATATATCAGTTTATTAGATGAAATTCAAAAATTAAGACAAGACAAAGAATACAGACTCGGAGTGTTTGAAGAAAAAAAATATAATGGTCAATAATATAGGCACTTATATACAGTTTAGACCAATGAGGTTTTAATGTTCTTGTAAATGGTGTTTTGAACTTTATATTAAAATATAAAATTTAATAAGAAAAAACTATTATTACTAAATAATAAGGTGCAAAAAATTGAACCCTGCATAACTACATGCCTGTCATCCTAAATAGTCGTGTGATACAAACAACAGTTTTATAGTCAAGACATAATTTGAGGCATATTTTAGGATCTTGCAAACTTATGGTTTCATTTGCTTTTGGGTAAGATTCCGAACAATTTGAAAATCAAGTATTCACGGATGTTCATACTGATTTTCTAAATTTTCGGAATAACGATTGTTTTTTGCATTTTTATTATTTAAAAATTATCATGAACAGTAGTTCGGAGTTTGCAGGTAGAATTTTAATTTTACCGCAAACTCAATATTGTTAATTTTCTATTTTTTTCAAAGTAGGAAACGCAATAACATCTCTTATGGTCTGAGAATCCGTAAGCAGCATTACAAGTCTATCTATTCCCATTCCCATTCCGCCTGTCGGTGCAAGACCGTATTCCAAAGCGTTAATATAATCTTCATCAATTTCCATTGCTTCTTCGTCACCGTTTGCTTTTGCAAGTGCCTGCGCCTCGAATCTGTGACGCTGGTCAATCGGATCGGTTAATTCTGAAAAAGCATTTGCAATTTCCCATCCGTTGACTCTGGTTTCAAAGCGTTCTGTCAATCTGTCATTATCTCTGTGAACTTTTGCAAGCGGAGAAATTTCTCTCGGATAATCTATTATATGAACAGGTTGAATCAATGTCGGTTCAACTTTTGCTTCAAATACGGCTTCAACTATTTGTCCCCAATTCATTTCCTCATCAACCTCGGCATGAAGTTCTTTTGCTTTTTCATAAGCTTCTTTTGCCGTAAAGAATTCTCCAAAATCTACACCTGTATATTCTTTAATTGAACCCAGCATTGTTTTTCTGTCCCACGGAGGAGTCAAATCTATTTCATTATCGCCATATTTAATTTTTGTTGTACCTAAAACTTCTTGTGCAACATAGGCTACAAGATTTTCTGTTAAAGCCATCATTTCATTGTAATCAACAAATGATTGATAAAGCTCTATCATAGTAAACTCAGGGTTATGACGAGTATCAATACCTTCGTTTCTAAAGCATCTTGATAATTCAAAAATTTTATCGTTCAAACCGCCAACCATAAGCCTCTTTAAATGAAGTTCAGGTGCAATTCTGAGTGTCAAATCCATATCAAGAGCATTGTGATGAGTTATAAAAGGTTTTGCATTAGCACCCGATGCTTGTGTATGAAGCATAGGAGTTTCGACCTCTATAAACCCTTGTTTAAACAAATATTCTCTAACCTTTTGTACAATTAAACTTCTTTTCCTCAAAGTATCTCTTGTGCTTTCATTGACAATTAAATCCAGATATCTTTGTCTGTACTTTGTTTCTGTATCTGACATGTTATGATATGACTTTAATTGCTCCATTTTTTCTTCGCTTATTTGCTTGTTAGGAAGCGGAAGAAGTGATTTTGAAAGCATTTTAAAATCTTTTGCTTTAATTGATAATTCACCTCTCGGAGTTCTTCTGATTGTTCCGTGAAAACCTAATATATCACCGATATCAACAAGTTTAAGTGTTCTAAACATTTCTTCGGACATGTTGTCTTTGTGTGAAAAAATTTGAATTTTTCCTGTTGTATCCATCAAATCAATAAACATGCCGGAATTTCTTATTGCCATAACTCTTCCTGCAACGGAATATGTATCTTGCGTTTCTTCTCCGGCTTGTAAATCTTTATATTTTTCCTGTAATTCTTTTGCGCTTGAATTTCTGTCAAAAACGTATGGATACGGATTGATTCCCTTATCTGCAAGTTCTGCAAGCTTTTGTATTCTTGTTTGTCTTATTGTTTCTTTTGCCGAAACCGATTCTTTAGCTTTTGTTTCTGTCATATTATACCTCTTTTATTCATTTATAAGCATATCAATATTCTAGCATAAATAATATGTATTGTAATTTTTCTGTAAATTTAATAGCAAAATTTTGTCATTTTTTGGATTTTTCCGCATCCTCTGAGCGTAAAATTTAATAAAATCTTCATAAAGCTTAATATAGAAGTTTACAAAAAGAATTAAATTTGATATACTTCATAGTGTAAATGGTTTCTTTGAAAAAAGAACGAGGGTTTCCCCGTTCTTTTTTATTTTAAGGTGAAGGGCGTTATGAAGCAGGAAATAAACAGACACGAGATTTTAGAAAAAATCACACCTCTTATCGAAAACACGGCAATGAGATATAATCTTATTCCGATTGAAATAGAATTTGTCAAAGAAAATCACCGATGGTATGTAAGAATTTACATTTATTCTTACGATAAAGACGTGACACTTGATGATTGCGAAAATATGACTCACAGCCTCAATGATTTTCTTGATACGCTTATTCCTGTTAAGTATTATCTGGAAATTTCTTCTCCCGGTCTTGAAAGAAAATTCAAATCAGATAAAGAATTTTTAATTTTTAAAGGCAGAAGAGTCAGTATAAAACTTAAAGAACCAATGGAAGGCGAAACAGAAATCATTTTCAAAGGCGAGATTATTGATTGGGATGACAACGAAGGGTTGACGTTTTTTAGATTTGATGACGGATGTGAACTTAAAATTCCAAAAGAAAAAATTAAATCAGCAAAATTATATATTGATTAGCAAATAAAAGGAGAATTACAAGATGATTAAAATCGGAACTGCGTTATTTGAAGCTTGCGAAGAGCTTGAAAGAGAAAGAGGAATATCAAAAGAGGTTTTGATAGCATCTCTTTGTGATGCTATGGTAGCTGCTTACAAAAAACACATGCACGTTAAAGAAGCCGCTAATATCGAAGCTATTTTAGACGAACAAACAGGTGAAATCGGTGTATTTTCAACAAAAGTTGTTGTAAAAGAGGTAGAAGATCCTGATATTCAAATTTCACTTGAAGAAGCAAAAGAAATTGATGATGAAGTTGAATTGGATGATGAAGTTAAAATAGAAGTTACTCCTGATCAATTCGGAAGAATTGCGGCTCAATCAGCTAAACAAGTTATTACACAAAGAATCAGAGATGCTGAAAGAAACAATATTCTTAATGAATTTTTGGAGAAAAAAGGTACTTTAACAACCGGTATTATTCAAAGAGTAGAAAATAGA
This sequence comes from bacterium, assembly GCA_024408765.1. Taxonomy (GTDB): domain Bacteria; phylum Cyanobacteriota; class Vampirovibrionia; order Gastranaerophilales; family Gastranaerophilaceae; genus CAG-196. The sequence goes on along the minus strand of JAKSUR010000001.1, from coordinate 38,395 downwards.
AATGTCATAGTAAATATTGGCAAAACAGATGCAATTATGCCACAAAAAGAACAAATTCCGCGAGAATACTATAAACCAGGAAACAGAATAAGAGTATTTGTACTCAATGTAAAAGAAACAAACAGGCTTCCGCAAGTTATTGTTTCACATGCGCATGCTGAAATTGTTAAAGAACTGTTTGAACTTGAAGTCCCTGAAATTGAAGACGGAATTGTTGAAATAAAATCAATTGCTCGTGAAGCAGGATTTAGAACAAAAATTGCCGTTTGGTCAAATGATCCCGAAGTAGATTCGGTCGGAGCTTGCATAGGCCCAAGAGGTTCAAGAATTCAAACAATTGTAGGCGAACTTAAAAATGAAAAAATTGATATCGTTCGCTGGTCGCCTGATCCTGTTGAATATATAGTTAATTCTATTTCTCCGGCAAGAGTCGTTTCTGTCGATATAATGACTGATGATGAAGAAACAAAAGATGCACTTGTAGTTGTTCCTGATGATCAACTTTCACTTGCAATCGGTCGTGAAGGTCAAAATGTACGTCTTGCACATAGATTAACCGGCTGGAAAATCGATATAAAATCTGTTACACAAATGGAAAATGAAGAAAATGAAAATGCTTCTAATTATGACTATGAAGAACAGACAGAAGAAGAAAGCGTAATTGATTCTGATGAAATTCAGGAAGAAATAGCAGAAGAAATGAATCAACAGGCTTATGACGAAGAAGATTTGCAACAGGAAGAAGTTGAAGAAGAAACTTCTGCAGAAGAATAAAAATAAGTTCTGATATTTAAAGAGAGCAACCGTTGGTTGTTCTCTTTTTTATTTTAAACTTATTCAATACTTTACATTTATATTTTTTGGTATTACAATGGCATTGCTCACTATCCTCAAGTGAATGATTATTTTGTGTGAAGTCATTAATCATACAAAACAATCGATATAGTGAAAGGAAATATAAAATGGCAAACATTAAATCAGCAAAGAAAAGAGTTCTGATTGCAGAAAAAAACAGATTAAGAAATGCAGCATTTAAAACATCAATCAAAACTGCTGTTAAAAAAGCTTTATCATTGGCTACAGAGGCAGATAAAGATGCTTTAAATTCAGCAATTTCAAATGTTTATAAACTTTGTGATAAGGCTGTTTCAAAAGGCATTTTACACAAAAATACCGCTGCAAGAAAGAAATCAAGGTTGGTTCTTGCTATTAAGAAATTGGAAAAATAGTTTTTTTAATTTCAAATTGAAAAATGCGGCTCAAATGAGTCGCATTTTTTATCCTTTATATGCAATTAATTGACCGCCTTCAATTTCAACAATTTCATACTGAAAATCATTATCTTTATCAATTGCGTCAATGAAAGGCTGAACTTTGTCAGGGTGCGAAGTTATATTATCAGCTATTATAATGGCTTTGTCAGTTAAATGTGGTTTTACCAATCTGAAATAATCAACATATTCACTTTTATTGGCATCAATAAAAACAAAATCGAATTTTTCATCAGGGCTAAGTGCTTGCAACACTCTGATTGCCATACCTTGTAAAGTTCTTATAATATCATTTACACCGCATTTTTTAAAATTATTAACTGCGACGGACTGTCTTTTGTCAAAATATTCTATTGTTGTTAACTTACCGCCGGTTTTTTTAAGAGCTTTTGCAATCCAAATACCCGAATATCCGTTTGAAGTTCCGATTTCAAGTGCAGATTGAATATTCATCATTTTTACAAACATGTTAATCAAAATACCGCTTTTTCTTGAAATATTCCAAAATTCCTTTTGGGTAACTTCAAGCTCTTTCAGAGTATTTTCTGTTATTTCATCAAGCAATATGTTCATTTTTACCGGTTTTAATCAAATAATTTAATTTTATTTGCAATTCTTACGTCTTTAACAGGAACATTAACGTAGTAAGTTTTAATTAATTGCCCTGTTTTTAAATCAATTATTGAATAATTGTTTTTCTTTACATCTGCAGTTATTGCAAGTGATGTACCTTCAATTCTGTTGAATCTTGACGAAAATCCGTTTTCTGCGAGTTGTATTTTGCCAAGCAAACTTCCGTCCGTAGCACTTAATTTTTGAATTACGTTATTTTGTGCACAAAGAACATAAATTGTATCATTATATAAAAGCATTGCAACAGGTTTGTTGGAAATTGTAAATTCTTTTTCCAAACTGCCTGTTTCATAATCGACAATTGCAATTCGGCTTTTTGTTCTGCTTGAAATATAAACTTTATTATTCGTATATAAAACAGACGAAATACTCGGGAAAATTCCTAAATTTCTTAAAGTATAAGCATTATTACATTCAATAACCCAAATTTCGCTTTTCATCTTGTCAACATAAAATATTTTATCGCCTGCAAGCAACAATTTCTCACAGTATCCGTTAATTCTGATTTTTTGCATAACAGACATTGTATCAAGATCAATTACAAAAATAACAGAAGCTTGAGGTGCCGTTACATAAGCTTTTTTATTTTCTTCGTCAACCACGATTTCATCGGGATTTGTGCCTAATGAAATTTGTTTTATAAACCTTGAATCCGCAACTGAAACGACATCAAGGAAAGGGCGTTCGTATGATGTTACAAGAATAAATTTACCGTCACGAACAGGCACAGCATTTATCGGAATAGATTTTTGCGCAAGTGAATAATTTGGCAACGATTTTGCAGGATCTAAAACTTGTATATTTTTAGAATAATTCGTTGTTATGTATACAACTTTACCTTTAAGCTCTGAAATAAGACTTTGAGCCGGTATTTTATCACTATCCGAAAGGAATTCTTCAAAACTTTCTTTAATTGTATGTTTGATTACATCTTCTTTTTTAGTATCAATATTAAGATTACCAATAATTCCTTTTAAATTTTCAGGAATAATGAGTCCTGATGGGACGAGCATGTCTTGTGGCAATAAGCCTGTTCTTACTTCCAACGGAGGGTTTTGCATGTGCAATACCGTTTTGCTTCCGTCATCTTTTGGGATTACTCTTAAAAGAACAAAATCATTGTTAAAAATTAAAACATCAGGATGATTAGCCAAATTCTTATTAGCAGGAATCGACTCTTTTATTTTAAGTGTATTAATATCAGAAAACAAAGACGGATACAAAGGAAGATAAACCGTATTATCCGGTAAAACAATAATCCCGTCAAACCTGATATCCGCATTCGGAACATTAGTTTTTATATATTCGACCACTTCTTTTGGAATATTTGCCGCAAACGCAGATATCGAAGTCATTAAAAATATCCCGAACAGAATTAAAAACCTACGCACTATATATCTCCAAACTTATTTACTGTAATGATTTTATCACAAGATAGTATTATTTAAAAACACCTTTTATTTTTTCTTTAACGAAATTGTTTTTCTTTGTTTGAATTTCATATAATTTTTGATAAAGAGCCTTTTCTTCACCTGAAATATGAGTTGGTGTTTTAATTGTTACAATAACAATATGTTCCCCTCTCACGGAAGACTTTGATAAGCTGGGAATGCCTGCGCCTTTTATTTTTACGGCTTCTCCGTTTTGAATTCCGGCAGGTATTGAGATTTCACGATTTCCGTCAAGTGTTTCAATAGTTACAGTATCTCCTAAAACAGCTTGTGCCGGAGTTATATCTAATTTCGTATAAACATTTATGCCGTCACGTTTGTAATATACGGACGGTTTAACATGGATAACAATATATAAATCTCCTGCTACACCTCCATTAATACCGGCATCACCTTCATGAGAAAGACGCATTTTTGAACCGTTATCAACTCCGGCAGGAATTTTTAATTCCAACTTCTTTTCAACATCTTTTCTTCCTTGACCTTTGCAATCCGGACAAGGATCAGAAATTACCGTACCTTTACCATGGCAATGCGGACATGTAACAATTTGCGTAAATTGCCCTAAAACAGTCCTTGTTGTTTGCTGTATACTTCCTCTTCCTCCACAAGCATCGCAAGTTTTAGGCTTTGTACCATTTTTAGCACCTGAGCCTCCGCAAGTAGAACACAACTCCAAGTGATCAATTTTGATTTCTCTTGTCATACCTTTTACAGCATCTTCAAAATCAATTTCTATATCCAGTCTTAAATCATCTCCTCGTTGAGGTGCATTAGGATCACGTCTTGATGAACCGCCAAACCCAAAACCGCCGCCAAAGAAAGAATTAAATACTTCTTCCAAATCTCCAAAACCGTTCGCAAATGGGCCTGATGTATTAAATCCGGCATTTTGAAGCCCGTCCTCACCAAATCTGTCGTATGTTGAACGCTTTTCATCATCCATTAATGTTTCATAAGCTTTTCCAAGCTCTTTAAATTTAGCTTCGGCTTCGGGAGCTTTGTTTATATCAGGATGCCATTTCCGTGCCATTTTCCTAAATGCACTTTTAATCTCATCCTTACTTGCGTTTCTGTCAACGCCCAATATTTCATAATAATCTGCCATTTTTATCTTCCATGCTATTTTCTTATAAATTTCTAATCAGCCGAAGCAACATTAACCAAAGTTGGTCTTAAAACTTTGTCACCAAGTTTATAACCCTTTTGAAGCTCGGAAATAATTGTATTTTCAGGTTTTTCTTCCGTTGGAGTTCTCATAACGGCCTCATGTAAATTCGGGTCAAATTCTTCACCTTCAGCCTTTATAACTTCAACACCTATTTTACTCAAAACATCATTAAAATTCTTATATGCCAGATTGTAACATTCTTTGACTTTTTCGCAATCTTCAACTGTTTCTATTGCTTTCAATCCTCTTTCAAAGTTATCAATAACTTCTAAAAGCTTCATAACCGTAGTTTCAGCACCATACTTTAGCAAGCTTTCTCTTTCTTGCGCCTGTCTTTTTCTGAAATTATCAAAATCAGCGGCCAGTCTTATGTATTGGTCATTAAGTTTTTCGTATTTGTCTTGCCACTCATTTTTGGCATCTTCATTTTGTGTTTCTTCAATCACTTCTTTTTCATTTTCTGTTTCTGTTGATTCTTCCAAAGAAACTTTATCATTTATTTCTGATTCAGTATCAGAAATTTCTTCTTTATTTTCACCAAATTTTACATCTTTGAACGGATTTTCCATTATTTCCTCCTCACTTATGATTATATATTATAATTATATGTTTTCAAATAAGATAACTTGTGAATATTTATTTTTTTTTAATATTCTATGTTAATATAAAGTTACGAACGGAGGTTTTTATGAGATATGACGGAAGAAGCGCAAATGAACTTAGAGATATAAAATTTACACACAATTTCACAAAACACGCATTAGGTTCTGTGCTTGTAGAATTTGGCGATACAAAAGTTATAGTGACAGCATCGGTTGATTTAAAGAAACCGAAATGGATGGAAGATAGTGATGAAAGAGGTTGGATAACAGCTGAGTATTCACTGCTTCCGTCTGCAACAAATACTCGTTGTAAACGTGAACGCGATAAGGTTTCAGGAAGAACACACGAAATTCAAAGATTAATCGGACGCAGCCTAAGAGCATGCGTTGACTTAAAAAAAATGTCGGGAATGACTATAACTGTTGATGCAGATGTAATTCAAGCTGACGGAGGAACAAGAACCGCAAGCATTTGCGGAGGTTATCTTGCCTTAAAAGATGCATTTGATAAGTTAATAAAAGACGGAAAACTAAATGAATCTCCAATTATTGAACCAATTGCAGCAATATCAATCGGTATTGTTAACGGTGAAATATTACTGGATTTATGCTATGAAGAAGATTCAAATGCACAGGTGGATTCTAACGTAATACTAACCAAAAGCGGTAAGATTGTTGATTTTCAAACAACATCAGAAGGTGAACCTTACGAATATGAAAGAATGTTGGAATTGTTTAAAATAGCAAAAGAAGGCATAAATACAATTATTGAAAAATATTAACCTTCTTGCTGATAAGCCCATGCGGAATGATTATGTATGCTTTCTATTGATTCACACTCAACCTCAAATGAATCAATAATATCGTTTTGTCTTAAAGTTAAAACAACATCTCTTAAAACATCTTCAACAAATTTAGGATTATCGTAAGCATGCTCTGTTACAAATTTTTCATCTTCTCTCTTTAAAAGCGGATATAATTCCGATGACGCACATTTTTCAATATCTGAAACCAAGTCTTCAATCCATATATGCTCATCCTCAGGGTATGTAATTTTTACAGATACAATTGCCCTTTGATTATGAGCACCATAATTCGATATTTCTTTTGAACAAGGGCAAAGCGTTGTCACAGGAACTTTTATTCCCAAATAAAACTTGTATTCTTCATCTTCTTCCATATAATTATCCAAAACACCTTCAAATGTACAATCGTAGCACATTGGTGCTGAAACCTTTGTTATCGGAGAAGTTTTTTCTATAAAATACTTGAAATCAAATTTTAAACACCCGCATTTTGCATCTAATTTTTTGACAATAGCCTCAACACAACCCTTTATGTCAACACCCAGTGTTTTTCTTGACCTGTATTCATTCAAAACCTCGACGAATCTTGACATGTGAGTACCTTTGTAATGAGCAGGCAAAGTAACACCTGCCGTTGCAGTTGCATAAATAACCTTGTCATTATCATCTTTTCTTTGAATAGTGAGAGGGATTTCCAAACCCTTAATTCCGACTTTTTGGATTTCTATTCCTCTATCATCAGACTGATTTTGAACATCTTTCATTTACACTTCAATTCCTTCAAAACTTTTTCTTTCTAATGCAAGCAAAAGTTTTAATGCCGCAACTCTTTGAACAGTAGCAGGAGCATTCCTCAATAATTCAACCCCTTTTAACATCATTGGATCATTATCATACCAACGGTTGCCTTTACCTTGATAAGTATTGATTATGTCATAAACGTGCTCAATTACTTCCGCAGCCACCTGTTCTTGCAGTTTTAACATAAATTCGGCAGCTTCTTTCTGAGTTTCATCAGGTTGCAACCTGAGAAGTTCAAGTGCTTCCTTTAATATGGGATCACTGTCATACCAACGCTTATTATCCATAAATACTTCCTCTTCACATTTTGTAATTTACGATAATAATTGTATAATAAATGGGTATAAATGTATAGTAGCAATATATGGGTGAAAATATGAAAATACTGTTAATTAATGGCGCAAATTTGAACATGCTCGGAATAAGAGAACCTGAAAAATACGGCGGAAAAACTCTTAAGGAGATTGAAGAAGCTGTAATTGCAAAAGGCAAAGAGCTTGGAGTCGAAACAGATGTTTATCAGAGCAATATTGAAGGCGAAATAGTTGAAAAGATTCAAAAAGCACTGAATGTTTATGACGGAATACTTATAAACGCAGGCGGTTATACTCATACAAGCGTGGTTATAAGAGATGCGATTGCAGCAGTTAAAATACCGACCATTGAAGTTCACATGACAAATATTCACGCAAGAGAAGATTTTAGGCATACATCTCTGCTTTCAGGTGTTTGTAAAGGAGTTATAGCCGGATTCGGAGAAAACAGCTATATTCTTGCATTAGAAGGTTTGGTAAAGCTTATCCAAAATTAATTGTTTTAATGTTGTATTTGTGCTTTAATGGGTATCATTATGAGAGAATTTAAACTTAAAAACGGAATTAATGTTTGTGTAAAAACAAATAAAAATACACCAAGAATTGCTTTTTCATTGAACTTTTCAATAAATAAACCTGAAAAAATTTCAGGCGAATATCTCTTAATGACAAGATTACTTCTTAAGGGAACTAAAAAATATTCATCAGAAGAACTTTCTGTTATATTGGATGAAAACGCAATTGAGCTTTATACAGAAATGAAATATGATTATTTAAGATTTCGTTTTGTAGCACTTAATGAAGATTTTGAACTAGCATTGTCAGTATTAACAGACATTATAAAAAATTCAACCTTTGAAGAATTTGAAAAGGAAAGAATAAAACTGAAGGGCGAACTTCTTGCAGAATTAGATTCGGCAAAAGTAAAAGTGTCTGATTTATTTACAAAAACCGTTTATAAAAATCATTTTTACGGAAGCAGTTATACTACAATTCTTGAGAAAATCGACAGTGTAAAGTTTGAAGATATTAAAAACTCTTATTTTGAAATATTAAATCATTCGGCAAAAACTCTTACGGTTGTTGGAGATATTGATTCTAATAATGCTGAGAATATCTTAAATAAATATTTTTATGATATACCGGCACCGGTAAATGCCGAATCAGAAATAACTGCTCCGCAAAAAATAAACCAAGAACGTGTAGAACTAATAAAAGAAGATGCTGAACAAGCCCAGATTATTCAAGGCTGGCATGTTTGTTCTATTAATGATAAAGATTATCCCTCATTAATGCTGTTAAATATAATTTTGGGTGCAAGCGGTCTATCTTCAAGATTATTCTTAGAACTCAGAGAGAAAAAAGGATTGGCTTATACTGTAAGAACATCTTATGAAGCGCATGCAAAATCTGCAATATTTAGCATTTATATAGGAACAGAACCGTCTAATATCAAAACTTCAATTGACGGTTTTAATGAAGAAATTACAAAAATTAAAACAATCCCCGTTTCTGATGTAGAATTGTTTAATGCAAAAAATAATTTGATAGGGAAACAGCAGTTTATAACCGAAACAAATTCTCAACAAGCTAATTTGATGGCTTATTATTCAATTTCAGGTTTTCCTTATTCTTATCAGGATGAAATTATTGATAGGATTAAAAAAGTTACTTCTGATGATTTAATCAAATGTGCGAATAAATATTTTACAGATGATTATGTTGTTGCAATTATTAAACCGTAAGGAATTTTATGGAAATTGAACTTTTAGGAAACAAATTAAATCCTTCGGTAATTGTAATTGGAGTTTTTCACGGAGATGAACCGCAAGGAAATTATTTAATAAGAATGTATTTTGAAAATAACAATAAAACTTCTTTGTTGATGTTGCCTTGTTTAAACAAGTACGGTTTTGAAAATAACAAACGTACAAATAAGAATGGAGTGGATTTAAACAGAAATTTTCCGACTAAAAATTGGACATCAGGTGAACTTGGTGATTATTATGGCGGGAAATTACCGTCATCTGAAGAAGAAACAAAATTTGTTATTTCATTGATTGATAAGTATAAGCCAAAAGCAATTTTATCACTTCATTCTCCATACAAGGTTGTTAATTATGACGGTGGAGCAAGCGGTGACGGGAAAAAGCTTGCAGAAAAAATTTCTGAAATAATAAACTATCCTGTCGAAGAAAATATAGGTTATCCGACTCCGGGAAGTTTTGGGACTTGGGCAGGAATAGAAAAGGATATCCCGATTATAACCCTTGAATTAGATGAAAATGAAACCATTGAAAAATTAAAAAACCCGATTTTTAAAATATTTAAGATGTTGGAAAATTATTAAGGTAAATTATGGAAGATATAAAAAAGATAGTAAAAGATTGTGATATAAAGCATATAGCAATAATAATGGACGGTAACAGGCGCTGGGCTAAAAAAAGAGGTTTGCCGTCAGCAGTAGGTCACAAAAAAGGAGTTGATGCACTCAAAAAAACAATGCGTGCCTGTGATGATTTTGGGATAAAATATCTTACTGTTTACGCTTTTTCGACAGAAAATTGGAACAGAAAACCTGAAGAAGTAAATTTTTTAATGGATTTGCTTGGAGATACGCTTAACAATGAATTAAACGAAATGCACTCAAATAATGTAGTAATATCATTTATCGGTGATATTTCAAAACTTAGTGATAAATTGCAAAAAATTCTTGCCAATGCAGTCGAAACAACGAAAAATAATACAGGCGTAAATTTGCAAATCGCTTTTAATTACGGCTCTCGTGCAGAAATAGTAAAAGCTGTTCAAGAGATTGTTAAATCAGGTGAAAAAAATATTACCGAAGAAACAATTTCAAAACATCTTTATACAAGATTTATTCCTGATCCGGATTTGCTTATTAGAACCGGTGGAGAAATGCGGATTTCAAATTATCTTCTTTGGCAGATTGCTTACTCTGAATTTATTGTCATTCCGGAATTTTGGCCTGAATTTAACAAGGAAACTCTTGAAAAATGTATTCTTGAATTTGCTAAACGCAACAGAAGATGGGGTTGTTAAGTCTGTTTTAAACAACAAAATATTATGCTTTTTTAACTTCTGTTATTTCTAAATCAAGCAAACGTCTGCCGACATTATCAAAGTTTATTGAATGTAAGGTTTTGTTTCCGTATTTAATTACTTTTTCAACAACACCTGTGCCATATTTCGCATGAACCACATTATCACCCTGCTCGACATGGTCTGACACGATTTTGTCCTCATCGGGAATCTCTGCATCATACACAGGAACAATTGGAGTTGAAGTATCACGTTTTTGCAAAACTTCATGTTCATCATCTTCCGTATTTTTAGCATCGGATACTTCTTCTAACGGTTCTAAAAAGCTATCATTATCGTCATCTGATGTAAGTTCATCAAGCATTTCCATGTCATCAGAATTAAACATTGTATTTTCATCTTCACCGTTTTCCAACAAAGAATCACTATCATTCAATTCATCTATAAAATCTAAGTCGGAATCAGAAATGCTATCATCTTTTATAGTTGTAAAAACTTTATCAACGTCTTCTGTAATTTCTTTATCTAATTCTTCAGGGGATAATTCTCTTCGACTTATTTGTTCAGGTATTTCCGAATCTTCATCTGAAATATCTATAATAATGTCGTCATCACCCAAATCAGAAACGTCAAGTTCTACTATTTCATCTGAATCATCTGCTTCAAGAGACATTACTTCCGGCATTTCGGATTGTTCCTGTTCAATTATATTTTCAACAGCGGATTCTTCCTCATAAATATTCAATTCATTTGTTTCCGTATAATCTTCTTCTAGATTTGAAGGTATTAAAATTTCTTCTGTTTGTTCAACAGTTTCTGTTTGTAAAACTTCCTCTGTAATATTTCCTTCAATATTTGTAAATTCTTCTTCAATATTATCGTTTGAAATTATAATTTCATCATTACTAACGGATATGTCAACTGTATTATTATCAGTAATTTCAATTATACCCATGCTTCCTTCATTATCCGAATCCATAGTTTTGTCAACTTTTGTATGATATTCATTATCACTTTCATCACTTTCATCATTTTCTGATTCTAAAGGAATATTTTTTTCATCATCTGTTAACAAATCGTTTTCATCAGATTCATCAATAATTTGAACTTCTTCAGATTCTTCTTCGACCGATTCAATCGGAACAACCGTTAGAGAAGTGTCGTTACAAAATTCTTCTTCACTCCCATCGGTTATTTCATTGTCATAATCCGAGTTAATAACTTCTTTTGCAGACAAATCCGTAACATTTGAGTTTACCTCTACATCATATTTTTCAACTTTTGATATTAACGGAATGTAGTTACTATTTTCTCCGACTATCAAATAGCTTTTTGAATCCATTACACTAAGGAAGAATGTATAAACTTTAAACAGTTCTTTATTTGCAAAAGTGCTTTCTATAATATAATTTTTGAATAATTTTTTTAGCTCGCTTAAATATTTAAACTTAGAATGTGTAATAAAAATTGATTTAGTATCATTTTCCGAATATAAAATCTCTTTTATATTTTTTTTGTTAATTGCATTAGAAGCTTCAACAAAAACATTTGTTTTTAAATTCAATTTACCAAGTTCTGCATAAATAACGCTTAAATACCTGTTTTGAAATATAGGATCAACTTTTGATAAATCAATTACAACATAATCATTTTTCAATATATTTGAAATATTGTCGGCTTCTTTTTTATCAGAAGCAAAATAACCCAATCTTTCGTACACAGCCAACTTGTTCTTAAGTACCAAAAGTTTGAAAATATGTGATTTTTCTACCATATCATCAACAATGGTCTTTAAAACATTGAATGGCAAAAATTCTACTTCATCAGAATAGTTAGATAAATCTTTAAAAATATCCTTTATCATTTCTTTGCTGTCTGATGTTGCATCTTTTAGGCAATCTTCGTATAAAAACTCCAAAGATGCTTTATTTAAAGGAAGCTTAAAATCTCGTCCCGCAACAAATTTATCGCCGTTTATAATACCAAGCATATCTATTACAAGAACTTTGCCTAATTGTTTTAATTGTTTCGCCAAGTTTGAAACTATTATGTTATTTACTTCCGGAGTATCAACACTTATAAGTGTTGATTTAAGAAATTCATCTTTATCTATAATGACATCACTTCCGTCTTGAATAAATTTACCGGCGACAATCGGAGAGGTAATGTTGAAGGAATTGTTTATTATGCTGAAATCAAACGGCACAACCTCTGATGCTGTACTTGGAAGGGTTTTGTCATATTTGTTTAATGAACCGTCATATACAAACAGAAGCTTTGCATAAATCGTATTTGCAATGCTGTTATTTTTGACTTTAACAACTTGTGCTATATAGCGTTTTTCAATACCCTTAACTTCTACAAATGAAGAAATTTTTACAGATTGCTCCGTTTCTATTTTTATAAACCCGTCTCTTGCTTCTACTATTTTCATTGCTAATCCTCTCAGGGTAATTTTATCATGAACATTTACAAAATATAAATAAAAATTTACAATGATGTAACTTTTTATTATTATTCCTTGACGATATTTTATATCCGTGTTAAACTTTCTTTGCCGAAGTATAGTGCTGTGGTATGCCTTGCTCGGAATTGTATTACAAAAAAAGGGCGTAAGTGTTGTGGTGGATATTCCAACCAAATATATTTACCCCAGGAGGAATGAAATGCCAAAATTAAAAACACACCGTGCAGCAGCAAAAAGATATAAAGTAACTGCAACCGGTAAAATCACAAGACGACATGCAGGTATCGGACACTTGCTTCAACACAAATCAGAATCAAGAAAACGTAAGATTTTCGGAGATGTAGTGATTTCTGAAACTCACGAAAAATTGATTTCTAAAGAGTTACCTTACAAGAAGTATTCAAGATAGGAGTGTTGAACAATGAGAATTAAACGTGGAAATGTATGTCGCAACAGACACAAGAAAATATTAAAGTTAGCTAAAGGTTTCAAAGGTGCAAGAAGCAGAATCTTTAAAGTAGCTAATATCGCTGTAATGAAAGCTTTGAAATATGCTTACAGAGACAGACGTGCTACCAAGAGAAATATGCGTCGCCTTTGGATTATTAGAATTAATGCGGCCGTTAGAGAACAAGGCATGAGTTATTCAAGATTTGTTAATGCTTGCAAAAAAGCTAATATTCAAGTTAACAGAAAGATGCTTGCCGACCTTGCAGTCAATGACAAAGAGGCTTTTCAAATTGTTGTTGATGCTGCAAAAGCTGCTTTATAATTTGATAAGTCTAAGATTGAGAAAGCCGACAGAAAAATATTTTTCTGTCGGCTTTTTATTGCGAAAATAAGGAGAATTTACATAGTATAAACAAAGTTTTGACCTTCAACATGGTCTTGCGATTCTTCTGCTAAAGCTTGGTGAGCAAAGAACATTTGTTTAGCATAAGCTTGAATTTCAGAATGATATCTTGATTGGTCAAAAATATTTTCATAAGTTTCCAAATAATCAGTTATAGGATTAACAACTTCTTTCAACATATTAATTGCAGTATCACCAAGTTGTTGAAGAACTCGCTCTCCTACGCCTAATTCTGCAAGTTTTTCAGACAAAGTTAACGTAAGCAGTCCGCTCTCACGAACAGCATCTTCTGCCTGTTTAATTTCTCTCTCAAGCATTGCATTTTGACCGTTTTCATAAGCGGTATATGCTTGATTGTTATAACTTTTATACTCTTGTAAAAAAGTATTTAAATTAAATGAGCTTGCCATAATTACCCTTTGTCCTGTCTTTGTATTAAGGTTATCGACAATTTTGTCAAAAACTTTAGGTTTTTATTGCTAATTTTTACAAATGTTTACATAACGATTCAAGGACTTAGTCGGATTAGAAGTGCAACACCTTGAGAGTAAAATAGAAAAAGAAAGTCAAAATTGTTATGAGGAACTTTTAAAAATAATTATTTTGAATCTGCATTATTCTTTTAATGAAATTGAATAAATGTCGTTTTTATTATAATTATACAAGGTTGAAAGAATTATGGAAATATCTTTGTCTTTATATCCTTTTTCTTTTAACATTTTTATTTTTGAAATAATTTCAGAATTATCCGAATTTTTATCTGCATAAATCATGCAGACAATTTCGCCCTTAATTCCGTCTTTAAAATGTTTCAAAATATCCTCCGCACCTCCTGCAACGACTTCTTCAAAAAGTTTCGTTAATTCTCTCCCTAAAGCTACCTTTGGATTATTGCGACAAGTTTTAATTATATCAAGAGTTTTTAAAATTCTTTGAGGTGAATCATAAAATACAAGATTTTGTGAATTGTATTTTGTCACCAAATCCTTAATTTGGCTTTCTTTGCGTGGAATGAAACCTACAAAAGTAAATTCTTCATTTTCTCTCGGTACTTGTGAAAGAAAAGTTAAAACTGCACTTGCGCCGGGAAGAGAAGTTACTTTATAACCGTTTTTTAAAAGTTCAGGTAAAATTACGGCACCCGGATCGCAAATCATAGGTGTACCCGCATCAGAAACTAATGCAATTTTTTTACCTGATGACAATTCTTGCAGGAAAAATTCAATTCGTTCTTTTTCATTGTATTTATGATATGAAATGCATTTTGTTTTAATATCGTAATGATTTAAAAGCTTTTGAGTTGTTCTTGTATCCTCGCAGGCAATAAAATCAACGAATTTTAGAACTTCAACAGCTCTATATGTTATGTCCTCTATATTTCCAATTGGTGTCGGAACTATATAAAAATCGAATTCACGCATTATTATTTCCAATTTGTCTTATCCAAGAAATTTTTAACAGCTTCTTCAATTGTATTTGGTTCAGATAAAGAAGTGTTTGCTTCTGAAAAATTCTGGATTATAGAATTTTCTGTCATATTACCACGAATTTTGTTATAAATTGTTAATCCGATATACAAAGCGAGCGAAGATATTCCGACCGCAAACATAGCTTTCAAAAACAGTTTCAACAACTTGCGTTTCTGTAGCGGTTCTTTATGAGGAATCACAGAAGAATCCGTTTTTATACTTTCTTCCTGCTGTACCACTTGTTCATTAATCGTACCCATAGAATTCGACGGCTCTTCAATTTCTTCAAGGACAGGTGGTGCAATTTTTTGCACCTCATTTGCCGCTTGCACACCAAGAGGCATAGACAACAACATTATGATAAATATAGCAAAAATTTTATTCTTCATCTGTTTTTTGACTCTTTTTTGTAGTTCTTGATTTCTTTTGAGTATTTCTGTTTGGTCTGCGAGAACGTGTTTGAGTTTTTGGTTTTTCTTCTTCAATTGGTTTCGCCTCAACAGACTCATTTTTTTGAGGAATTTCCGGTAAAATCGGCTCTATTACAGCACCTTCTGTTACTACGGTTGTCGCAATTGAAGTATCACTAACTTCTTGTTTTACTTTATTTTTATCAAATTTAGGTTTTCTTGCTTTTCTTTTTTTTGTTTCTTTTTCCTCGATAACTTCTTTAATTTCAGTATTTGCTTCTACTAATGGATTTTGAATTATATCAAGTTTTTCTTCTTGCTCAATAATTTCTTGTTTTTGTTCAACAGGCATTTGATTATTATTTTTATTAAATTTATTGCCACGTTTGTTATTATTCATAGGAAGTTTTAACTTAGCGGCTTTCGCTCTGTATTCACCTTCTGCTGTTGAAGAAGCAAATTTAATATCTTCCATTATATAGCCGTTTCCTTGGCAATGCGGACATTTTTTTGCAAATATTTCGCTTACGGCTTGTCCCTGTCTGTGACGTGTCATTTCAACAAGTCCTAAATCCGATAGTTGTCCGACTTGCGGTTTAGCCTTGTCTTCTTCCATTGCGAGTTCAAGTTCTTCCATCATTGCAAGTTTGTCCATTCTTGTAGTCATATCAATAAAGTCAATAATAATCATACCGCCGATATTTCTAAGCCTTAATTGACGAGCGATTTCATGAACGGCTTCAATATTTGTTTTTAAAATAGTTTCATCTTGGGTTGCGGAATTTGTAAACTTACCGCTGTTAACATCAATTACAGTAAGCGCTTCGGTTGTTTGTATAAACAAATAACCGCCGGACGGAAGATTTACTTTCATACTTAATGCTGCTTTAATTTCTTTGTGAATATCCATTGCAACTAAAAGCGGTTCTGAGCCTTTGTATAAAGTTACATTAATATTTTTGTTCATGTGCCAATTTTGAAGCAAAGTTTGCACTCTGTTAAGTGCAAATCCTGTATCTACAATAATTTCTTGTGTATATTCATTACAAGCTTCTCGAATAACTCTGTATAATAAATCCTGATCTCTGTATAAAAGATTAGGAGGAGTCATGCTTTCGGCAGAAGTTATGATATTATTCCATTTTTCCAAAAGAATTTCTAAATCCTCTTGAATATCCGCTTCCGTCTGGTTTTCTGCTTCGGTTCTTATAATAACACCTACACCAACCGGTTTTAAAAGATTTACAACCGATTTTAATCTCGCTCTTTCCTTTGATGAAGTAATTTTTTTACTTACACTGACTCCGGCTTCGTTAGGCATTAAAACCAAAAATCTTCCCGGTAGTGAAATTTCTGTAGTGACACGAGGCCCTTTGTGTCCGGTTGGTTCTTTGACAACTTGTACGACAAGTTTTTGTTTAGGTGTTAATTTATCTTGCAAAGCACCTTTTCCTACAATATCTTGTGCGTGTAAAAAGCCCATTTTATCCGAACCGACATTAACAAATGCTGCTTCAATACTCGGCAAAATATTTTCTACTTGTGCCAAATAAACATCACCCAAAATAATTTCGCCTCTATGAACATAAAATTCTGATACTTTACCATTTTCCATAACAGCTGCTATATTATCACGTTCAGCTATAATGATTTTGTTGGGTACATTTGTTTCTTTCATAATTAAATCCTTTACTTTTATAATTCTCTCAATTTTTCGTCAAGGAATCTTAATCTGACCACTTCAAAAATTTTAGCGGGTGAAATTAATTCCATAAGACTATCTGCTCTTAATGCAGGAATCTCAGAACCTTGACCTGTTTTTAAGTATATAAACAGACTTCCGTTTTCAAACCTGTATGAACCTATAGATTTTTTAATGTCTGTTGTTTTTTCCAAACCTTTTTTGTTTTTCTTTGTCATTAAAATTTCAGGCAAAGATAAAACTTTTTCTACATCATACACAAATTTTTCATTATTGTAAAGTTCTTGTGTATTTGATTTATTGTAAGGAGTAATTTTATATTCTGCCCATTGTGCGAGAATTTCGATAGGAGTAGAATGTCTTTCTATTTCTTTTGTGGAAATTATTTTTGCTCCATAAGGCAAATTCTTATTAATCAACTCGGATAATTGGTTTGTAGAGATTTTATCAAATAATTCGATATCAACAAATTCTCCTTCGCTTTCTGCAAAAAGCGGTAACGCAATTCCCATAGAAACCTTCATTGTAGGATTAAAACCAAGCGTGTAGGCTACTCTTAACCCTGTCCTGGCAAGTGCTTTATGAAAAGTATTTTGCCAATCAAGATGTGAAAAATATCTTAAAAGTCCTTTTTTTGTGATTTTTAACCTATATTTATAAACAGGTGTATTCGCATCAGGATGAACTCTTGTTGGATCTATTTTTTCTGATTTTATTTTTTTTTCGTTTATTTCAATAGCTTTTGAGGATAATTGATAAGTTTTTGCAATCACTTTATGTGTACTCAAATTTTTGCAAACACCGCAATCAACACACTTGTGTTCACATGTAGGTTGCAAATTGAATTCACAACCTTGAAGCATTGCAAACTCATATTCTCTTTGTAACCATTCTTTATTAATTCCGACATCTATAAAATCCCACGGCAAATTTTCGGTTAAATCAAATTCTTTTTCTGCTTTGCTTTTTAGTGTGAAACCAAATTCTTCGGCAGTTGTTTTCCATATATCTTTGTCAAAATATTCGCCCCAAGCATCCAAATAACAACCCTTTTGATATAGTGCATAAATATAATTACAAAGAGTTTTATCTCCACGAGTTAAAACAGCTTCTATCTGAGAAACAAATTTGTCATGATAATTAATTTTTAAACCTTTAATATGTTTCGTTTTTTCTTTCAAGTATTTTATATGTTCTTCTACAATATCCAAATTCATTTGACCACACCATTGAAACGGAGTAAAAGGTTTCGGAACAAAAATAGAAAGCGTACAAGTTATTTCCAGTCCGTGCGTTAATCCTTTTTCTTTTTTAATTTGTTTTACAAGGTATTTAATTTTGCTTAATAGCTCCGCCATTTCATCCATGTCTTTTAGAGTTTCGGTCGGAAGTCCGCAAATAAAATAAAATTTTAATTTTGACCAGCCGTTTTCATACAGAGTAAGTGCTGTATTAACTATTTGTTCATCTGAAATATTCTTTTTAATAACATTCCTTAATCTTTGACTACCTGCTTCGGGAGCAAGTGTTATTGTAGATTTTCTGACTGATTGAGTTAATTCCGCAAGTTCAAGATTAAATCCGTCAATCCTTTGGCTTGGAAGTGATACAGATATTTTTTTCTCATCAAAATCAACCGATAATTCTTTAATAACCTCTTTAATATTTGAATAATCATTTGACGAAAGCGATAGAAGTGAGTATTCATCATAACCCGTATTTTTTACAAGCATTTTTGCAATATCAATAATATCTTCAGCCGAACGCTCTCTAATCGGCAATGTGACATGCCCCGGTTGACAAAATCTGCACATTCTTCCGCAACCTCTTCGTATTTCGACAACCGCTCTGTCTTGAACAGAATTTGAAAAAGGTATCGGATAAAACTTTGGTGCATATTCTTTTAAAAGCGGCGAGATTCGTTTTTTTACGGGTTTTAACGACACTTCATTTGACCAACAACCTTCAATTTGACAAAGCTCGACAATCCTGTCTTTTCTTGGCTTTCCTTTTGTTCTTTCAAGCACTTCGCAAACTTCGACCATCATTTCTTCACCGTCGCCGATACAAAAAACATCAATAAAATCAGATAGCGGAAGCGGATTAAATGCACACGGGCCACCCGCAAATACAATCGGCTCATCATCTTTTCGTTCGGAATTTTTAACACCAATCCCTGACATTTCAAGCATTTTTAGAATTGTAGGATAAGAAAGTTCGTATTGAACAGAAAATCCTATCCCGTCAAAATCTTTCAACGCTCTTTTTGATTCAACACCATATAAAAAATCCGGTTTAAAATCAGGTTCAGGTGCATAAGCTCTGTCTGCCATAAATCTGTCAACAGAATTTACTCTGTCATAAATTATTCTGACACCAAGATTGCTTATCCCTATTTCATATTTATCGGGAAAAACAAATGCAAATCTGATACTTGCAGAATCAAAATCTTTGTTACAAGTTAAATATTCTCCGCCTACATATTGATAGGGTTTTGTTGAATTATATAAAGCTTCGTACTGGTTTCTAAAAAAACATGTCATAAAATTTGCTGTCCTTTGTAAGTAATTTTTGAAATATTCCAATTATCATCCCATAATATTTCACCATTTTGAAATAAATTGTGATATAAATAAGGATTTTCAATATATTGAGATTTCATTAAACCAATCGAGCTCAGACGTTTGACAATTTTATTAAGCAAAGTCGTACTTCCTGCAATAGTTCCGTCAATTGAAATTGCTTTTATACCGTCATAATATATTTTTGAATCCGCAAATATTGTTTCTTTCAAATTACTTTCCGTAATTGGCAGTGCATCACTCACTAAAATCACTTTATCATCAGGTTTTGCCTTGAAAAAAAGTTTTAAAGCGTTGTCACTTACATGAACACCGTCTGCTATAATTTCGGAATACAAATTATCATTTATAAGTGATGATAATGCCGTAGATTCATTTCTGTGACTGATTCCTGTCATTGCATTAAATGTGTGTGTAAATCCGTCAATATTATTTGTCGTACCGCCAACACAATGTCCCGCCTGAACTTTTACATTCTTATTTTTAAGATACTCAATTAAATCTTCATCAAGCTCAGGAGCAAGCGTAACTATTTTTATAAAATCGTCTTCAATAAGTTTATAATTTTCCGCCAATAAAGGCATAAAATGCTCGATATTATGTATACCTTTTTTTTGCGGATTAATAAAGATACCTTCCAAATGGATTCCAATTATTCTCGGACAAATTAAAGATGCCTCTTTAATAAGTTTTATTTGTCTTTTGATGTTCTGAACCGAATCTGTAACAAGAGTCGGGAAAAACCCTCCAATACCGCATTTTAAAAGTTTATCCGCAACAGTAATAATTTCTCCTGTATTTACAACAGTATTAAAATCGACTCCGAATGCACCGTGAATATGCTGTTCTATTATTAATGGCGTTTTAAAACTCATACTAATTCCTTTGTCTTAATCACCTATAAAAATTTCACGCACTTTCTCTCTATCATCAAAATGAATAGTTTTATCGGCAAGAATTTGATAATCTTCATGACCCTTGCCTGCAACAAGAACAACATCATTTGCATTCGCAAGTTTGTATGCTTCTTTAATGGCAAGTTCCCTGTCCGGCACTACAAGCACTTCTGAAGTGCTTTTAAATCCTGCCAGAATATCCGTAATAATTTGCTCCGGATTTTCCGAACGAGGATTATCGCTTGTGACAATAACTTTATCCGCAAGTCTTTCGGCTATTTCACCCATTTTAGGTCTTTTTGTAGCATCTCTGTCCCCTCCGCAACCAAATAAGCAAATCAAATTTCCATTATCAGGAGTAATTTCTCTGGATGCTTTTAAAACATTTTCCAATCCGTCAGGTGTATGAGCATAATCTACTATAACAGTCGGCTTATTTACAATTATTTCAAATCTGCCGGCGACACCTCGTATTTGCTCAAAAGTTTTAAGAGAATTTTCTATATCAAAACCTAATGCAAGTGCCGTAGCAGTGGCAGCGAGAACATTATATACAGAAAACATTCCGTTCATAAGCATATTAACTTTGTATTCTTTACCTTTCACAGCACAAGTAAAACTTGCACCATCATTATTAAATTTAATATTTTTTGCCTGAACATCAGCATTAGAAGCAATACCATAGGTATAAATATTTACATTTGGTGAAATTACTTCTTTGAATCTTTCCGCATAAGCATCATCGGCATTTATTACTGCAAAATCTCCTGATACTAAATTTTCAAATAAAATAGACTTTGCTCTAAAATAATTTTCCATTGTAATATGAAAATCCAAATGATCTTGCGTTAGGTTAGTGAATACTGCTCCGTTAAAGTCAATATAATCAACTCTATGTTGCACCAAAGAATGTGAAGAAACCTCCATTACAACATTATCATGGCATCTTTCATTAGCATAATATAAAAGTCTTTGTAATTCAGGTGCTTGTGGTGTTGTATGTCCTGTGCTATGATATTTTCCACCTTCACTTTTGAATTTGTATCCCAAAGTACCTATTAAAACACATTTTTGGTTAAACCTCTCATATAATTTTTGTATAAGATGTGAAACTGTTGTTTTACCATTTGTACCGGTAACACCTATAACATTAACCTTAGAGGATGGGTTTGCATAAAATGCACTTGAAATGCAAGCAATAGATTCTTCTGCTGATTCAACAATTATTTGCGGTGCATTTATGCTCAAACGTCTTTCTACTACACAAACCAAAGCCCCATTTAATAGTGCATCTTCTGCATATTCGTGTCCGTCAACGTGTTCGCCCATTATGCATATAAAGATATCACCTTGTTGAGTTGTTTTAGAATTATATGAAATTCCATTTACCTCATCATCAAGTATATCTTCTAAATTGACTGTTTCTAAATAATTAACATCTTGTAATAAATTTCTAAGCTTCATATTTCCCTCATTCTATCTACATAATAAATTATATCACAGTTTCACCTTATCAGGTTGTAAGCTTAAAATGTGTGCAACCTGTGTTGAAATTTCTTTAAAAATTGGAGCGGCAACAGTATTTCCCCAAATTTCTCCGCCTTGTGCAGAGTCTACGATTACATATATTAACACTTGCGGATCACTTGAAGGCATATAACCTACAATTGAAGTGTATAATTTGTTAGTATACCCCGCACCATTTTCTTTTGGCTTAATTGATGTACCAGTTTTTGCGGCTATATTATATGAATCTGATTTGATTGGCGAATGTCCTCTGTTAATGCTTTCTGTCAGCAAATCCGTAATTATTCTTGCATGTTCAGGTGTCATTACTTGAACTTTTTTGATTTTTATTGCTTCTTCTTCAGGAGAATATTTTATAACATGCGGAGTAACTCTGACTCCGTCATTTGCAATTGCTGAAACAGCAGATACCATTTGAATTGCGGTAACAGACGAACCATAACCGTAGCCCATTGATGCATGGTCTGCACTATCCCATTTTGCAGGCGATTTTAACAAACCGGAAGATTCTCCTGACAAATCAATTCCTGTTCTTTCACCAAACCCGAATTTTTTTAACATATCGTGATATTCAAATTTATTCATCATTTGAGCAACAATAACCGATGCGACATTACTTGAATGTTCAAATAAATATACCAAATCAATTACTCCGGGATTCGGATGTCTTGCATAATCATAATTTTTAATAGTCCACCAACCGACTTTTATTTTTCCGGTGTCATTTATAGTCGAATATCTGTTGATTTTACCTAATTCCATTGCAGAAGCAACTGTAATTGTTTTGAATGTAGACCCCGGAGGAAATACATCCGTTAATGTCCAGTTTTTTGTTTGAAAACTGGTGGCAGATTTAAAATTATTTGGATCAAAATACGGCTATACAGCATAAGCAAGAATTTCACCGTTTCTTGGTTTCATAACAATTACAGCACCTCTAAATGCATTAAATTTTTGAATAGAACTCATCAAAGCTTTTTCGCAAACATGCTGAACTGCCGCATCTATTGTAAGCGTAATGTCATTTCCTCTCATTGAAGTTGTAACAGCAACAGGATCTGTAGAAAGATTATAAATAATTTTGCCTTTTGGCGTGATTTCTAAATCAACTCCTTTTGTAACATTTTCCAGCTTATCTTTTGCCGAATACTCAACTCCTGACGCTATATCTGCATCAAAATTGTAATATCCAAGTACATGTGCCGCTAATGTTCCTTGCGGATATGTTCTTATGCTTTTTTTATCCATAGGAATTTCACGAAGATTTAATTTTGCAATTTTATCTCTGGTTTGTCTGTCTACATTTTTTTTGATAAGAATCATTGGAGTATCTTGTTTTAATTTTTCAGTTAAATTTATCTGAGATATTTTTAAAATAGGTGCAAGCAACTTGGCAAGTTCTTCGGGAGTATGAACATAATCGGCTTTTCTTGCAAAAATATCATAAAGCACATTATCTGTCGCAAGCTTTATACCGTTTCTGTCATAGATATTTCCCCTCATAACAAAAGAATATGCTTGTCTTTGCTTTTTCGCCTTAATTCTGAAATGCTTTACATCTAATACCTGTATAGCAAACAAATATATAATAAAAAATCCCAATAAAAATACAAAAATATATTGAAACAGTATAATTCTATCTGCAAACATTTTATTTTTGTTATGTTTATCGGGTTGATTCATACTCTCACTCCACATGTTTATCATATCACAACACAATACGATTATAAAACCATTAACTTATCTTTACATAAATTTCTGTGCGTTTTATATCCTTTAACCACAACGCCTCTTTACATTTCTGCTGTTTATATGTATAATTTTTAAAGTGTAATTTTTACAATATAGTGAGAAGTATAAAATGGCATTAAACTTTCAAGATTTGATTCTAAACCTTTCAAGATTTTGGTCTGAATACGGATGTATTATTCAACAACCGTACGATATCGAAAAAGGTGCTTCAACCATGAATCCTGCCACTTTTTTAAGAGCATTGGGCCCTGAACCGTGGCAAACAGCAATGGTAGAACCATGCAGACGCCCTACTGATGCTCGTTATGGTGAAAATCCTAATCGTTTGGGACATTATTTTCAATATCAAGTTATCTTGAAGCCGTCACCTGATAATGCTCAGGAACTTTATCTGAAAAGTCTTGAAGCAATGGGTATTGACCTTTCAAAACACGATGTAAGATTTGTTGAGGATAACTGGGAATCTCCGACTCTGGGTGCAGCCGGCGTGGGTTGGGAAGTTTGGCTTGACGGAATGGAAATCACACAATTTACATACTTCCAACAAGTTGGCGGATTAGAAGTTAAACCTGTGGCTTTGGAAATCACATACGGTCTTGAAAGAATCGCTATGTATATCCAAAACAAAGAATCTGTTTTTGATATTATGTGGAATAACACATTAAAATACGGAGAAATTTACCTTCAAAACGAAATTGAACAATCTAAATATAATTTTGAATGTTCTGATGCAGAAAGATTATTTTCCCTTTTTGATGCCTACCAAAAAGAAGTAGACAATTGTATAAATAATGAACTGGTTTTACCTGCGTATGACTACGTTTTAAAATGTTCACATACTTTTAATTTACTTGACGCAAGAGGGGTAATCTCAAAAGACGAGCGGATTAACTTTATTAACAGAGTCAGAACAATGGCTTCTGCAGTTGCAAAATTGTATGTTGAGCAACGTGAAAAACTCGGATTTCCGCTTTGTAAACAGTAATTTGGGATAAAAAATTAAAAAATGACAATATTTAATAATTTAGTAAAACGTAAAAATTTGGATGAAGCGATTTCAAACGCACAAAAAGGTGGATTGGAAAAGACACTGGGTGCTTGGGATTTGATACTTTTAGGTGTCGGTGCAATCATAGGTTCGGGAATTTTCGCAATTGTAGGTGTAGCAGCCGCCGGAGAAAATGGAGCCGGCCCTGCATTAATATTATCTATGATTATTGCAGCTATAGCTTGCGTATTTTCTGCTCTTTGTTATACAGAGTTTGCAACAATGATACCTGTTGCAGGCGGTGCTTATATGTATACTTTTGCCACTCTCGGTGAATTTATGGCATGGCTAATCGGCTGGATTCTTATGCTTGAATATGCAATTGGTTTTATTGCGGTTGCATGCGCCTGGACAAATCATTTTTTACAATTTCTAAAAGGGTTTTCCTCTATACTTCCTTCATGGATTGTTAATCCCCCGATTTGGTTGGTTAATGACTACAGAAGTGCCGTAAATTATTGCAATACACAAGGTCTTGATTATAACAGTATAATTCCTTCTTTTGCAGGGATTCCTTTTAGTATAAATCTTCCCGCAATTTTCATGATTATATTAACAACTTTGATTTTAATAAAAGGAACAAAAGATTCCGCAAAAATGGCAGGGATAATGGTTGTTGTAAAACTCGGAGTTATAGCACTTTTTGTTCTTGCAGGTGCATTTTTTGTTAAACCTGAAAACTGGACGCCATTTGCACCAAACGGAGTTGAAGGCGTATTAATGGGTGCATTTATTATATTTTTTGCATATATAGGATTTGATGCACTTGCAACAGCGGCAGAAGAATGTAAAAACCCACAAAAAGATTTACCAATAGGAATTATCGGGTCATTAATCATTACGACAATAGTTTATACTCTTGTTGCACTGATATTAACAGGTATGCAACCGACAAGCGGTATAGCCATTCCGGAGGGGCTGTTAAAAGCACCAATGGCTTATGCAATGTCAGTTATTGGTATGGATTGGGCGGCAGGACTTATTTCAATAGGCTCATTAGCAGGTTTAACATCAGTTTTATTGGTTTTACACATGGCCTCAACAAGAGTTTTATATGCAATGAGCAGAGATAATTTTTTGCCGAAAGTTTTTCAAAAAATTCATCCTAAATTCAATACTCCGCATGTTTTAACAATTACAGTGGGAATTATTGGAATACTTGGTTCTTTGGTGTTAGATTTGAATGTCGCAGCTTCTCTTTGTAACTTTGGAACATTTACATCATACATAATTGTATGTCTTGCAATATTAATATTAAGAAAAATTGATCCTGAAAGAGAACGACCGTTCAAAGTTCCATTCTGTCCATTATTTCCTATTCTTGGTATACTTTGTTGCGGCGGATTAATGACTTATTCAATGATTGTTGCAAAAGGAGATTCTGCAATTTTGTCAACAGAATTATTTCTTGTTTGGGTTATAATGGGTATAATAATATATGCAGTATACGGATATAGAAAAAATAGAAAAGCCGAATTATCACAAATAGAAAAATAACATGGAAAAATTTAAGACTTTAATACAAAATATCTCTGAAAAAAAATCTCCTCAGTCTTTAATTGACGAAGGAGCGAATTCTGAATTAAAGAAAACTTTAAATGTTTTTGATTTAATAATAATTGGCATCGGTGCAGTTGTCGGAACGGGTATTTTTACAATAATAGGTTCAGCCATTGTTGGTAGTACAGACGGACTTGGAGCAGGTTCGGCTGTTATAATTTCAATGTGTCTTGCAGCACTCGCAAGCGTATTTTCAGCGTTATCATACTCTGAAATTGCTGCTATGATTCCTGTTGCAGGAAGTGCATATACATATACCTATGCTACAATGGGTGAATTTATGGCATGGATGGTAGGCTGGATTCTTATGCTTGAATATGCAATAGGAAACATAACAGTAGCAAGTGCTTGGACGGGTTATTTGGTACAATTACTCAAAGGATTTAAACATGTTTTGCCGGCTTGGGTTATAAATTATCCTTTGTGGCTCAGAAATGATTATCGTTCTATGTATGAAATCTGTAACAGGCAAGGAACTGATCCGCATAGTATAATGCCGTTTTTAAATCTGCCGTTCGGCTTGGAAATTCCTATTGCCGCTAATTTACCTGCAATATTTATTGTACTGGTATTAACAATTTTATTAATAAAAGGCATTAAAGAATCTACAAAAGTCGCAACTATTATGGTTGGGGTGAATTTGTTTATAATACTTTCATTTATAGTTGTAGGTGCTTTTTATGTAAGACCGGAAAATTGGACTCCTTTTGCACCAAACGGAATTGAAGGTATTTTCACAGGTGCATTTGTAATATTTTTTGCATACATAGGATTTGACGCAATATCGACAGCGGCAGAAGAAACTAAAAATCCGCAAAGAGATTTACCTATTGCAATTTTAGGTACATTAATTTTATGCACGGTGCTTTATGTATGCGCAGGCTTGGTATTGACAGGAATTATTCCGTTTAATTTGATTGATACGCAAGCACCGCTTGCACATGCTATGAGATTTGTGGGTATACACTGGTATGCCGGATTAATTTCAGTGGGTGCATTGTGTGCTTTAACAACCGTTCTGTTAATCTATCAATTGGGAACAACCAGAATTTTATTTGCAATGAGCAGAGATAATTTTTTACCTCGTTCGTTAAAGAGAATACACAAGAAGTTTAGAACACCTCATATTATCACTTGGTTATCAGGTTTGGTCGTTATAATTTGCGGATTGTTTATGGATTTGAATATTTCTGCCGAATTGTGTAATTTTGGTACATTTACATCGTTTATAATAATTTGTATTTCAGTATTAATTCTCAGAAAAACCGAACCAAACAGAGAACGCCCTTTTAAAGTTCCATTCTGTCCTTGGTTTCCTATATTTGGTATTCTTAGCTGTGCAGGATTAATGTATTGCAAATTCAGCGCCAAAGCAACTTCTGCTTTATATTTTATAATTTGGCTTATTATTGGATTATTGATATATGCATTCTACAGTTATCATGAAAAACGTCGTGTTGATAAAAAATAAAACAAATAATGTATGTATTATAAAATCCCAACTGTTATAATTAACGGTATGAGAGTTGTTGAACATAAAGAACTTGGTTATTTTAAAATACTTCCATTTGACTTGTATAATGAAGCAAGTATAAGAATTTTTCCTGCCGGCGAAGTTTTAACTCCGGGGAAGCTTATCATGCTTAAAAACTATGCAAAATTATATACGAGTGACATATTAACAGATAAAACAGAGAATGAAAATGCCGATGATAAAGAAAATAATAATCTTAAAAAATTAACTTCTTTTACATTTGACACACTTGATCCATTAGATTTTGATACTGTTACCAATAAAAATAATATACTTAGTTCAAATTTACAAATAAAAATTAAGTATTTTATGCAAAAAACACTGGATATATTGAATCAAGGTTATTATTTGGAAGGTATATCAAAATTGAATCAACTGTCAAATATAATGATGACTGACATTTTCAAACAACTTTTTAATTCAAAAAAAGGTTCTCAAATAAGATTTTTAGGGGAATATGAAATTTGTCATCCGTTAAATGTAGCAATAATTTCAGGGTTAATTGCAAAAAAGCTTGAATATACAAATGATATAATCGAAAAGCTTGTACTTGCAGGATTAGTTCATGATATAGGAAAATTTTGTCTGAAAATCGAAAATGAATCACCTCTTTTAACAACAAATGAAACTATTGTAGCTGACCATACAATATTAGGATATGACCTTATTAAAAACAAACTCGGGCTGGAAGATTCTATTGCCAAGGCAATATTAGAACATCATGAAAATAATGACGGTTCAGGTTATCCGCAAGGGCTCTCGAGCGAAACCATTACGGAATTTGCTCAAATAATAAATGTAGCTAATTTTTATGATAACTTAGCAAATAACAGAACAGCATATCATATAGTTGGAAACAGAGATGTACTTAGGACAATGCTTGATATAGGAACAAAAAGGTTTGCGGCAAAAATACTTTATACTTTTATTCACATGTTTGATTATGATGATTCAGCCGATTTTAATGACATGATGTTATAGTCAGTCGTGTAATGTATTATTTTTTATTGTTTTGTAATCTTGTATATAAAATACAGGAGATCAGCAATGGATAGAACAAAACATTTTAAAAAAATTATGGAAAAAAGTGATTCAACAAGAGTTATAATTTTAACTGAGCATTACCAAATTATAGGAAGCGTTTACGAATGTGAAGATTGCAATAAAGATTCTTGTGTTAATTTAACAAATGCGAGGATTTGTAATCTTGAAGATTCTTACGAAGGCATTTGTGAAAATGAAAAATACTATGATTGGCTTCATGTAAATATGGATGCAGTCATTGCATTCAGTTTTGTTTAATACTGCAAAAGAGAAATGTATATGTTATAATAAAGACAGAGGTCTTTATGTTTAAGCGTATATGTAAAATCACATTTATATCCCATGGTGCAACAGTTCATTCAATGGCAGGTATTATAGGGAACGGATTGAAATCTCCCAAACTCAATGATATCGGAGAAGAAGAACTTGAAAAAGTTTGTGAATATCTGAAAAACAGAGGGGTTGCATACGATAACATTTACTCTTGTCCGAATGCTTGTTGCAATCAATCCGCACAAATCATAGCAAAATTATTTAAACAAAAACCAAAAGTTATTGAACTTATGCCAAGAAACTATGGGGAATGGCAAGGACTTTTACATAGTGATGTAATCAAAGAAAACGGGCTCGAAATACTCTCTAAAACTCCTAAAGATGGTGAATCACTTTTAGTGTTTAATAAAAGAGTTGTAAAAACTATAAAAAAGTTAATAACAGAAAACAAAGGCAATCGAATAATAATTGTTGCAACACCCGAAATTATACAATCGGCATTAGCTAATACATTAGGTCTAACTCCGGAAAATCAACACAAAATTCTTATCAAAACAGGCTCATTAACCCAAATAAGTTATTTTGAAAATTGGTCAAGTGTAATTTATAGCGATTATTGCCCGTTGTAAAATTTTTAACATGTTTTATTGAATGCGAGTAATATCTGTGCTAGAGTTGGAATATGGCTAAGTTTATTCCACTTCACATTCATACGGAGTATTCACTTTTAGACGGTATGATTAGGGTTAATGACCTTGTAGATTATGCTGTTCAAAATGAACTTCCCGCAATTGCAATTACGGATCATGGTGTAATGTATTCTGCAATTGAATTTTATGAATTAGCTAAAAAAACCGGTATTAATCCTCTTATAGGTTGCGAATTTTATGTTCATGACGGTGATATTCACAAACAAGACAGCCATCACAATCCTTTATATCACTTGATTCTTATAGCAAAAGATTCAAAAGGCTATAAAAATCTTATCAAATTAGTTTCAACAGCTTGGTGTGAAGGTTTTTATTACAAACCGAGAATAAATTTTGAATTGTTAAAAGATTATTCCGAAGGCTTAATTTGTACATCTGCATGTCTTGGAGGAGAGGTTTTAAAAAATCTTACGGCAGGCGAAAAAGATAAGGCAAAAGAAGTCGCTAAGCGTTACAAAGATTTATTCGGTGATGATTATTATATTGAGCTTCAAGACCACGGACTTGAAGAACAAAAAAGAACAAATCCTGATTTAATCAAGATAGCAAAAGAACTTGATATAAAAATGATTATCACAAATGATTCGCATTATCTTAAAAAAGAGGATGCCGACGCACAGGATACACTTCTTTGTTTACAAACCAATGCTAACAAAGATGATACAAATAGATTTTCATTTCCCAATAATGAATTTTATGTAAAATCAAAAGATGAAATGCGAAAAGCATTTTCTTGGATGGATGATTCATTATTTGAAGAATGTTGCAAAAATACAGAAGAAATTGCTTCGAAATGCAGTGTGGAAATCGAACTCCACAATGCACCTCTTCCGCATTATGAAGTTCCGGAAGGGTACACAATACCCACTTACCTTGAACATTTGGTGATGGAAGGTCTGAAAAAAAGATATGGCGACCCCGCTCCTCAGGAAATTATTGAACGTGCTAAATATGAACTTGGTGTTATAAATCAAATGGGATTTCCTGCGTATTTTTTAATTACATGGGATTTTATACACTATGCAAAAGTTCATGATATTCCGGTTGGCCCCGGAAGAGGCTCTGCTGCCGGTTCGGTTGTTGCTTATGCACTTGAAATAACCGATATTGACCCCATTTTTCACAAACTTTTGTTTGAAAGATTCTTGAATCCGGAACGATTCACCATGCCTGATATTGATATTGACTTTTGTATTGACAGAAGAAGTGAAGTTATTGATTATGTTATTCAAAAATACGGTGAAGATAAGGTTTGTCAAGTTATAACATTTTCAACTTATGCACCTAAGGCTGCATTTAAAGGAGTCGGAAGAGTTTTGCAAGTTCCTTTTGTTGAAGCAAATAAACTTACAGGTTTAATTGAACCTGCCCTTGATGTGGCAAAAGCCACAAATCCTAAAGCTGAATGGTTAAGAGATATTATTAATGCGGAAGGAACATCCGAATTTAAACAGCTATATAATGATGATTACAAAATTACAAATCCCGAAACAGGAAATGAAATCAGTTTTCAACGCTGGGTAGATATGGCTGTTGCAATAGAAGGCTTAAAATGCGGTACAGGTACACACGCAGCAGGAGTTATAATATCACACGCACCTTTAGATACAATTTTACCCGTACAACCTTCAAAAGACGGCATTGTTCAAACGGGATATCCCAAACACGAAGCGACCGAAGTTCTTGATCTTTTAAAAATGGATTTTTTAGGATTAAGAAACCTTACCATGATTACAAAAACCGTCAAAATGGTTAAAAAATACCGAGGAATTGATGTTGATATCAACAATATACCGTTAGATGATGCTGAAACATATAAAATGCTTACTCGTGGAGAAACTGTAGGTGTATTTCAACTTGAATCACAAGGTATGATTAATCTTGTTAAACGTCTAAAGCCTGACGTTTTTGAAGATTTAGGTGCATTAGTTGCACTTTTCCGTCCGGGGCCGTTGGGTTCAGGCATGGTTGACGATTTTGTAGCCAGAAAACACGGACTTCAAGCTATAACTTATGCACACCCTTTGCTTGAACCGGTATTAAAGGATACTTACGGAACGATTGTATATCAAGAACAAATTATGCAAGTTTTTCAAGTTCTTGCAGATTATTCACTCGGGCAAGCAGACCAAGTTCGTCGTATGATGGGTAAAAAAGACCTGAAAACAATGGAAGAACAGAGAGGAAAGTTTATTGAAGCTTCTGCTAAACATGAGATGAAAAAAGAAGATGCAGAAAAACTTTTTGACCAAATTTTGAATTTTGCTTCATATTGTTTTAACAGATCACATTCGGCAGCTTATGCTTTTGTTGCTTATCAAACCGCTTATTTAAAATGTCATTACCCTGTTGAATACTTGTCTGCATTGCTTTCAAGCGTATCTGATAACAAAGACCAAACCCAGCTTTATATTGAAGAAGCAAACAGATATGGCATAAAAGTATTACCGCCAGATATAAATAAATCTTTTTTGGAATACTCACCTGACGGTGATAATATCAGATTCGGAATGGCTGCCATAAAGGGGGTTGGCGAACCGGTTTGCGAATCTGTAATAAAAGAAAGAGAAGAAAACGGAGATTTTACAAGCATATTTGATTTTTGTAAAAGAGTTGATGCAAAATATGTTAATAAAAAATCTTTAGAAGGTCTAATAAAAGCCGGTGCTTTTTCTAATATCGAAAAGAGCAGAAAACAGCTTTTTGAAAATATTGAACATATTTTGGATGTAACTTCCAAAGAAGCTAAAGACAGAGCTATGGGACAAGTAAGTTTGTTTGCATCAGCAGGAATGGAAGATGATTTTTCAAATGTACAGTATCAACTTTTAGGTGATAGTGAAGAATACACGGATAAAGAACTCCAGCAATATGAAAAAGAGTTTTTGGGATTTTATGTCACTTCTCATCCGTTATTTTCAATTAGAGATAAATTATCCTATCTTATAACGCATAAAATAACAGAATTAAATAATGTTAAAGAAGATGAAATTGTTACTATATGCGGACTTATAACTGCCACAAGACAAATTCCGACAAAAAAAGATCCTTCCAAGTTTCTAAGATTTGTGACATTGGAAGATTTGTCAGGAAAAGTTGATTGCGTTTGTTTTTATAAAAAACTTATTGATTATGCAGATATTTTACAACCGGAATCAAGAGTTATTATAACAGGCAGACTTCAACACAGAGGAGAAGAACAACTTAGTATTGTAATCGAAAATGTTAAATCTATTGATAATTCAAATATTGTAACAGTTAGTTTAAAAGACGAAATGAAATATGAAGAATTATTTGAGTTAAAAAATATTTTAGCAAAATATCACGGTGATGATCCGGTCTTAATAAAACTTCCGGAAGAAAATAACGGATACAGTACAAGAATTATAACTTCACCGATTTTTTGGGTTAAAACTACAAATGATTTTGTAAATAATTTAAAACACAGTTTTCCAAATAGAATTGATGTAAAAATAGATTCACTGGAAACTCCATTGGGAGTATAAATTAAAAAGGAATAATAAAATGCAAAAAAATAAGTCAAAAAAAATAAAAGTCGCATTTCCTCACATGGGTACAATATCAATTGCATGGTCTGCAGGATTAAGGAAAATAGGTGTTGAACCTTATGTAGAACCATATACAAGTAAAAAAACATTGTCAATCGGAACAAAAAATTCTCCTGAAGCTATTTGTTTACCATACAAACTTATTTTAGGTAATTTTATTGAAGCAATTGAAGGCGGGGCTGATTATGTAGCAATGATTACGTCACCTGGTATATGCAGACTCGGTGAATACGGAAATAATATTTACAGCACTCTTAAGGATTTAGGTTATAATGCAAATTACATTGAACTGTCACTTTATGACGGAATTAAAGGGTTATATAAATTTTTAAAAAATCTTTCCGGTAAAAATGACCCGATTTTGATAATGCGAGCAATGAACATAACTATTCGTAAAATCTTTGCAATAGATGATTTAAACAGTGCATTGTCTTATTACAGAGCAAGAGAAGTTCGTTTTGGAGATGCTGAAAAAAATTATAAAAAAGCTTTAAACCTTATTGATAAAGCAGGCAGCACTTCACAATTAAAAAAAGCTTATGAACTTGCTTTAAAAGAAATTGAAAAGACAGAAATTGATGAGAACAAAGAAGTTTTATATGTTGATTTAACAGGCGAAATTTATCTTGTAAATGACGAATTCTCAAATCAATATATAGAAAGAGAGCTTGGAAGAATGGGAGTACAAACCCGAAGAAGCTTAACCGTCGGGAGCTTTTTAAAAGACGCTATAATTCCGAAAGCATTTCAAAACAAAGAAACTCATCTTCAAAGAGCGGAAAGAATGGCAAAACCATATTTGATTCGTGATATAGGAGGAGATTCATTGGAATGCATTTCTGATGTGGTATTTGCCGATTATAAAGGCAAAGACGGGATTATTCACATATCACCTTTTACTTGCATGCCTGAAATCATGTCGCAAAATATCTTTCCTACAATAAGAAGTGAACACGATATACCGCTTTTGGCATTAATTATGGACGAACAGACAGGAAGAGCCGGTTATATAACCAGATTGGAAGCTTTTGTCGATTTAATGCGACGCAAAAAGAGAGCAAAAGAAGGTAAAATAAAAACAAGAATATAAAATATATTTGTAAAAAGAATTATTAATAGTACAATTATTTTAAGAAAGTACAAGAAAATGATAAAATTAGATTATAAAAATGTAAGTTCTCTCGTTATTGGCGAAAAAAACGGTCTGAATTTAGAAAACGAATTTTTGGAATACAAAAATCGAATTAAAGATATTATAATCGACTTAAACCAACGCAAAGATAAACCGGGACAATGGTTACAATGGATGAATCTCGGATATAGTGAAGAAACAGTTTGGTATGTAAAAGAATTTGCATCTATGGTAGAAGGTCGTTTTGAAAATATTCTTGTACTCGGAATCGGTGGTTCGGCTTTGGGAGGAATTGCCGTAACAGAGGCTCTTTTAAAACCATACTGGAATTTATGTTCAAAAGAACAAAGAAATAATTACCCGAGAATATTTTTTCTGGATAATATTGACCCTGACAGCATTAAAGGTTTATTGGATATTTTGGATTTAAAAAAGACCCTCGTCAATGTTATAACAAAATCGGGTTCGACAGCCGAAACAATGTCACAGTATATGATTATTAAAGATATGCTTGAAAAAGAACTTGATGATGATTATAGGAAAAATATTGTTGTAACAACAGACCAAAAAATCGGTGTATTAAGACAACTTGCCGATCAAGAAGGTTATAAAACATTTGTCATACCTGATGATGTAGGTGGCAGATTTTCAGTTTTTTCAGCAGTCGGTCTTTTACCTTTTGCTCTTGTCGGTCTTGATATTGACAAGATTATGAGCGGTATTAAAGACATGGATTTGGCATTGAAAAATACAGATATTTTTGAAAATATAGCCGCACAGGGAGCTTTGATAAATTATTTGGCTGATACAAAACTTGGCAAAGATATTTCTGTCATGATGCCTTATTCAAGCAGACTCAGATATATTTCAGACTGGTATGTTCAGCTTTGGGCGGAATCTTTGGGCAAAGAATGTAATAAAAACGGTGAAAAAGTCAATGTAGGAACAACTCCCGTAAAAGCTTTGGGGGCAACTGACCAACATTCACAACTTCAACTTTATAATGAAGGGCCTAATAATAAGTTAATAACATTTATACGAGTAGAAAATTTTGATAATACCCTTGAAATACCTAAAATATTTGAATATACGGGAATTGGTTATTTGGGCGGAAAAACAATTAATGATTTAATTAATGCCGAAGCGGATTCGACAAAAGTTACATTAGCAGACCATAGCAGACCTGCAATGACAATTTTTATCGATAAAGTGGATGAATACAATATTGCAGAACTTATGTATATGCTGGAAGTTCAAACGGCAATTGCAGGAGAATTGTATAATATTGACACATTCAATCAACCGGGAGTAGAACAGGCGAAAAATTATACTTATGCACTGATGGGGAGAGCCGGATACGAAGATTCCGCAATGAATCTTCAATCAAAAATATCATCTGTTTAATGCTAATAATAACTTAAAATTTATGTACATTTTTTTCTAAATATCTGTGTTTTTTGATAGTCGGATAATTTGCGTTTATATATTTATATCTTGGACAATCTTTGCCGTGGTCGTTTATAATCCCGACCGCTTGAAGATGTGAATATATTGTAATTGTGCCTAAAAACATAAAACCATGCTTTTTTAAATCATTTGCTATTTTATCTGACAAACCATTGCTTGAAGGAATATAGCCGATTTCGTGTTTATTGTATAAAATTGTTTTATTTCCTGAAAACTGCCAAATATAGCTACAAAAACTTC
The DNA here is from genome assembly GCA_024408765.1 of bacterium. GTDB lineage: Bacteria > Cyanobacteriota > Vampirovibrionia > Gastranaerophilales > Gastranaerophilaceae > CAG-196. Next base: position 2,048 of record JAKSUR010000001.1, on the reverse strand, counting down.
CGTATTCTTTTCTGATTTTTTGAAAGCATATTGCATTATGAATAACTGCTCTGATTTTTTTCTCGGATTTAATCATTCCTTCTGTCTGCATTATTCTTTCAATATCTTTTTCTGTATATTTTGAGATTAAATCGTAATCAAAATTATCAAAACACTTTCTAAAAATTTCACGTTTATTTATCACTAAATCCCAATTCAAACCGCATTGCATAACCTCAAGCATAAGATATTCAAACTGACCTCTGTCATTCCAAAGTGGCACACCCCACTCATCATCATGATATTTTATATTTACATCTGACGATTTATTCCAATAACTACAATAACCCAAACCGCAAACCTTTATTCATTTTTGATACTATAAATTTTTAATCTGCTTAACTTTATTAATAGGCTAATTTTATCAAAAATTCTGTGCATAATCAATGAACTGATTTAAAACATCAAGGTAAAACAGAAATTTCTTAGTAAGTATGATGCGATTTTTCGCACCTTACAAGCTTACGGAAGGCAGGAGGGTAGTTGAGCAGCTAGGCAAGAGTTAGTAGGGTGCAATTTTTTGCACCTTACAAGCTTACGGAAGGCAGGAAAGCAGCTGGGTAGCTGGGTAGCTGGGTAGTTTGGAAGTTAAGAAGTTTGAATGGCAAGAAGGCAGGATGGCAGGCATGATCTACCCTCTTTAAGGAGGAGTATTCAAAAAAGTGTGGTGCAAAAAATTGCACCCTACAAACTACCGAAATAAAGGTATAATTTCGGTATGCTAAAGCATACCCTACTTTCTCTGCTCACAGGTCGCTTAAACCCACAAAAAAGCAAGTTTGTATATTAACACTCGATTTGATAATTTACAACAGGGAAATTGACAAAAAATTATGAAAAATTATATCGGGTTGAAATTTCACCGTTTGGTAATTCAAAAACAATTTTTCCGTTTATGCAATAAACATTAGGAATTCCGTTTTTTCGATTATTTTCTTGAGCTTTTTTGATTGCCCTATTACCAAGTTTTAATATTTTTTCTGAAATTTCTGTCATTATTCATAATCCTTCATAAACTCATTATACAAGTCTTCGCTAAAAATTTCTATAGTCTCGTTTAACGATTGTGCAACCAAGATGTATTCTGATGAACCGTTATAAAAAATATTCCATTCGTCAACAAGATTTTTATATATATTTATAAAATTATCTTTGCTACGATAAAATCTGCGTATAATATCTTCTTTCGGAATATTATGTCCACCATTCATAACACGAATTTTTATTCTGTTTTCACAAAGAGTAGGGTTATTCAAATAAGAATATATTAAAACAACTTTATATCCGAGCTTTTTCGCTTTTTCTATTGTTTTAATATGATTTTTACCTGATAAAGTTGTTTCTATTGCAAAAGATTTTTGTTTATTGAGCAAAGTTTCTAATTTTTCTAATACGATTTTGCCGGCTTTAATTTTTACACTTTCAATTTTTTCAGGGCAGATTTCTTTCGCTATATCATCAGCATTAAGAAATTCCAGATTCTCAGCCGGTAACAGCTCACTTGCCAATGTACTTTTACCACTACCGTTCGCACCTGCAATTATGTATAAAACTTTGTTATCCATAGCCGAATTATAGCATAAATTATTGCAAATTTGTAATAATCCGTAGTGAAACCCAACCGAATTTAAGTGCAAAAAATTGCACCCTACAAACTACATCAAAATCGAACATTTAACAGCTCCGAATATATTAAATCTAATTTTTTATTTATAAACTCTACCGAAGATGAAACATGACATAAATCTTCGGAGAAACTATTAGATTGACAAAAATTCCTGAGCACATAACTCATATTATATGCTTCTTCAACATATTTATAAATTTTTTTAAACTTTTTATTTTTGATTAGATATCCCATTTGTACCTTTAACTACTAATTATAATTATCTATATCAATTATTATAATGCAGTACTAATTATAAGTCAATATATATATAATTATAATTATGAATAAGGAAGAATTATTAAAAAAATTTGGTAAAAATGTAAAAATTGAGCGTATAAAA